>JACAED010000006.1 GCA_013389025.1 Hydrogenophilaceae bacterium
CGCATGATGCGAACGGACTCGCCAACCGAATCTTCGACTCTTTTTTGAAAAGGCGGGAATTTTTCATGTCTTGGTCTCCGATGGATTATCGCTAGACCCAAGCCTTCTAGATCATTTGCCCTGTTCAGGCATTTCAATCATGAGCGCGATTCGGCGGTTGCGCTGGCGACCTTCTTCGGTGTCGTTGGGAACAACGGGACGGGTGGCGGCATGGCCGACGGCGAGAAGGCGCGATTCGTCGATGCCGCGGTCGCGGAACAGGTGAACCACGCTGGTGGCGCGCAGGGCGGAAAGTTCCCAGTTGGAGGCAAAATCGCGGCTGTTGATGGGCTGGTCGTCGGTGTGGCCTTCGACGGTGATGCGATAGGATTGATGTTCGAGCTGGTCAGCCACGCCCCACAAGATGCGCTTGGCATCGGCCCACAGCACGGCGCTGCCGCTGTCGAACAGGGCGCTGGCATTGATGTCGATGTAGATGCCTTTATCGGTGCGCTTGATCTCGACCTTGCCGTTTTGCACCAGCGGCGCCATGGCGTTGTTGAGCCCTTGCTCGATCTGCTGCAGATTCTCCTGCAGTTTTTTTCTGGCCTGGAGTTCCTTGGCGATCTTGCGCCGTGTCAGGTTTTCCATGGTGATGTGCTGCGAAGGCTGCAACTGCGGTTCGGCCTGCTGGTCGTTGTCCTGCAGGAAGGCGCGGCTGATGGAGCCGGAAGCCTGGCGGTACTTGCCTTCGTTGATGGACGACACGCCATACATGACGACAAAAAAGGCAAACAGCAGGGTGATGAAGTCGGCGTACGACACCATCCAGCGTTCGTGTTTGTCGTGCTCTGGTGTGTGGCGGGATTTGCGATGGCGCATCATTAGAAATAGTATTTCAGCCGCTGCTCGGTCAGGCGCGGGTTGTCGCCACGCGCCATGCTGACCATGCCGTCGCGGATCATTTCGCGGTGGCGCACGCGGTGCGAGACGACGTTGCGCAGCTTGTGGTAGATGGGCAAAAACACCAGGTTGGCCAGCCCCACGCCGTAGATGGTGGCAACGAAGGCGACGGCGATGCCGATGCCGATCTTCGAGGGATCGGTGAGGTTCTGCATGACATGCACCAGGCCCATGACCGCGCCGAGGATTCCCATGGTGGGGGCGTAGCCGCCGGCGGATTCCCAGATGCGGCAGGCGCGCAGCTCGCGCTCTTCGAAGGCGTCGATGTCGATTTCCATCGCCTCGGCCAGATGGGCAGGGTCGGTACCGTCCGCCACCATTTGCAGGCCGCCCTTGATGTAGGGGTCGTGTACCTGGGGGATGATTTTTTCCAGTGCCAGCGGGCCTTCCTGACGGGCGATCTGCGACCAGCGCTTGATGCGTCCGATGGCGCCATCGATGTCGTCGTCCGGCGGATGCAGGAGCCAGCGCGTCATGCCAAAGCCATGCCTGAGCGTGGGCCAGGGATTCTGCATGACCACCGCGGCCAGCGTGCCCAGCACCACGATGAGAAACGCGGCAGGCTGAAGATACAGGGACAGGGCGCCGCCCTCGATGGCCTGCGTGCCCAGGACGGCGACCAGCGCCAGGACTAGCCCGATCAGGCTGGAAGTATCCATTTGTCCTCGCGCAACTTGTTGCGCAGACGAGCGATGGCCTGGCTGTGGAGCTGGCTGACGCGCGAGATGCCCACGCCCATGATCTCGCCGATTTCGCGCAGGTTGAGTTCTTCCTCGTAGTATAGGGACATCATGAGTTTTTCCCGCTCGGGCAGGATGTCGATGGCAGCAATGAGGCACTTTTTGAAGTTTTCGTCCATCAGCCTTTCCAGCGGCTCTTCGGACAGATCGGGACAGTTGCGGTCGAGATAGGATTCGTCATCCTCGTTGATGCCGAAATCGTCCAGATATATCAGCTGGTGGCCGTGGCTTTCGCTCAGCATGCGCTGATATTCCTCCAGCGGCACGCCCATGAGTTCGGCGATCTCCCCCTCGCTGGGTGGTTTGCCAAGCTGATGCTGCAGTTCGTTGATGGCTTTCTCGATCTTGCGCATGTTCTGGCGCACGCTGCGCGGCGCCCAGTCGGTCTGGCGCAATTCGTCCAGCATGGCACCACGGATGCGCTGGATGGCATAGGCCTCGAACTGGGAATTCTGAGTGACGTCGTAGCGGCTGAATGCATCGAGCAGGCCGATCATGCCGGCCTGGATCAGGTCATCCTCCTCCACGCTGGCGGGCAGCCGCCCCATCATGTGGTGGGCAATGCGCTTGACCATGGGCGCGTACTGCTTGATGGACTCCGATTTTTCAGCTTTTCCGGTTGCCGTGTACATGGTGGCCTCCATTTCTCGTAACCTTTCAATCAGCCCGTGCAACCCATCGCCAGATGGCTCATGAAGCGGTTGACCTCGCCGCGCGGCTGCAATGCCGGCCAGCGCAGCAGGCCTTCGGCCACACGCTTGAACTGGCGGGAAGCAGCAGAGACGGGATAAACCTCGACCACCGGCTGGTTGAATTTGCCCGCCTGTGGCAGGCGCGCATCGTCAGGAATGAAGCCCATGCAGCTGACTTCCACGCCCAGAAAATCGGCGGCGGTGTCGATGACGTTACGGGCGATGTCCTCGCCGTCCTCGGGCCGGGACAGGCGATTGACGAGGATGTGGAAGCGGCTGATGCCGTGGTCGCGTGACAGGCGCTTCATCAGTGCATAGCCTGACATGATGGATTCGCTGCCGGGCAGCATGGCAATCACCACTTCTGACTTGCGCAGACCTTCTGGACTCAGTGCCGGATTGCCGCCAGGCAGGTCGATCAGTACGACATCCGGTGCGGGATGCACCTGCGCGGCCCACGCATCCAGCGGCACCGGCAGGCTGCTGCTGCCTTCGCTCATGGCACGGTAGCGCTTGCCCATGGACAAGGCGCGCACGCCACACCTGCCTTGCTCGATGACGTCTTCAAGCGCGCATCGACCTGCAAGGACATCGGTGAGGCAACCGCGCATTTCGATACCCAGGGCGCCGCAGACGCCATGGGTACCGCCGACGTCGTCGATCACCAGCACATCGCGTCCCATCTGCGAGAGCGACGAAGCCAGGTTGGCCACAGCCGTGGTCTTGCCGGCGCCACGGCTGCCGGACATGACCGGGATGATCTGCATGCTGCCTGTGCCAACGAGGCGGCGCAGTCCTTCGGCCTGATCCAGGAACATCCTAGCCATGGGCCACCTCGCCTTCCGAATGCATACCGGATGCCGAAGCACCTGCCATCATGACATAGGGCAGGTCTTCATCGCTGACGAAATACGGCGACTGGCCGGGACGATACCTGAAGGCGCGATGCACCAGGTATTGCCGGTTGCCGAGATAAAGGTCTTCGGGCACGCGCTGTCCGGTGGCAATGTAATGCACCAGCAGCTTGTTGCGGATGGCACAGTCCAGCACCGGACCGAGGCTCGCCGCTTCGTCGGTCTTGGAAATGATGCAGCCGCTCAAGCCTTGGCCCTTGTAGGCCTGAACCACTTCATTGAGTGTGTCGCCGTGGCTGGTGGCGTTGAGCATCAGCAGTTTCTTGACAGTCTTGCCGGCCTGGTCGAGCATGGCGATCTGCTCGGCCACGGCCTGGTCGCGCTGGCTCATGCCGACGGTATCGATCAGCACGGTCTGCTTGCCGCGCAGTTCGGCCAGTGCCAGGCGCAGGTCGGCGGCGTCGCGGACATTGTGCACGGCCACGCCGAGAATCTTGCCGTAGATGCGCAGTTGTTCGTGGCCGCCGATGCGGTAGCCATCGGTAGTCAGCAGCGCGAGTTTCTCGGCGCCGTGCCGCACGACGAAACGCGCGGCCAGCTTGGCGGTCGTGGTAGTCTTGCCTGCGCCCGTCGGCCCCATCAGCGCAAAGATGCCGCCCTGATCGAGCAGGCCGGCTTCGTTGTCCACCGTGTGCAGGTTGCGTGCAAGCATGGCCTTGGCCCAGCCCGTGGCCTGTTCGCGGACATTGATTTCGGCAGGCAGTCGCGAGGCGATGTTTCTGGATAAGCCCGTGCTGAATCCGACGGACAGCAGTTCGCGTGTGAGCCAGGCTTTGACCGGCTCGCGTCGCGACAGGTCGCTCCAGTTCATTTCCTGCATCTGCATGCGCAGGCTCTCGTGCATGCTGCGCATCTCGCCCATGATCTGTTCCAGCCAGGCCATGTCCTTTTCAGGCGGCATCATGTCTAGGGCAGGCATGGCCGCGAACTGCGACATGGCCTGCATGAAGGGCATTGCAGCCGACTCGTGCATGGCTTGCGGCGTTCTTGAAGGCGGTACAGGCTCCGGCGCCGGCTTGGAAGGCGGCACGGGCTCCGACCTCGCTTCCACCACCGGCTGCGCCAGCGCGGCAATGTCATCGGCCGGCAGGGCTATCAGTTCAACGCCGCCCGCAACACTGTTACTGGACAGGATGACGGCGTCCTCCCCCAGTTCCTCGCGCAGTTTGCGCATGGCTTCGCGGGATGTTCTGGCTTGGATTTTCCTTACGTTCACACTGTACCTCCTATGAGGGATGTCACTCGGATGTTCTTGCCGTCAGGAATTTCGGCATGGGATAGCACCTTGAGCTGCGGCAGCGCACGGCGCAGAAAACGGGAAAGCAACGGACGCAGCACGGCTGGCACCAGCAGCACGGGTAGCTGGCCCAGCGCTTCCTGGCGACTGACCGCCTTGCTGGCCTGATCCATGAGGTTGGTGGCGAGGCCGGGTTCGATGATGCCGTTGTCGCCGCTGGCGTTCATGGCCTGCATCAGCAGGCGCTCGAGGCTTTGTTCCAGCGACATCACGGGAAGTTCGGCTTCGCGGCCAAAGATCTGCTGCACGATGCTGCGGCCGAGCGCCACGCGGATGATGGCAGTAAGCTCATAGGGGTCCTGAATCCGCGCGGCATGCTCGGCCAGCACCTCGACGATGGTGCGCATGTCGCGGA
>JACAED010000049.1 GCA_013389025.1 Hydrogenophilaceae bacterium
CATCTCATCAGCGGTACACTTTGGCATCGGCACAACTCCTCGCAAAATCTTCTCGCAAGCTGATTTTATGCGGGTCTAAAGGTTGTGCCGACCTCTCATTGATGAAATATGCGGGCTAACTGGCGCGATACGGTTGCGGAAATGATGGCAGAGCCACGGCGTGGGGAGCGCATGAATGGCTTGCTGCCAAGCTAATCAACGCCATTCTTTAGGCAAATAAAAGTCTCCATAGGCATCCGACTCCATCGGAATCTCGATGACCCCGCTGGATATGGTCTGGGCATGATGACCAACCAGCTCAGGGAAGCCGATGACCAGCCCTACGACGATCAACTGGATGACGAGGAAAGGCACGGCGCCCCAGTAGATGTCGGTGGTTTTTATTTCGGGCGGGGCGACGCTCTTCAGATAAAACAGTGCGAAGCCGAAAGGCGGATGCATGAAGGAGGTCTGCATGTTGACCGCGAGCATGACGCCGAACCAGATGGGGTCGATGCCAAGTTTCAAGGCCACCGGCAGCAGGAGCGGCACGACGATGAAGGCGATCTCGAAAAAGTCGAGGAAAAAGGCGAGCAAGAATACCAGGATGTTCACCGCGATGAGAAAGCCAATGACGCCGCCGGGCAGGTGATTGAACAGGCCTTCCACCCACAGATCGCCCGAAAGGCCACGGAAGGTGAGCGAAAACACGGTGGAGCCGATGAGGATGAAGATGACGAAGCTGGTGAGCTTAAGCGTCGTGTCCATTGACTGGTTGAGGATGTTCAGTTTCAACCGGCCCTTGATGGCCGCCAGCGCCAGCGCGCCGGTCGCGCCCAGCGCGCCGCCTTCGGTAGGCGTGGCAATGCCGAGGAAAATGGTGCCCAGCACGAGGAAGATCAGCACCAGCGGCGGCATCAGTGAGGTGAAGATGCGTGTGGTGAGCTGCGCGGTGGTGAGTGTGCGTGTCGATGCGGGCAGGGCCGGCGTGGCATCGGGCTTGATGAGAGAGATGACGAATATCAACAGCAAAAACAGGCCGACCAGAACCAGACCGGGGTACAACGCGCCCTTGTACATATCGCCGACCGAGGCGCCCAACTGGTCGGCCAACACGATGAGCACGAGACTGGGAGGAATGATCTGTGCCAGCGTACCCGAGGCGGCGATGACGCCGGATGCGAGCCGCTTGTCATAGCCATAGCGCAGCATGATGGGCAGTGATATCAGGCCCATGGCTATCACGGAAGCGGCAACGACGCCGGTGGTGGCAGCGAGCAGCGCGCCAACCAGAATCACCGAATACGCCAGCCCGCCGCGCACGCGGCCGAACAACTGCCCTAGGGTGTCGAGCAAATCCTCTGCCATGCCGGAGCGTTCCAGGATCAGGCCCATGAAGGTAAAGAAGGGAATGGCCAGCAGGGTCTGGTTGCTGGCAATGCCATAGATGCGTTCCGGCAGCGCTTGCAGAAAAGAGAAATCAAAGAGCCCCAGATAAATGCTGAGTGTGGCAAACACCAGGCCATTGGCGGCGAGCGAAAACGCCACGGGATAGCCCAACAGCAGGAAAACGACCAGCGACAGGAACATGAGCGGTGCGAGCCATTCCATGCTCATACCTCCTCGGACGGTTTTTCGGTGATGGGGGCGATATCACCCCTTATCACGCCGATGCGCTTGATGATTTCGGAGATACACTGCAACAGCAAAAGGGCAAACCCCAAGGGCAGGAGCAGTTTGACCGGCCAGCGAATGAGCCCGCCTTCGTCGGGCGACATTTCCTGAATGCGCCACGACTCCAAGAAAAGCGGCCACGACAGCCAGGCAAGCAGGCCGGCGACCGGCAGCAAAAACAGCACGCCGCCAAGCAGGTCGATCCATGCCTGGCCCTTGGGGGAAAGCCGCTGATAAAGGATATCGATGCGCACATGACCGTTGTGCCGCAGCGTATAGCCCGCGCCTAGCAGAAACATCGCACCAAAGCCATACCACTGCGCTTCCAGCCAGGCGTTGGAGCCTTCGCCCAGAAGATATTTGGCCAGCGCGTTGCCAGTGGCGACGAGTGTGGCGATCAGCACCAGCCACATGACCAGCTTCCCTGCGCTTTCATTCAGTGAATCAATCCAGCGGCTGAGCGTGAAAAGTGAATTCATGGCAAGGCTCCTGTTTCCTTGAGTAGTTCGGCCAGCCGCTCGGCAACAACGCGGTAGCCCGCGCTATTGGCGTGGATGGGGTCGGATTTCAGGCGGTTGTCTTTCAGCACTTCGTTGAAAATTTCACCCTCGTAAGGCAGGCTGAATTCCTCGGCGAGCTTTTCGTAGAAATCTGGCGCCCCGGAAAAGAGTTTGGGCTCGGGCACGCCGATCAGCACCACATTCGCGCCGGTGGCGCGTATGGATTGAATCATGGCGCGCAGGTTGGATTCGGTCTGGCCGTTGTCCTGATGTTTGAGCATGTCGTTGCCGCCCAGGCAAAGCAACACGAGTCTGGGTTGATGTTCTTCGAGAATGTCCGGCAACCGCTCAAGCCCTTCCGACGTGGTTTCTCCGGGTACGCCTGCATTGATGACGGTGCGACGGATGAGGCGGGAGAGCGCGGCCGGATAGGAATTTTCATGCGAGGTGCCGGTGCCGTGAGTGAGGCTGTCGCCAAAGGCGACGATGGTATCGCCTTCATTCAGGCGTGGGAGTTGTGGCGGGCGGTCGCAGGCGGCCAGTAGTGCAAGAAACAGGATCGCATACACTCCCCGGGCTGTTTTGAGAAGCTCCTTGATCATTGATCCTGGGCCTTTGATTCCTGAATCCTAATTGCCCGCTACCGTCATCCGGTCAATCAGAATCGATCCGGTCTGCTTGCTGCCGCGGCGGTCGACGTCCTTGCCGATGGCGAGAATGCCTTTGTACATGTCCTTGAGGTTGCCAGCGATGGTGATCTCTTCCACCGGGTATTGGATCTCACCATTTTCCACCCAGAAGCCCGCTGCGCCGCGCGAATAATCGCCGGTCACCATGTTGGCGCCCTGGCCAAGCATTTCAGTGACCAATAGCCCTGTGCCCATTTTTTTCAGCAGGCCGGGCAGGTCAAGTTCGCCGGGTTGCATGAGCAGGTTGTGGCTGCCGCCGGCATTGCCGGTGCTGACCATGCCCAGCTTGCGCGCGGAATAAGTGGAAAGGAAATAGCCTTGCACGATGCCGTCTTTTACCACATCGCGTGCAGCGACCTTCACACCTTCGTTATCGAAGGGGCACGAGCCCAATCCTTTGACGATGAACGGGTCTTCGCGCAAGTTTACGATAGGCGAAAAGATCGCTTGCCCCAGGCTGTCGAGCAGAAATGAGGACTTGCGATACAGGCTGCCACCTGACACGGCGCCAACAAAGCTGTTTAACAGGCTAATGGCGACGGGTGCTTCAAACACCACCGGGCAGGTGCGCGTATCGAGCTTCCTGGCATTCAGCCGCCGCACGCTGCGTTTACCTGCCATGCGGCCCACCTGTTCGGCAGACTCGAGGTCGGCGGCATCGCGCGCGCTGCTGTACCAGTAATCCCGCTGCATGGCGCCTTTTTCGGCGGCAATCACGGCTGCGGAAATGCTGTGGCGCGATCCGGCATAGCCGCCCATGAAGCCCAGCGAGTTGGCGTAGATGAAGTGCGAGGCCTGGATCGAAACGCTGGCGCCTTCCGAGTTTTCAATGCGGCGATCGACCTTGAAGGCAGCGGCCTCGCAGGCTTTTGCCATCTCCGCGGCCTGTTCCACGCTGATGTCCCAGGGGTGGAACAGATCCAGTTCCGGAAGGTCCGTGGCCAGCCAGTCGCGGTCGGGCAGGCCGGCGGCTTCATCTTCCGCCGTGTGGCGGGCGATGGTGGCGGCTTTTTCCACCGTGGCTTTCAGCGCGGCATCGGACAAATCGGAGGTGCTGGTGTGGCCCTTGCGATGGCCCATGTAGACCGTCACGCCCACGCCTTTGTCCTTGTTGAACTCCACGGTTTCGATCTCGGCCTTGCGTACGGTAACGGTCTGGCCAAAGCCTTCCGAGACTTCGGTATCGGCGGCGCTGGCGCCTGCCGCTTTAGCATGGTCAAGAACGAATTGTGCGATCCGTTTGAAATCGATTTGCGTGTAGGAAAATCCTGCGTCGGACATGGGCAAGTCAACGTAAAATAAATGCCTATTCTACGTCTCTATCCTTGATTCACGACACCAGACCTTTCATGCGCGATCAAGATCATGAAGCACCAGGCGAGGAACAGCCGGAGCCGCCTTCCAAAACCAGAATCAAGCAGGCCATGTTGGCCTTGCAGGATTTGGGCGGCGAACTGGTCAAGCTGCCGCAAGCCAAGCTGGAAAAGCTGCCATTGCCTGACGAACTGCGCCGTGCGGTTGAAGATTGCCGGCGTTTTACGAAGCATGGCGCAATCCGGCGACAGTTGCAGTATATCGGACGACTCATGCGCGGTATCGACCCGGAACCCATCGCCCGCCAGCTGGCTGCCTGGCGGGGCGATTCCGACGAGGAAAAGGCGCTGCTGCATCGCATCGAACGCTGGCGTGACCGCCTGATCGAACACGATGAGGTGTTGACGGATTTCTTGCGCGACTATCCTGATGCGGATGCTACCCAGTTGAGACAATTAATCCGCAATGCCCGCCACGAGGCGGCTCAGAACAAGCCGCCCAAATCCAGCCGGGCACTGTTCAGATTGATCCGGGAATCTTTGGAGCCTGCGCCCAGACCGGACGAAAATTAACAAATAAGTGAATGTCACCGGCGGCCAATACAGGCTAAGCTGAACCTTGATATTCCACGACGATGCAACAACAAAAAAGGGGGCTGTCGTGCTTGCGCGTCTGACAAAAATTCTGCTAAGCCTGCCATTTCTGGTCGCAGCAGGTGTGTTCGGGTTTTATCTGGTCTTTGGTTTTTTTCTGGTTGATCCGGTGGCGAAGAAACTCCTGCCCTGGGTCGGAGAGAAAAAACTTGCCAGCCAGTTGAGCGCACAGAAAGTCGAATTCAACCCGTTGACGCTGGAAGCGACGATACAAGGCCTGAAGCTGGCCGAAAAATCCGGCAAGCCGCTGGCGGGCTTTGACAGGCTGTATGTCAATCTCGATACCACGGGCCTGTTCCGGTTTGCATGGCGCATCCGGGATATCCAGCTTTCCGGGCCGCGTGCCAATTTTGTCGTGCAGCCGGGCGGAAAGCTCAACTGGCAGGCACTGATCGACAAGCTCAACGAAGACAAGGAGCCGCCCAAGGACACCATGCCGCGTGTGCTGATCGACCACATCAAGATCGAAAAAGGGGACATCGATTACACCGATGCCAATCGCGCGGGCGAGCCGTTCAGGGTCAGCCTGACTCCGCTGGGCATTGAACTGGACGGCCTGTCCACGCTGCCAGAGGACCGTGGCAATTATTTGATCGCCGCCAAGTTGCCCGAGCAGGGCGGTACTCTCAAGTGGAAGGGCGATGTGTCGCTCAACCCGGTCAAATCCGATGGGGAAGTGGCATTGGAAGGCGTCAACCTGCCCAATCTGCGGCGCGTCATCAAGACACAACGCAATTTCGAATTGCCTTCCGGCACGCTGGCAGCCGGTATGCGATACCGCTTTGCCCTGGTGAAGGACAAGAGCGGCCCGGACAAATCCGGCAAGCCCAGGCCAGACCGTCCCTGGATGCAAGTCAATGGTGCCAATCTTGTATTGCAGAATCTGGCGCTGGCCCCGCGCAGTGGTGGTGAGCGGGTGTTCGAACTCGCCGAAGCGAAAATAGAAAACGCCAACCTCGATTTGTTCAAGCGCAGTGTCAGCGTGGCGGCTGTTAGTCTCTCCGGCGGCAAGCTGGCCGCGACGCGCGAGGTCGACGGCAGGCTCGACTGGCAGACGCTGTTTGCGGTTGCCGGGGATGCGCCACCATCTCCCGCCAAAACCGAAGCCGCATCCAAGTCGCCTGCCTCATCCGCACCACCCTGGAAAATCGCGGTGAACAGCATCAATCTTGGTGACTGGTCGGCGCGCTACACCGACAAGGGCTTTGCCGCCCCATTGCGTGTCGAGGCGTCCGGATTCGAACTCAACGCCAGACTCGAAGGCGAGGTGGGCGATAAACCCCTCATCGTTATTGGCCCGGTCAATGCCGTACTGGGGCCGGTGAGCGTATTTTCCGGCGCGGATAATGTCGCGCAACTCGATCAGACCCGTCTGCTCAACGCCAAGCTTGCGCTGGCTGACAAGAGACTCAGTATCGATGCGATTGAGCTCTCGGGCGCAAAAACCTCAGTCAAGCTGGACAAGGACAAGCGGATCAACTGGAACGCCATTCTGGCGAAACATCCCGATGCGCCTGTTGCCCAGCCGGCTTCCCATGCCACTGGCGCGGCAGGGCCGGGGCTGGACCTGAATCTTGGAAAACTGGGCATCGACGGTGTTGAAGTGGCGGTGACGGATGAGTCGGCCCCCACGCCGGTCAAGCTCGATATCGTCAGCGGTCGCGCGCTGGTTCGTGACATCACTCTGGACCTGAACAAGCCGCTGCCGGTCGAGGTGGGGCTTGCCATCAGGCAGGGCGGTACATTCAAGGCAATCGGCAGCGTCATACCAGGCAAGGCCAGTGGCAAGCTCGATCTCAAACTGGCTAACCTGTCGTTCAAGCCTTTTGCGCCCTACGTGAATAAGGTTGCGCGTCTGAAGCTGCAATCCGGAACATTGTCTTCAAGCGGAAAACTGGATTTCGCCAAAGGCAAGGAGACGATGAAACTGGATTACGACGGCGGCTTTGCGGTGGACACGCTTGCCATTACCGAGGAAGACACCAACGAGGCATTCCTCGGCTGGGAGAAGCTGTCGTCCAACAGTCTTGAATTCAATCTCGGCCCCAACAGCCTGCATATGCGCGAACTGGTGGCGGTCAGGCCTTTCGGCAAGGTCATCATTTTCGAAGACAAGAGCATCAACCTGAAACGTATTCTGCGTTCGTCGGAGTCGCCCAAACCCGAGCAGGCTTCAAGTGTGAGCAAGGCAGTGGAAGAACCGGAAGCTGATGCCACGCCTCCCGCGCCGGCGCCGTCACCTGCCGTGCCAGCTGCAAGTGACAAGCCCTCGTTCCCGCTGGTCATTGAACGCCTGCGCATCGAGGAAGCCAATGCCGAATTCGTCGATCTTTCGCTGACGCCGCAATTCGGCACGCGCATGCATGCCTTGAGCGGCGTGGTAACGGGCTTGTCGGCCGATCCTGCGACATTCGCGCAAGTGGAGCTGGATGGCAAGGTCGATGAATTTGGCTCGGCGCGGGTGCGTGGTTCCATTCAGCCATTCAAGGCCACGGATTTCACCGATCTGAGACTCTCTTTCCGTAATTTGGAGATGACCAGTCTCACGCCTTATTCGGGCAAGTTCGCGGGACGGAAAATCGATTCCGGCAAACTATCGGTCGATCTCGAATACAAGATCAAAAATCGCCAGCTGGCGGGTGAAAACAAATTCGTCATCAACAAGCTGAAGCTGGGTGAACGGGTGGACAGCAAGGATGCGATGAAACTGCCACTCGATTTGGCCATTGCCCTGCTGGAAGACAGCAACGGCGTCATCGACCTTGACTTGCCAATCTCCGGCAGCCTCGACGACCCCAAGTTCAGCTACGGGAAAATCATCTGGAAAGCCATCGTCAATGTGCTCACGAAACTGGTAACCGCGCCATTCCGTGCACTGGGCAAGCTGCTGGGCGTCAGCTCGGAAAAACTCGAAGCCGTGACTTTTGATCCCGGCAGCAGCAAGCTTATGCCACCCGAGCAGGAAAAACTGAAAATGCTCGCAGAAGCCCTATCGAAACGGCCCGCACTGACGCTCACGCTCGAGCCCGGCTTCGACCCGGTTGTGGATCGCCGTGCCCTGCAGGAAATGGAAATTCGCCGACAGGCAGCTGACGTGGCGGGAATCAGGGTCGCGCCAAACGAGGCACCGGGGCCGGTCGATGTGAACCTGTACAAGATGCAGACATGGCTGGAGGATCGTTACAAGGCAGCTGCGGGCAAGCAGGATTACCAGAAGCTGCGCGAAAGCTTCAGGGACAGGAATGCCGGCGCCGCAGCGCGCGTGATGGAAAGCGAGGCGGTCGAACGGCTCGCGCGCCGTTTCAAGACGCGTGATCCCGGTCCGCCCTCGGCCTTCCATGCCGAATTGCTGGAGCGGTTGACGCAAAAGACGGTCGTCGATGACAGTGAATTGAACAAGCTGGCTCAGTCGCGCAGCCAGGCCATGCGGGAGGAGCTCGTCAAGCGCGGCTTGGATGCAGCCAGGGTAAATGCTGGCGATCCGGTCAAGCAGGAAGCTAAGGACAGGCAGGTGGGCAGCAAGATGAGTCTGGGCGTAGGAAAGAAATCCTCGACGGAGCCTGAAAAAGCCGTACCTGCCATGCCTTGATCCATCGCATCTCCATATTTTGACGGCCTGTCTGACGAAATATGCGGACTGGCAACAAACCTTGGCGCATTCAAGGATAGGCGAGGTCTGCCGTTAAGGCATGCAGACCGCATCAAAACATACACACTCATGGCATTTCGCCGAATTCGCATCCTCGTTTTGCTTGGCCTGCTGGCAATCGTGGCACTGGTTCACTTCGGTGAACAATATCTGGTCAGAAGCTGGAGGGCGCCCCTTCAGGTTGCCATCGTGCCGATCAATGGTGACGGCAGCGAGACGGTATCCGAGTACTTGCAACATTTGAATGTCAGTGCATTTGATGACATCGACAGCTTTCTGGAAAAACAGGCGAGCCGTTATGGTTTGAAGCTGTCGGGTGCACTGGATATGAGGATCGCGCCGGAAGCCCATGAACTTCCTCCTGCGCCGCCGTTTGGCGGTAATGGGCTGCAGGTGGCATGGTGGAGCCTGAAACTGAGAATCTGGGCCTGGCGACAGGAGAAAAACGGTTTTCTGCCGCACCCGGCCAAGGTCAGGCTGTTCCTGATCTACCATGAAGTCGAGTATGACAAGGAACTGGACCATTCACTCGGCCTGCAAAAGGGCCTGGTTGGCGTGGTTCACGTATTCGCGAGCAAGGAACAGGAGGCGCAGAACAACGTGGTGATTGCACATGAGTTGCTGCATACCCTTGGCGCGACGGACAAGTACGACCTGTCAACCAGTTTGCCGACATATCCGAACGGTTACGCCGATCCAGGCAAGCAGCCATTGCATCCGCAATACGAGGCCGAGATCATGGGCGGCCGCATTCCAAGATCGGCCGATCATGCCGAAATGCCAAAAAGCCTGGATCAATGCATGATCGGGGCCGATACCGCCCACGAGATCAATTTCAGCGGCGCATTCCATCGCCAGTTTTCCCGATAACACGGAAAACCGGCGCCGGAATATTTACGGCTCCGGTCTTGAACGAATTGCAGATTTGGGGCGGAAGGCCTCCACCCGGCCGGGATGGGTCTCAATATACGGTCCGCCGATCAGGTCGATGCAATAAGGTACCGCGGCGAATATTCCATCCAGGGTTTCGCCGATGGCCTTGGGCTGGCCGGGCAGATTGAGGATCAGACTGTTGCCACGCACCACGCCAACCTGTCGCGAAAGAATCGCAGTCGGCACATATCTATGCGATACCGCGCGCATGGCTTCGCCAAAACCGGGCAATTCACGATCGGCCACGGCCAGGGTTGCCTCGGGCGTGACGTCGCGGGGTGCCGGTCCGGTACCGCCGGTTGTCAGAATCAATGCGCAGTGCTCGTTGTCCGAGAGGTCCTTGAGCGTTGTCTCGATCAGGGACTGTTCATCGGGTATCAGACGCTCGACGATCTCGACCGGGTTGGCGACCACCTCTGCCAGCCATTCCTTCAGCGCGGGCAAGCCTTTGTCTTCGTAGACTCCGCTGGACGCGCGGTCGGAAATTGAGACCAGGCCAATACGTACCGAATCATGTTCGCGCATGGACAAATACCATGGTTTGAGTGTTGCTGGAATTTACCAGAATGAAGTGCAAGGTGTCAGACCCACCCGCGTTTTTTCAGCCGCCTGTAAAGCCACAGGCTGCCCGCAAAAGTTCCGGCCAGCACGGCAGGATATGCCCATGGACAGTGCAGTTCGGGCATGAGATCAAAGTTCATGCCATACAGTGAAAATATCACGGTGGGGATGGCCAGTATCGCGCCCCATCCGGCCAGCTTCTGCACGGATTCGCTTTGCTGAAGGGTGAGCGATGCCAGGTGAAACTGCATGGCGTCCGCGGCAGACATCCGCAGCACATCGATGGCGGAAGTCACCCGCGTGGCATGATCGAGCACATCCCGGTAGTAGGCCTTCAATTCCTTGGTGGCGAACTGGGGATGAAGACGGATCAGATCCTGCACAATGGCCTGCATCGGTTCCGCCGCGTCCCGCAGCAGGCTGAGATCCTGCTTGACCCGGTAAAGCTTTTCCAGTTCAGAGCGATCAAGGGTATCACTGAGCAGTACGTTTTCCAGCGTGCGGAAACGGTCCTGCAGCGCGTTAACGACCGATTGAAAATGGTCTGTGATCTGGTCGAGGACGGAATACAGAGCGAACGGCGCGTTCACCGGAGTGCCATTGGGGTGTGAAAGCCGGTCACGCACCCTGGCAAACGACAGGCCGCTGCCGTGCCGGATCGATGTGATGAAATTGCCACCGGCAAAAAAATGCGCTTCACCCATCTTGAGCTGGCCTTCCCATAATTCAGCCGTCTTGGCGCTGATGAAAAGATGGTCGCCATATTCTTCGAGTTTGGGGCGCTGATGGGAAGTGATCGCATCCTCCAGCGCGAGATCGTGCAGACCGAGCTCTTCGCCCAGTTGCTCAAGCTGCGCGTAATCCGGATCGTGCAGTTCAATCCAGATGAATGAGGTCGGGTCATGGATGTATTCGCTGACGTCCACCACTGGGATTTCCAGCGGTGGCTTGCCTTGATGGTAAATCATGCAGGAGGAATGGCTCATGGAATCTCTGACGGTGGAGACAGGGCAATCAATCCGTAAAGGCCTGATTCATGTAAAGAGGAATCCTGTCGGCCTCGATGGCCGGGCTGAAGTGGTAACCCTGCGCCATATGACATCGCATTTCCCGCAGCCGCATCAATAGCCCGGCGTTTTCCACGCCCTCGGCCACGACCTGCAAGCCAAGGTTCTCGCCCAGCTGGATAGTTGAGTGAACGATGGCGTTGAGCCTCGGGTCGCTGGCCATCTGCTGAACGAAGCTCTTGTCGATTTTCAGCGTATGGATGGGCATGCGGCTGAGATGGGTCAGCGAGGAGAACCCCACGCCGAAATCATCAAGGGCAAAGCTGATGCCATGACCCGACAGTTCCTGCATGACGCTCAATGCACGTTCGGGGTCGTTAATGAAGGCTGTTTCCGTGACTTCCAGTTCCAGCATGCCGGGCGGCATGTCGAACGCTTTCAGCATTGACACCAACTCGTCAGACCAGCCCTGCTCCATCAACATGCGCGGCGAAAGGTTTACCGCGACATGCAGGTCATGGCCGTCCTTCATCCATTTCCTTCTTTGCATGCTGGCGGTCCGTATCATGTGCAGCGTCAGCGGCCGTATCAAATCGGAAAGCTCGGCCAGGGGGATGAACTCATCCGGGCTGATTGCGCCAAATTCCGGATGTTTCCAGCGCGCCAGCGCTTCAACGCCGACGACCTTGTTGGACCGGATGTCCAGCTTGGGTTGAAAGACCGCCTGAATGTCGCCTTGCTCGACCGCACGGATCAAATCATGCATCAAGGTCAGCCGTCTCGGCGTGTGACGGTCCCGCGAGGGATCATAAATCCTGTAGCGGTCATTGGTTTTGGCGTGATAAAGCGCGACGTCGGCGCGGCGCATCAGCGTGGAGACATCAGCGCCATGTTCGGGAAACAGACTGGCGCCCAGGCTTGCCTGCACCGCCAGCCGTACGCCTCGGCAAACCACGGGTCGTGCAAAAGCCTGTCGCAGCGAAGCGGCAAAATCGGCCAACCGGTTGGGTGCGCCCGGGTCTTCGATCAGCAGGCCGAATTCATCTCCACCCAGCCTGGCCAGTGCGCTGCCGATGGGCAACAGCCCGGTCAGCCGCTGGCCCAGTTCAATCAGCAACTGGTCGCCCAGCTCGTGTCCCAGGGTGTCGTTGATTTCCTTGAACTGGTCGAGGTCGGCAAGAATCAGCGCAAACGGCCTGGATGACTGGCGGATTCGATCTTCCAGCAGCTTGCGAAACCACAGGCGGTTGGGCAGGCCGGTCAACCGATCATGCATGGCCTGGTATTCGATGTGCTTCAGCAGCTCCTCGCGTTCATGACCTTCCAGAAGCAGGGTGACGACGTCAGCGACGGATGCGGCAAAATGCTGCTCGTCCAGCGTCCATGAACGGGAAGGCCCCACCTGCTCGTGGCAGACCACGCCGATGGTTTCGCCTCTTCGACGGATGGTGGCTTCCAGCATGGACGAAATGCCCAGGTATTTGAGGTATTTTTCGTTGAGCTCCTGCGTCCGGTGATCGGTGGGCGCATAGGAAACCGCCAGCGCCCGGCTTTTGGACAGCGCTTCAAAATATCGGGGATATTCGCTGGCCTTGAGGCTGATGCACTGGATGTGGTCGGCGCGGCTCTTGAGGTAGAGATCATGACATTGCAAGGTCTGCATGTCATCGCTGAAGAGCCAGATGCTGACGCGTTCGACATACAGCGTGTGGGCGGCTTTTTCGGTGATGCGCTGAAATGCCTCGTCGAGCGGCAGGGTATCGATGCGTTCCTCCGCAAGCAGGTCGAACAGCGCCGATTGCTGCGCACGCATGCGACGTTCGGAAACCACGACGGGAGGCACTTCCTGGGCCATGCCGATGACGGCCACGGGTGTTCCCGATGCGTCACGCTGCAATTCGCCGCGTATGGAAAACCAGCGTGTCTGCCCGGAGGTCCCGTTGATGCGGATTTCGGTTTCGATCAGCGTCTGGCTGGCCGGTGCGGATCTGACCTCGGCAAGTATCTGGTCCCGGTCATGCGGATTGAGGATGTCGAGCAGGCTGTCTATCCGGCCATCGAATCTGCCCGCGGGAAAACCCAGCAAGGTTTCGAGATTGGGCGATAGCAAGATCGTGCGGTCCTGAACATGCCATTCGAAAACCCCAGCGTGAGTTGCAGTCAGGGCAGCATTGAGAAAGGCGTTGTCCTGGGAAATGTTTGCCATGGGAGCTAATTTATCACTGTAAGGCAAAACGGACATGACCCCCGGCGGGCATGCGGTCAGGGCGTGCCTGTTTCACCCATTGGACGCAGGGGGAATGTTCAGCTGATGCGATAGTGCTTTTTGATGGGCTCGATGATGTGCCACATGCAGCGCAAATCGGATCCGAATGTGACCAGGTCGCCAGCCTGTATTTCGACTGGAGTGCCACCCTCGGGCGTGATGACCGCCTTGCCTTCCAGGATGTAGCTCACTTCTTCTTCGTAGTATGCCCAGGGAAAGGTGGAAGTCCCCTTTTCCCACGTGGGCCAGCTGAAAACACCCAAGGCATCGAGCCTTTCCTTGGTGGGCTTTCGCTCGACGGTTATGTCCATGTTCCCCCCTTCCGCTTTTTTCCAGATTCCATCTTAGGACAGAAAGGGGGAGGATTCGAGCTAGATATAGACCGACGGCGCCAGACTATGGAAAGGCCGCGCCAGAGCGGCTATTTTTTACAATCAGAACGGCAGTGTCAGTCCGCTTGCCTGTTCCTGAATCACCCGCCGAAAGTCTCCCTGAATGCGTTTCAAGGCAGCCTCGTTGTCTGCCTCAAAGCGCAGCACGATGACCGGGGTGGTGTTGGACGGGCGGGCCAGACCAAAGCCGTCGGCATATTCGACGCGCAAGCCATCAAGCGTGATGACTTCCTTCGCATCGGGAAATTTCGCGGTTTTTTGCAGTTTTTCCATCAGGGCGTAATGCTCGCCTTCGGCCATCCTGATTTGAAGCTCGGGCGTGTTGACGGTGTCGGGCAGGTTTTTCAGGGTTGCATTCGGATCGGCCTGTTTGGAGAGGTACTCCAGCATGCGCGCGCCGGCGTAGAGACCGTCGTCAAAGCCATACCAGCGTTCCTTGAAAAAGATATGGCCGGACATTTCGCCCGCCAAGAGCGCACCGGATTCCTTCATCTTGGCCTTGATGAAACTGTGGCCGGTTTTCCAGAGTGTCGGCTTGCCACCGCGCTGGCGGATCCAGTCGAACAGGTTGCGGGTGGATTTCACATCGAAAATGATCTCTGCCCCGGGGTTGCGCGAGAGCACGTCGTCGGCGAACAGCATCAGCTGCCGGTCTGGGAAAATGATGGTGCCGTCCCTGGTGACGACGCCCAACCGGTCGCCGTCGCCATCGAAAGCGAAACCCAGTTCGGCGTCCGAGGTCTTCAGTCGCGCAATCAGGTCTTCCAGATTGTGCGGGACGGAAGGATCGGGATGGTGGTTGGGGAAGGTGCCGTCCACTTCGCAATACATTTCCTCCACCGTGCAGCCCAGGCGGCGATACAACTCGGGCGCGAACGCACCGGGCACGCCGTTGCCGCAGTCTACGATGAGCTTCATCGGCCGCGCGAGCTTGATATCGCCGGCAATGCGATCAAGATAGGCGGGCGCGATGTCGTGGGTTCTGTAACTGCCGCTCCCCGTTGTCAGGTTGCCGCTTTCAAGACGCTGTCTCAATTGCTGGATGGTGTCGCCCGACAGCGTTTCGCCGCCCAGCACCATTTTCAGGCCGTTGTAATCCGGCGGATTGTGCGAGCCTGTAACCATGACGGCCGAGTTTGTTTTCAACTCATACGCGGCGAAATAGGTCATCGGCGTGGCTACCATGCCCAGGTCGATCACATCGATGCCCGCTTTCTGGATGCCGCGCGCCAGCGCCTGTGAAAGCTCCGGGCCAGACAGACGGCCGTCGCGGCCGATGCAGATCGCGGTCTGCTTGCGCAAAGCGGCCTCCGAACCAATGGCCTGGCCGATGGCCTCGACGATTTCAGGCGTCAATGTCTTGCCGACGATGCCGCGGATGTCGTAGGCCTTGAAGATTTCCCTGGGGAGGTTTTGTGTGGCGAGGTTCATGTTCTGACTCGATCAATCGGACAATCAGCCAATTATATCGATTGAACATGAAACGCCCTATCAGACGTGTGGGGCGTCGAAAAAATCCAGGATGCGGGCAGGCAGCCAGTCGATGTTGCCTGGAAACGGCCCGGATGGAAACGCGACATGGCCGCCTTCCTCCGGCTGTTCCAGCGTGACGAATGTGGAAACCCCGTCCGGGGTGGGCAGGGCGGATGCAGGCAGAAAGGGGTCGTTTTTCGCGTTGATGACCAGCGTGGGGATGACAATATTTTTCAGGCCGGGTTTGCTCGACGTGCGCGTCCAGTAATCCTCTGCATCCAGATAGCCATGCAGCCTTGCCGTCACCAGCGTGTCGTATTCCTGAAAAGTCGTGGCGGCTTCGATCGCCGCCTGATCAAGCAGGCCGGGGAAACGCTCGGCTTTGTCAAGTGCTTTGCGTTTGAGTGATAGCAGAAAGTGGCTGGTATAAATGGCACGGTTAAGGCCGCGATCCAGCGCGTGGCCGGCCGCATTCATGTCCAGCGGCGCGGATACGCCGGCAGCGGCCCTGACCAGAGTGGCTGCCTGGTTGCCGGCATCGCCCAGCCACTTGAGCACGGCGTTGCCGCCCAGGGACACGCCCACGGCATACAGCGGCGCTTCTGGAAAAGCGGATTTCACGCGCCTTAACATGGCCTCGATTTCTGCCGTGTCCCCTGCGAAGTACGCACGCGGCAGGCGGTTGGGTTCACCCGAACAGCCGCGAAAATGCGGCACCACGCCGCGCCAGCCACGCTGTTTGACTGTATGCATCAGGTCGCGTGCATAGAAACTTTGCGAGCTGCCTTCCAGGCCATGAAACAGCACGACGATGGGTGCGTCGGGCTGATTTGCATCCACCCAGTCGGCATCGACGAAATCGCCATCCGGCCATTCCCAGCGCTCGCGCCGGTATTCGATATCCGGCCCGCGCAGGAAAGCGGCGGTGTACAGGGTTTGCAGGTTGCCGCCCGGCAACCAGGGTGGAGCGACATAGGCTTCGGCGGCCAGCGCTTGCATGGTCCAAATCATGACCGCGATGAAACCGGCATGGCAGGCATGTTTCATGGGCGGGTACGTTGTTCGGCCGCACCGCGAACGAACAGCAGGCAGCCTTTTTCGCTCGTGACCCAGCCATGCGGTTTGCCTTTTGGTGCCAGGTGATAGTCGCCGGGCAGACACAGGACACCATTGATGGTGGCGTCGCCTTCCAGCACCAGCGATTCTTCTTCCAGCGCGTGCTCGTGCGGCGGCAGCCTGCTGCCGGGTTTCATGCGGATCAGAAACGAACGGCTAATTTCGTCCTGGCGCAGCAGCTTGAGCTCAACCCCGCGCAGCAGCGTAACCCACTCTCCTTCATGGCTGTGTACGAACAGATAATCCGGTGCAGGCGCATGAATACGCTGGAACAGTTTTTCGCGCATGCGCCCGGTTGTTTGCTCATCTGGCGTCATGGGTGCCGATGCCGCAGCAAAGGCTTCCAGCAGGTCGGCATCGAGTGGAGGGGATGATTTTTTATCATTCATGACGGCGTCCTCAGGACTGGCAAAGGGTACGGCGCAGATGTTCCTGTGCGCGTTTGAGATGGGATTTCACCGTGCCCAGCGGCAGGCCGGTCTGGTCCGAGATTTCCTGATGCGACAGATCCCGGTAAAACGCCAGCGCCAGCATCTGGCGCTGCACGGGAGTAAGCCGGGCCAGAGCCTGCCCCAGGGCGCTGGATTGTTCAACGGCCAGCAATCGATCCAGCGGGGAGCCTTCTGGGCAGGCTTCCCCCTCGATCAGCACTTCCGGATCGGGCGAATAGGCAAGCGGTTCCAGCCTGCGCAATGCATCCAGCGCGCGGCTGCGCGTCATCATCATCAGCCAGGCCAGCGGCTGGCCACGCTGGGCATCGTAACGCACGGCTTCGCGCCAGCATTGCCAGAACGTTTCCACGCAGACCTCCTCGGCCAGATCGCGGCGCGCGGTGATCCTGAGCGCAAGCCCGTACACGCGGGAAAGTGTCAGATCATAAAAGCGGCCCAGAGCGGCTTCATCGCCCGATGCCATGCGCTGGATCAGGCTGGTCAGCAATTCATCCTGCGTGTGCGGAGATTCGTCGTTATCCCTGCTCATGAGTCCGAGTATAACGTCCTGGCCGGACAGCTTGAGTGGCGGGTTCATCAGGATTCCCTTTCGGCTGTATACAGTTTCAATCCACTACGCCGGAAAGACCGGACTGGATGCATGCATCCGGATGAGAGCATCCATGCGTAAAGGAGTCGGGAATGTTCCCCGACTCGACTCTAAGGAGCACATCATGAAATCAACTGTATTGCGCATGGCGCCGGTCTTGTCGCTGGCCGCGCTGCTGACAGCTTCCCTCACTGGATGCGGCGGCATGCAGAGCGCACCCCCACAAAAATCCCTTTATGACCGACTTGGCGGCAAACCCGCCATCCAGGCCGTGGTCGATGATTTCATCGGCAACGTGGCGGCAGACAAGCGCATCAACGGCTTTTTCGCCAGCACCAACATTCCTCGCCTCAACTCCATGCTGGTCAACCAGATTTGCGAAGCTACCGGTGGGCCGTGCAAATACACTGGCCGCGACATGAAATCGGCCCACACCGGCATGGGCTTGACTGAGGCGCATTTCAATGCGCTGGTGGAAGATCTGGTGAAATCGCTCAACAAATTCAACGTGCCAGAGAAGGAGAAAAACGAGCTTCTTACCGCGCTGGCTTCGATGAAAGGCGACATCGTCGGGCGCTGAGGAACGCGGCATGACATTCCAGCTCGTCAGTGAATGGCATCTGTCCGCGCCGCCCGAGGAAGTGTGGGCCGTGCTTGAGGCGCCCGAGGCGTGGCCATGCTGGTGGCCGGAAATCCGCCGCGTGCAACTGCTACAGGCGGGCGGCGAACAAGACGAGGGTGCCGTGCGCCGTACCTGGTGGGTGAGCCGCCTGCCGTATGGATTCGTCATCGACTTCACCACGCGCGCGGCGGAAAGGCCGCGGATGCTGGTGGTCGAGGCGAGCGGTGATCTGCACGGCATGGGCCGCTGGGAACTGGAAGCCATTCCGGTCGGCACGCGTGTGCGCTACACCTGGCAGGTGACGCCGCACAGGGCCTGGATGCGCTGGCTGGCGCCGGTTCTGTCGTCGCTGTTTGCCTGGAACCACCATGCGGTGATGGAGGACGGTGCAGCCGGCATGGCCAGAGTGCTTGGGGTGGAACTGATTGATTACAAGGGCATGAAAGGAAACCAGACATGGACATGAAACACATCGTCAACGCGTATTTCAGCGCGTTCGAGCGCAAGGATGGCGAAGCCTGGGTATCGCTGTTTGCAAGTGATGGCAGTCTCGGCGGCCCCGCGCACACGCCTCCGGTCATGGGGCACGCAGCGCTGGCCGAGCTGTTTGCTGGCATCGCCATGCTGTTCGAAACCATCCACTTCGACATTCTCGCCGTACATGTTCACGGGCCGTTCGCCGTGGCCGAATTCGATCTGCATACCCGCGCACGCAATGGAAGAACGCCACAGGCACAAGGCATGGTTGCCTTTGCGGCGGATGATGCGGGCAAGCTGACTCAGGTCGCCGGATTCTGGGATCCGGCGCCGGTTTTTTCGCAGGCAATGGCAGCCTGAGGCGGACGCATGTTCCGCATTCTTCAAGGAGATGGAAATGAACAGAGTATTGATTTCGTTGTTGATGGGCATCAGCGCAGCCGGCATCACGTTGGCCGGTCCTTACGATATTGAAGTGCGCCCGTCTGCCGCGCCAGTAATGCGGGATGGCGATTTGAAACTGCCTGCGGATTACAAAAGCTGGCCGGTTTATCTGCCGGATGTTCAGCGGCCAGAACTCAAACAGATTCGCGACATCTACATCAACCCGCAGGGACTCAAATCAAGCCGGCCGTTTGCCTATGGCACGATGATGGTCATGGAACTGCATTCGGTAAAAACCGGCGCGGATGGCCAGCCTCTTCTGGATGCAAATGGCAAGCTGCAGAAGCAGGGACTATCGAAGATCTTCGTCATGGGTAAGGGGTCGGGCTGGGGTCAGGTAGTCCCGCCCGAACAACGCACGGGCGAATGGGTGTACGCAGCCTATGACGCGAGTGGGAATTCGCTCGGCAAGGACATGAGCGCCTGCCGCGGCTGCCATGTGCCGCTGAAGGATACGGATTTCGTGGCAAGAGTGCCCGAGTTTGAAGCGGCCAGGGCAAATGTCCGCTAGCCAATTCCCGTTTATGGGAAGTGGTTTATTTGTGCCAGCCAGGGTGCGTGATACTGGACAATGTCCACCGGATTGAATAGGATGAAAAAGTCTATTTTGCCTGCCGTGTAGATCATGCACCCTGACCACGCCCTGCTCGTCAAATACAGCAAGCCAGGGCCGCGTTATACGTCCTATCCGCCCGCGCCGCATTTTACGGAAGATTTCGGCATCGGCCAGTGGCGGCAGGAAATCATCGAAAGCCAGGATGCCAGCCGGCCGCTTTCGCTTTACGTGCACATCCCGTTTTGCGATACGCTGTGTTTCTACTGCGGCTGCAACATGGTCGCTACGCAGAAATATGACAAGGCGCTCACATACCTCGACTACCTCAAGCGCGAAATCGACGAAGTCGCGGCGCTGGCGAGTCCTTCGCGCCGGGTAGTGCAACTGCACTGGGGCGGCGGTACGCCGACTTTTCTAAAAGCTGGAGAGATTCGTGATCTGGCCGCGCATATCCGCTCCCGATTCAATTTCGACCCCCGGGCCGAAGTCTCGGTCGAAGTCGATCCGCGCGGCCTGTTGCGCGAACAGGTCGATGCGCTGCGCGAATCCGGCTTCAACCGCGCCAGCATGGGCGTGCAGGATTTGAACGAGCAGGTGCAAAAAGCCGTCAACCGGGTTCAACCCCTGTCGCTCATCCAGGAAGTGTACGGCTGGTTCCGTGAGGCCAGTTTTCAGAGCATCAACATGGACCTGATGGTCGGCCTGCCGCACCAGACGCTGGAAACCTACAAGCACACGCTCAGGGAAATCACCGCCATGGCGCCCGACCGGCTGGCCGTGTTCGGCTACGCCCATGTGCCGTGGATGAAAAAACACCAGAAACTCATCGTGCAGTCCGACCTGCCCAATTTCGAAACCCGCATGGCCCTGCAGGAACAGATACTGGAAACGCTGGAATACAAGGGCTACGTGCATGTCGGCATGGATCACTTCGCCAAGCCGGATGACGAGATCGTCAAGGCGCAGCGCGGAAAGACGCTGTGGCGGAATTTTCAGGGCTACACCACGCATCGCAACGCCGACATCTATGCCTTTGGTGCATCGTCCATCAGCCAGACCAACGACGTCTACGCGCAAAACGAAAAACGCCCCACCGGCTACCAGCAGATGATTGGCGAGCATGGCCTGGCCACGGTCAAGGGCTACCGCATGACCCATGACGACAAGCTGCGGCGTGACGTCATCATCGAATTGATGTGTGACCTCTCGATCAACAAGCGTGGTATTGGCGAGCGCTGGGGTATCGACTTCGACGATTACTTTGCCAAAAGTCTGGAACTGCTCATTCCGCTGGTGGCCGACGGCCTGGTTGAAGCCGATGCAAACGAAATCCGCGTCACGACACTGGGCCGCCTGTTCCTGCGCAACATCGCCATGTGCTTCGACGCCTACCTCAATGCCGAAAAACCCAAAGCGCCGGGACAGGAAACGCCGCGGTATTCGATGACGGCTTGAGTCGGAGAATAAAAAAGCCGCGCACCGCGCGGCTTTTTTACAAGCAGGAAAAACCGCTTATTTCAGCACCACACTCATCAGCGCATCTTCTTCCTTGGCCAGATTGGTCAGCGCGGTGGCGACTTCGCCCTGGGCCATGCCGGCCATCAGGCTGGTGTTGAAGCGCATGACGTAGATTTTGCCGTCGAGGCCTTCGTACACGCTGTAGCGGCAGGTGAGCGCAGGGGGTTGCTTGGCTTTTTCCTGGGCCTTGAGCACGGCTTCAGCCAGGCCGGGGTGGCACATGCCCATGACTTTCATGGGCTTGGCGTCCTTGTGGCCACCTTTTTTCATGGCTTCCTGGGCGTCGAGCACGCCGGTGACTTTCCAGCCGCGGGCCTCGGCAGCTTTCTTGAGGGCGTCGACGGTTTCGTTGAAACCGAGCTTGCTTTGTTTTTCCAGCATCATGGCTTCCATGATCTTGGCCTGGGCCTGCTGCATTTGCTGCATGGAGGCCTCGATTTCCTTTTGCGAAGCGGCCTGGGCCGGGAGTGTGGTGGCAATTAGCGCAAGCGTGGCGAGAAGAAGGGATTTCATGTTGACCTCCTGGTAAGTAAGTTAATGCGAGCTGGAGCAGGGACCGCCCTGCAAACGATACTGCGTTCCGCAATAGGGACACAAGGCCTCTCCGGTTTTTTCGATGGGCAGGAACACGCGGGGGTGCGAATTCCATGAAACATGCTCGGACAGCGGGCAATGCAGCGGCAACTGGTTCGGCTTGATTTCGATGATGCGTTGCGTGTTGTCGGATTGCTCAGACACGAATGATTTCCTCCAAGTTTCAATACGTCGGTTTCACCGCAAAGACGCAAAGGGCGCCAAGAATACAGCCCGGTTATTGTTCCCCTTTGCGCGCTTGGCGTCTTGGCGGTTCGGGGACATTGCCGTTTTTATTCAAATGTAACTCAGCCAGCCTTCGTGTTTGGCCGAGCGGCCCTGCACGCAGTCGAAATACAGCGCTTGCAGCTTCTGCGTGACGGGGCCGCGTGTGCCGCTGCCGATGGCGCGGTTGTCCAGTTCGCGGATGGGGGTGACTTCCGCGGCGGTGCCGGTGAAAAAGGCTTCGTCGGCGGAATACACTTCATCGCGCGTGATGCGTTTTTCGATCACCTCGTAGCCGAGTTCATTTGCCAGCTGCACGATGGTGTCGCGGGTAATGCCTTCCAACGCACTGGTCAGATCGGGCGTATAGATCCTGCCCTTGCGGACAATGAAGATGTTTTCGCCCGAACCTTCGGACACGAAACCATCCACGTCCAGCAGCAGGGCCTCGTCGTAGCCGTCCTGCTCGGCTTCGCGGTGGGCGAGGATCGAGTTCATGTAGTTGCCGTTGGCCTTGGCCTTGCACATGGTGATGTTGACGTGGTGCCGCGAAAAGGAAGACGTCTTCACGCGGATGCCGTTGTCCAGCGCTTCCTGCCCGAGATAGGCGCCCCATTTCCAGGCGGCGACGATGACATGGGTGGACAGCGTCCTGGCGGAGATACCCATGGCCTCGGCGCCGTAGAAGGCCATGGGGCGGATGTAGGCGGATTCCAGTTTGTTTTCGCGCACGGCGGCGCGCTGGGCTTCGTTGATCTCGTCCTTGGAATAAGGCATGTTCATGCCCAGGATGTGCGCCGATCGGAACAGCCGGTCGGTATGATCCTGCAGGCGGAAAATGGCCGTGCCTTTGGGGGTTTGATAAGCGCGCACGCCCTCGAACACGCCCATGCCGTAGTGCAGGGTGTGGGTGAGGACGTGGGTGGTGGCATCGCGCCAGTTGACCAGCTTGCCGTCGTACCAGATAAAGCCATCGCGGTCGGACATCGACATTTACGGAACTCCTTGCAATCGCCAAAACGGCTGCAAAACCCGCATACTTTGTCGCGCGGTGCACGGAATCCTGATGTATTCAAATACACGCCGGTTCCTGCGCGCCGCGCTTCGCGTCTGCGGGCTTTTCGCTGGGTTTTTGCGATATCGCTTAAATTGATGAATTAGGATCAAAGGTTAAATGAAATTGTATCAAAGGCTTGCGCTTGGCGGCCTGTCTTTGTTCGTGGCGCTGACAATGATTACGGGCTGCGAGGCCCGTCAACCGGCACCGCAGAAGACGCATTTCGACTACTACGTGCTGGCCTTGTCGCTGGCGCCGGCGTTCTGCGAGGATGCCATTGGCAATCGCCGCGTGCCGCATCAGTGCCGGGATGTTGATCTGGCCGATTTCCAGCGGCTGCCGTTAACCCTGCATGGCCTGTGGCCAAACAAGCGCAATGGGCGGCATCCGTTTTACTGCAATGGCGAGCGCGACCGGGGCGGCATGTGCGACCAGACGCCAGTTCAGTTGCCGCAGTCGCTTGCCGGAAGACTCTCGTCCGTCATGCCCGGTACGGCGGATTGCCTGGATCGCCACGAATGGGCCAAGCATGGTTCCTGTTCCGGACTCAGCATGGCGCAATACTTTGACGAATCGGTCCGGCTGGTGGAGCGCGCCAACAAGGCTCTGGCGGAATCGCTGGGCAGCCATGCGGGCCGGGAAGCCGGGCTCGATACGTTGCGCGCGGCGATCAAAAAGAACGATCCAGCGCTGCTGGAAAGCGTGGTGTTCGATTGCCGCACGCCGCGCAGCGATTCGCCCGCGCGGCGCAAGCCCATGCTGCGCGAGGTGAGAGTCTATTTTCAGGCGCTGCCGGATGGCAACGTGGGTAAGCCGATGAATTTCCGCGAAGCAGGCGTGAAGCACTTCAATTCTGGCTGCCCGGCGGGGCGGGCGTATGTAGACGCACCTTGAATCTCCCAGCTCGCAGAGCTCGCCACCCTAAATCCCCCGGCCCTTCGAGCCACCCCCTTTATCAAGGGGGTTGAATTGAGCCCCCCCCTGATAAAGGGGGGGTTGGGGGGATTCACACCGGCAAATTCTGTTTCACGAATTCCGGAAAATAATCCGCCCGCACGATATAGGTGCCATCGCAGTTGAACGAAGCGCGCACGATGCCTTCCGACAACGAGATGGCCGCATTGCGCAGGTAATACCCCTCGATGGCGCGCAGCTGGTGGAAGCCATCGATGATGTCGTGGATCAGTTCCTTTTTGACCGGCTGCCAGCTATTGCGCTGCGCGTCCATGAGCTTTTGCCAGTGCTTCGGCAGGTAAAGCCGCAACGGCCCGGTCTGGATCATGCTGCTTACCCAGGCGATGGTGTTCATTTTTTCCTCGAACGGCACGCGCACGAAATGCCGTCTGATATAGTCATCGCCAAGCAGCGCATCGACATCGTGGATTTCGTAATTGAAAGGGTTGAAAATCGACTCGGTGCGTACTTCGGAGCTGTTGAAGCCGATGTAGATCGAAAAGCAGCCGGTTTCGGCAAGCAGCCATTCCACCCGCTCCAGCGCCGGGCCGACTTTCTCGTCGATGCGTGATGCATATTTGCTGCGGATGGGCGCGGTTTCGCGCAAACTGGGGTCGCCCTTGATGCCGACGAAGGGCTTGTCCGCAGGCAGCCCAAAAGCGCCGACAATGGCTTCTTTCAATACGCAGAAATCGCCCTCGGCAGGAACGAGGAGGACATTCTCTGTTTTCATGCAGGTCAGGGTAAGGTTTTTTTCCAATTGTCCGCGATAGAGATGAATCAAAGATGAAAAGGTTTCTGAGTCGATCAGTGGGAAACCCATCGAGATTGATGCAATTTAGCCAAAGCAGGTTTCCCACAAACGGGTAACAGCTAAACGCTCGCTCCGGAGTTCAGCAGGCGGGACGCGGGCGTGTTCCATGCCGGCCAGTTTGATCAGGTGCTGCTGGCGCCTGAGTTCGCGGTAGGCATTGGCCGCATTTTCGGCAACGTCGGCGGGCAGCAGACGGATCTGGCCACAGCGTTTTAACAGGGCGATGTTGCCGACATTGTCGAGCAGTCCGGGATGATCTTTCGCGTGCAGGAGGATCAGGTATTGCACGGCGAATTCGACGTCGACGATGCCGCCGCTGTCGTGCTTGATGTCGAATAAGTCAGTGTCGCTCGGATGGCCGTCGCGCATTTTCTGGCGCATGGCCAGCACGTCTTCTTTCAGCTTGTTTGCCTCGCGAGGCAGGGTCAGAATGGCGCGCCGGATGGCTTCGAATTTATCGCCGATGGCGTTATCGCCACAGACGTAACGGGCGCGGGTCAGCGCCTGATGCTCCCAGGTCCAGGCCTTGTTGCGCTGGTAAGCCTCGAAGGCTTCGACACTGCTGACCAGCAGGCCTGACGCACCGTCGGGCCGCAAGCGCAGGTCGGTGTCGTAGAGCACACCGGCTGAAGTGGCAGTGGAAAACCAGGTACTGAGTTTTTTCGCCAGCCGCGCGTAGATCGCGCCGGCGTCGGGCGTGTCGTCGTCGTACAAAAACACGATGTCTAGATCGGAGGCATAACCCAGTTCCTTGCCGCCCAGTTTGCCATAGCTGATGATGGCAAAGCGTGGTTGGTCCAGATGCCGCCGGGGCATGGTCAGCCAGGCGCGGTGCAGCGTTTCGGCAAGCAGCAGATCGGCCAGCGCGGCCAGATGATCGGACAGGGTTTCCAGCTTGAGCGCGCCGGCCACGTCCTGCGCCAACAGATGCAGGGTTTGCGCCTGCTTGAAGCGCCGCAGCCGGTCCATTTGCGCTTCCATGTCGCCGGCTTCTGCATCCAGGGCTTCGTGCAGTCTTGCCGCCAGCGCGGGCCAGTCGGGGATTTCGAACAATTGCCTGGGGTCGATCAATTCGTCGAGCAGCTGAGGTTGCCGCGTGATCAGTTGCGCGGCCCAAGGGCTGGTGGAAAACAGCCGGGCGAGTTGTTTCAACGCCGCCGGATATTCCGCCAGCAAGGCGAGATAGGTCTGGCGGCGGGCAATGGTTTCGATAAAGTCGGTGAAGCGGATGAGCGTGTCGTCCGGATGCGTCTGCTGTGCCGATAGTTCGATGATCGGCGGCATCAGGCTGTCGACGCGGATGCGGGACGATTCCGGAAATTTCGTGACGGCTATTTCCCGCAACTGGCCAAGCCGCGTAGCCATGCCGGCGGCATTTTTAAAGCCCAGCGTTTCCAGTTGCGTGATGTGCTCATCGGGGTGTTGCCACACCGGCAGCAGTGGATGCGAGGACTGATCGGTCTGCGGCGCAGCGAAAATCTGCTCGAAGTGCTGCTCGGTGATTTTGCGATGCCGGTTCAGGCCAATCAGCAGCGATTCCCAGCTATCGAAATGCATGGCCTCGGCGATGAGACGCTGGCTTTCCTTGTCGTCCGGCAGGGTCTGGGTCTGTGCGTCGTCCAGATACTGCAAGCGGTGTTCCAACGTGCGCAAGAAGCGATACGCCTCGATCAGGCTTTCAGCGGTTGTCCTGGGGATGAGTTGGTGTTCTGCCAGTGCCTTGAGGACGTCTTGAGTCGGCCTGATGCGCAAGGCGGGCTCAAAACCGCCGCGTATCAGCTGGAATACCTGGGCGGCGAATTCGATTTCACGAATGCCGCCCGGCCCCAGCTTGATATTGTTCTGGCGATCCTTGCGCACGACCTCGGCGCGGATTTGCGCATGCAAATCCCTGAGCGATTGGTAGGCGTTGAAGTCGAGGTACCTGCGGAACACGAAGGGGCGGACCACATCATCCAGTTCCTTGTGCCGCCCGCCCGTGAGCGCACGGCCCTTGATCCAGGCATAACGCTCCCACGGCCGCCCGTGCAGGGTGAGATAGTCTTCCAGCATGGCGTAGCTCATGGCCAGCGGGCCCGAGTCACCCCAGGGGCGCAGGCGCAAATCGACACGAAACACATAGCCGTCGGCGGTCATGTCGGAGATGGCATTGCTGATCTTTTTGCCAAGCCGCAGGAAGAATTCGTGGTGCGAAATCGGCGATGGGCCTTTTGTCTCGCCTTCGTCGGGATAAAGATAAATCAGGTCGATGTCGGACGAGACATTGAGTTCGCGTCCGCCCAGCTTGCCCATGCCGACGACGACCAGCCCCATCGGACTGCCATCGCTGTTTTTGGGCTGGCCATGGCGTTCAGCAAGCAGCCGGACATGAAAATCCAGCGCGGCCTGAATGCAAACTTCAGCCAGATCGGAAAACACGCCGGTCACTTCTTCCAGGGAGGCCAGGCCGGCCAGGTCGCGTGCGGCGGTGACGGCCCAGACCCGGTTTTTCAACTGGCGAAGGCGGGTTTTCAGGACCTCTTCGTCCGCGACAGGTTCTGCCAGCCAGACGGCCATTTCCTCGCGGGTGAAGGGCTGGTCCATGCGGCTTGACAGTTCCCGCAGCTCCGGCCGGGCATTGAGCAGGCGGGCGGCATGGCGGGAAAGGCGGGCCAGACGGTCGAGCGGGGGTTCCGGGATAGTCATACGCTGTTTAGAATGCCTACTTTCAAACAATAAGCCAACTCGTCGAGGAGAAACCATGGCCGACATTACCTCAGTCTTGCATGAAACACGCGTATTCCCGCCTTCTGCGGAATTTGTGGCAAAAGCCAACGTATCCGGCATGGCGGCATACGAAGCCTTGATGAACGAGGCCCAATCCGACTACGCAGGCTTTTGGGGACGTCTGGCACGTGAAAACATCACCTGGCATCAACCTTTCACCCGTGTTCTGGATGAATCGAACGCGCCTTTTTACAAGTGGTTCGACGACGGTGAGCTGAATGTGTCCTATAACTGCCTGGACAGGAATATCCAGACCGGCAAGGGCGACAAGACCGCGCTGATTTTCGAAGCAGACGACGGCACGGTCACGACCTCCACTTACAACGATCTGCTCAAGCGCGTGAGCAAGTTTGCCAATGCGCTGAAATCACTCGGGGTCGGCAAGGGTGACCGCGTCATCATCTACATGCCGATGAGCATCGAAGCCGTGGTGTCCATGCAGGCCTGCGCGCGCATCGGCGCGATCCATTCCGTGGTGTTTGGCGGGTTTTCCGCCAAGTCTTTGCAGGAGCGCATTGTCGATGCCGGCGCGAAAGTCGTGGTCACGGCCGATGAATCCCTGCGCGGCGGCAAGGCAGTCCCGCTGAAGGCGGCGGTGGACGAAGCCATCGGCATGGGAGGATGCAACAGCCTGGAAAAGGTGGTCGTGTACAAACGCTCTGGCGGGGCAGTGAACATGGCAGCAGGCCGCGATGTCTGGTGGCACGAGGTGAGCGCATCACAATCCGACGAGTGCGAACCGGTGTGGGTGAATGCAGAGCACCCGCTGTTCATTCTGTATACCTCGGGTTCCACCGGCAAGCCCAAGGGCGTGCAGCATTCCACCGGCGGCTATCTGCTGGGCGCGATTCTTTCCATGAAGTGGGTGTTCGACGCCAGGCCGGAAACCGATGTGTACTGGTGCACGGCCGACGTGGGCTGGATTACCGGCCACACCTATGTCGCCTACGGGCCGCTGGCGATGGGCATGACCGAAGTGATCTTTGAAGGCATTCCAACCTTTCCTCATGCGGGCCGCTTCTGGGAAATGATCCAGAAGCACAAGGTCACCACCTTCTACACCGCGCCGACGGCCATCCGTTCATTGATCAAGCTGGGCGCCGACCTGCCGGCGAAGTTTGACTTGTCCTCCCTGCGTCTGCTGGGGACGGTGGGCGAGCCCATCAACCCGGAAGCCTGGATGTGGTATCACGAAGTCATTGGCCAGAAACGCTGTCCGATCGTGGATACCTGGTGGCAGACCGAAACCGGCTCCAACATGATTTCTCCATTGCCTGGCGCAGTGCCGACCAAACCCGGCTCCTGCACGCTGCCGCTGCCCGGCATCATGGTGGGCGTGGTGGATGAGACGGGACATGATGTGGAAAAAGGCCACGGTGGTTTTCTTGTCATCAAGCGGCCGTTCCCGTCGCAGCTTCGCACTCTGTGGGGCGATCCCGAGCGATTCAAGAAGACCTATTTCCCCGAAGAGCTGGGCGGCAAGATGTATCTGGCGGGTGATTCCACGCACCAGGATGCGGATGGCTATTACTGGATCATGGGCCGCATCGACGATGTGCTGAATGTGTCCGGCCACCGCCTTGGCACCATGGAAATCGAGTCGGCGCTGGTGTCCCACCCGCGCGTGGCCGAGGCGGCCGTGGTTGGCAAGCCGCACGACATCAAGGGCGAGGCCGTGGTGGCATTTGTGGTCTGCAAGGGCGCCCGGCCCGAAGGCGACGAAGCGAAGAAACTGGTGGCGGAATTGCGCGAGTGGGTCGGCAAGGAAATCGGCCCGATCGCCAAGCCGGATGATATTCGCTTTGGCGACAACATGCCCAAGACCCGCTCCGGCAAGATCATGCGCCGCCTGCTGCGGGCCATCGCCAAGGGCGAGGAAATCACGCAGGATGTCTCGACGCTGGAAAATCCGGCGATTCTGGAACAGTTGAAGCAGGCCGTCAGCTAAAGCCGGGGAAACAGCGTGACTGCAGGCATGAATGACACGGCCGTATGATTTTTTTACAAATTTCAAATTGAAATTTGTTTAGGATTACGCACAAGTATAAAGATAACGTTGCGGGGATTTCTGCCATGCCAGAGCAGCTGCTCGGGCGTCTGCCATTGCTGGGATTGCTGGTTGCAGCCCTGTTTTGGGTGCTGGACGCCATTATCGATGTTTCACTGTTCGGGACACATGACACGTTTTCCGATGCATTGCTGAATCCGAACCCGCATGAACTGTGGATGCGTTGCGTCGTGATCGTGCTTCTTCTGGTCTTTGCATGGCACGCGCGAAGACTGGGCAACAAACTGGTTGATTCCATGGATTTGCTCAAGGAACAGGAGCATGAGCTCGGCAATCATCGCGACATGCACCATGTTCTCAAGCGCCAGACAGATGAGCTCGCTCGCAAGGTCATGCGTGAGGCCAGCGAAAAGGAGGAACTGCGCAAACTGGCCTATCTGGATCCCCTCACGGGCTTGTACAATCGCCGCCGAATCGAGGAGATTCTCGATGCCTCACGCATGACGGAACGCTTGAGCCACAATGGCTTGTGTGTGTTGCTCTGTGATATCGATCATTTCAAGTCGGTGAATGACCAGTTTGGGCATTTTGCCGGAGATCGGGTACTGGTCAGAATCGGACAGCTTCTCAAGGATCATTTCCGTCGCGGTGACGCGGTAGGGCGCTGGGGCGGCGAGGAGTTCCTGGTGGTGCTGCCCAACCTGACTCAGGCAGAGGCTGAAGTGATCTCGGAAAATTTTCGTGCTCGGGTCGAGCGTGAATACCACCCGCCCAAGGGCAAGCTGACGGTCAGTCTCGGGCTTGCCATGCTCAAGCCGGATGAATTGACGGAAAGCCTGCTCAAACGAGCGGATCGCGCCCTGATGCTGGCCAAGCAGAATGGCCGTAACCGGATGTATATCTGTGAATGCGTGAATGAATCGAAAGAGCCCGCCGTGCAACATGATTGCAAGCCTTTCGAGCTTGCGAGCCAGCGCATCTAGGGCCTGATGACAGCATCCGCATACGTGAAAATAGTGTTCTAGTTTTGATAAGCCTCTGCCTGGATACGGAGCCTGACTTCGTCACCGACAAAGGGCAGGCCATTGCGCATGCCAAACTGGGAACGCCTAAAAACGCCTGAGGCATCGGCACCGCAACCGAGTTTTCTGGCAGCCAGATTGAGTCCGCATTTCACCCGGTTAATCTCCAGTCTCAGCGGTTGCGTTACGCCAAGCAGAGTCAATTCTCCCTCGATGGCGACAGGCCTGTCGCCATCAAAAACAAATTGCCTTCCGACATAGGTGATGGATGGAAACTGGCTGACATTGAACCAGCCGGTGCCCTTGAGGATGGCATCCCGTTCATCGTGCCCGGAGTCCAGGGACGCCGCATCGATCACGATTTGCACTGAACCGGTTCGCTGCTGAGGATCATATTCCAGGGTCCCGCGCACGGTATCGAACTGGCCGCGCTGTGTGGAATAGCCCAGGTGGTCAATCTCAAACATGGGATAGGTATGGCTGGGATCGAAGACATAGGTAGCCGCCAGGGCGGATGCGCTTGCCATGGATGCAAGCAAGAGAAAGACTGCTCTCATGGTGTTTTCCTTGACGGCTTGGGCACAAGCAGGAGTGAAAATGCAACCTTTACTTCGTTGGCCAGGGCACTGGTGTCCGCCCACATCCCCTCACCTATCCTGTAGTCAAGCCGATTGAGCTTGAATGTTCCCGTCAAACGCTGGTTTTTACCCTCGGTTTTCAGCATGACGGGTATCCCGGCCGGCCGTGTGATGCCCTTGACCGAGAGTTTGCCTTCGACGAGGAAGCGGCCATTCCCTTGTGGCTGTATGCGTGACGAGGCAAATCGGGCTGTCGGATAACGTCGGCTGTCGAAAAACAGGGGGCTGCCGACTTCCGCGGTGGCATCCGGATTCCCCGCATCTGTTTTGGCCGTGGTCACATCCAGGGTGATCTGTGCCTGATCCGGTTTTGCAGGATCGAGTTCTATGTCAGCCATGTACTGCGGGAATTCGCCGTCCAGCGTGGCGCCCATGGCCTGATACTGGAAACCGATTTTGCTGCGGGCGTCATCGATTGACCAGTTGCCGGCCGTGGCCAGCGCGGGAACGAGCGAGGCAACAACAAGCAAGCATGCGATTCGTTTTTTCACCGGCGTTTCTCCAGATAAGGGAGCATGCGAACCAGCGTGCTGTCCCGGTCAACCACGTGATGCTTGATCGCCGCCAGCACATGAACAATGACCAGCATCAGCAGGGCTTGGTTCAATGCTTCGTGCACTTCCTTGAGTGGGTCTGCCCATTCCAGGTTTTTTGGCAGCAACTGGGGCAGTTCCCACAGATTGAGATATATCACAGGAATTCCGGCAGCAGAAGTGACCAGCCAGCCCGAGACAGGAATGGCAAACATCAGGACATAGAGGGCGGCATGCATCCAGGAAGCCGCACGTTGCTGCCAGCGTGGGGCTGGCTCGGGTGGGGGTGGCTGAAAAATCAGCCGGTTGACCAGCCTGAGTGTGACCAACGCCAGCAAGGTCATGCCCGCCCATTTGTGCCAGGCCAGCATTTTCAGTTTCAGCGGCGAAAGGTCCATTTCGGAGACCGACACGCCCAGCGTGAAGTTGGCGACCAGGGCGAAAGCCATCAGCCAGTGCAGCCAGATGCTTGATGTTCGATATCGGCTCGTGTTCATGGGTTGTTTTGTTTATCAACAAGTTGCAAGCGCCAGTTTAAACAAAATCCGCTTTAACGACCGCTTGTCGGGAAAATTGAGGACTGATGAATTCTTGCCGTTAATGTTGATAACTGATCAGGGCAAACCCGTCGCGAGGCGGGGACGCAAAGCCTCCGGTCTTGTGATTTGCAGAAGAAAGCAAGATAGCGGGGTTGCCGGTACCTTCAATCGCTGTAAGCGTTTGGCCAGGTCAGTTCGAGCAGATTGACCTTTGGGAGTATGCCATGAGCTACAGCGCCGTTCGTCCTGAACCTCCACACAACAATCGTTGTTCCTATCAAACTGGAAATTGCCCCTCCTTTATCGTTGGCTTTGGACTGGCGGCACTGCTGTTGGGAGTTTCCAGCTTGTCTCATGCCGGTCAAGCCGATCTTTCGCAGACAAGCCGGAAGGGGTCGGCAGTGTTCATTCAATCAATTGGGTTAGTTCAGACTGCAGAGCCCTGAGTTGGTAGTGCCAGGGAAATTACAGCGGCATCCTGACAGGGTGCCGTTTTTTTATTGCGGATTCCAGCGCTTCATGGACTCCGCCAGCGCCTTGCCAACCGAATGCAGACCCTTGAGACCGGAAGCCTCGGGATCGTTCAGGGACTTGTCTGCCTGCGACAGGGCCATCTGCTGGGGGATGACCATGACCTGCAGGTTAGTCAGAATTTCGCGTACATGGCGCAGTCCTCTCAAACCGCCGAGGTTGCCGGCTGACGCCGCTATCAGCCCGGCCCATTTTCCCAGGTAGGGGATGAGTCCGGATTCCCTGCCATCGGGTCGGGATACCCAGTCCAGCGTGTTTTTCAGAAGGGGTGTGATCGAGCCATTGTATTCCGGGCATCCGATGAGCAACCCGTGGTGGGATTTGAAAAGCCCTTTCAACCTGACGGCGGCTTCGGGCAGGCCATGGCTCTCTTCCAGATCGCCGTTGTATATCGGCATCGAGTAATCGTTAAGCTCTATCAGGGTGACTTCGGCGCCGGCTTCGCGCGCGCCGCGCACGGCGTGGTCGAGGGCCTGACGGTTTAATGATTCCTTGCGTATTGATCCGGCAAAAGCGAGTATCTTTGGCGTCATTTTATTTTGGCGGTTGGGGCGAACAAAAAAGTGTACATGTTATCCAACCATTCAAAGTTGAAAAGGTCCGGAAAAGCGGTGGGACGGGTCCAATAATCCCGGCTTCATCGGCTTTCTTGGCTGATGACACCGGAAGTGATGGCAAGTATGAATTTGACAAGTATCCGCTGGCAAATATTGATGTTGAAAAGATGAGACTGGACAAGTGGCTGTGGGCTGCCAGATTCTATAAAACCCGTTCGCTGGCGACCCAGGCCATCGAGGCCGGGCAGGTGAGACTGAACTCGGAGCGATGCAAGCCGGCAAAGGAGATAAGAGTTGGTGATTCGCTCCTGGTGCAACATGGCGGTCTTGAATGGCACGTCATGGTGAAAGGGTTATCCGATAAAAGGGGTGCGGCCAGTGTGGCGCAACAGCTTTACGAGGAAACCGAAAGCAGCCGGTTCAAGCGGGAAGAAAGCCTTGCCCTGCGCCGCATATGCAATGAACCCGCACACGACATGAAGGGACGCCCCACCAAGCGTGATCGGCGAGTGCTGACACGTTTCAAATACGGGGAATAAAGTGCCGCAACCCTGTCATAACCCAGTCAAAAACCTGCGCAGGCCCTACAATTCAGGCTTGAGCAGAATCAAATGACCGTCTTCGCACCCCCCTCCTTCTTCCGCCGCAACTGGTTCAAGGGCCTGCTGGCCCTGTTGGCGGGGGGGCCTCTGTTGGTTCTTGCCGTTTCCTACTGGTGGCTGTTGCCCAACCTGCCGCGCTACAAGGACACGGTGGCCAGCGTGTTGTCGGCTGCCACGGGTTACACCATTACCCTTGAACGGATCGATGGCGAGTGGGGCGGCGCGCGCCCGCGCATCGCGCTCGAGGGCGTGAGACTATACGAAGGCAACCGGCCGCTTCTTCATTTTTCTAGGCTGGAAGGCAGGTTTGGCTGGCGCAGCCTGCTGACGTTTGAACCGCGCTTTCACGACCTGTCGGTGGGGGCGCCAGCCATCGCAGTGCGCCGCAGCGAAAATGGCATGTTCCATGTGGGCGGTCTCAAAATCGACCCGAATAGCAAGGACACTTCGTTTTCGGACTGGCTGCTCAAACAGGGTGAAGTAAAGATCGAAGGTGCAACCCTTGCCTGGATCGACGAAGTCAGCGGAAGCCCGCCTCTGGTGCTACGCAACGTTTCATTCAATTTGCAGAATCTTCTGCGACGCCATGTGTTCTCCTTCAAGGCAACGCCACCGGGATATGTGGCAACGCCGGTCGTCATCGAGGGCATGCTGCTGGGCAGAAGTTTGTCCGCCATGCAGGAATGGCACGGCACCATGAACGCCGATGTGGGGGCGATCAGCCTCGAAGCAATGCGTCCGTGGCTTCCATCGTCGTGGTCCGAAGCACGTGGCCACGGGAGCGTGGCGATCACCACGGAAATCGACAAGGGACAGATGGTTTCACTGGAGGCGAAAATCAACCTGGCAAATCTCAATTTCAAACTTGATGCGCAGCTTCCGCCTCTAAGCCTTGAAAGGGCGACAGGCAAGTTCGGCTGGAAACAGGAATCGGGATCGCAGACGCTTTGGGGGCGCAGGGCCGTGCTGAAGCCGGCCGGTAAAGCCGCATCGGGACCATTCGATCTGGCGTTCAAATGGGGGGGTGATGAACGGTCGGTGGTTGTCAGCGATGTCCATCTGGATGCGCTGAATGGACTGTCTGGTTCGCTTCCGCTGGAACCATCATGGGTTGAACGTTTGCAGGCCAGTCAGCCAAGAGGGCAGATTGAAGAGCTGGCCTTGAGGTGGCGCGGCCAGATCGCTTCGCCCAAGACTTTCTCGGTCCAGGCAAAGTTTACCGGCCTCGGCTGGGCGGCAGGCGGTCAGATCCCGGGCGTGAGCAATCTGAGCGGCACCTTGCGTGGCAATGAGGAAAAAGGGATCTACACGCTGACCGGTGCCGGGACAGCGGTCGAGTTTCCAGCTATGTTCTCGGATCCGCGCCTGCAGTTCGATACGCTCAACATCCGTGGAGGCTGGAAAAAACAGCGTCCCCGGGGCTATACCCTGGAGATTGCCGAAGCCGCGCTGTCCAACGCCGATTTTGCTGCCCACGTCTTTGGACGTTATCACTGGTTAGGCAAGGGACCCGGCGTGGCGGATCTGACAGGCCGGCTTGATCGTGCCGTGGGCGCCAGGATCGAGCGATATTTGCCGGTTTCGGTCAACGAGGACACGCATGCCTGGTTGCGCCAAAGCATCCTGCGGGGCGATGCGTTCGATTCTTCATTCCAGTTAAAGGGTGATTTATCCCGCTTCCCTTTTCGAAATCCACAATTGGGGATATTCCGCGTGTCCGGCAAAGTCAGAGGTGGGCAGATACGTTTTGCCGAAGACTATCCAGTCATCCATGACGTGGACGGGGAGCTGATTTTCGATGGCGTGCGCATGGAGATCCGCTCGGACAAGGCATCGATATTTGGTGCGCAGATCGACAGGGTGCGAGCAGTCATCCCCGATCTGGAAGCCAGCGAGGAATTGCTGATTGTGGATGGTGAAGCGAGCGGGCCGGCGCAGGAATTCATCCGCTTCGTGAATTTCAGCCCGGTCACGGATCGCATCGGCGGACTGACCGAGGAAATGAGCGCGACCGGCAATCTGCATCTGCAGATGAACATCAAGGTGCCGCTCAGGCATAGCCGTGACACCACGCTTGCCGGCCGTCTGACTTTTGCCGGCAACACGGTTTTTCCTGGCCCGGACCTCCCCAGGTTGGAGCAGGTAAGCGGCAAACTTGAATTTACCGACAGTGATGTGACTTCGCCGCAGATGACCGCGAAAGTGCTGGGCGGTGATGCAAGTTTCTCGGCGGCGACTGAAAATGGCACGGTCAAGGTACGTGGACAGGGCCAGTTGAAAGCCACCGCGCTGGATACCTGGATGGGCAAGGAAATCGCGAGTCGCTTGTCGGGCCAGACAAACTGGAAAGGAGAGCTTACGCTAGGCCGGGACCAAACACGCATCAGGCTGGAATCCACCCTGACGGGTCTTGAATCCAGACTTCCCGCACCGATGAACAAATCAGCTTCCAGTGCAATACCGGTATTGCTGGAACACCAAAGTACCGGCAGGAATGAAGACTGGTTCAATCTGCAATATGGGCGATTGGCCTCTGCCGTCTGGACAAGGCAGCAGACACCTGCCGGACCCAGGCTGGTCCGGGGGGAACTGCGCTTTGGCGACAGGGCGAAATTGCCTGCGGATAGCGGTCTTCAGGTGAGCGGCTATGTCCGAACCTTTGATCTTGGGGGATGGGTGGAGTTGTTGCCGAAAGGCGGAGAGGGCGAAGATACGCATTTGTCGGGCATCAACCTCACCCTCTCCAGGCTGGATTTCCTCGGCCGTTCATTCCATGACATCGCTGTGAGCGGCAAGCTCAAGTCCAACCTGTTGCGGGCGTCTGTCGATGGCCGGGAAATGGAAGGCAACCTGACCTACCGGCTGGCAAACGAATTACCCGCCCGGCTTTCCATGCAGTTTCGTCACTTTACCCTGCCTGAAACTACTGAATTGCGAAGCGGCGAAGCTGTGGCAATCGAGCCCGAGAACATGCCGGCCATGGATGTCCAGGTGGACGAGCTGACCGTCGGGGACCGGCCACTGGGGCGCCTCGAGGCCTTTGCTCACGGCATTCCAAGGGGGTTGGCAATAGACCAGCTCAATCTGATCCACAAGGACAGCATCGTCAGCATGTCGGGCGAATGGAAAGATACCGGCAAGGGAGAAACCCGCATGAAGATGAATGCGGATATACGCAATGCCGGGCAGGCGCTTGACCGCTTCGGTTATGGCAATGTTCTCAGGCGCGGCACGGCACAGATTAAGGGCGAGGTGACCTGGCAGGGCTCGCCCGCCGACTTTGCCTTTGGCACGCTTGCCGGTGCATTGCAAATGACGGCCAAGGGTGGCCAGTTTACCAAGGTGGAACCTGGAGCGGGCAAGCTGCTGGGGGTGTTGAGCCTGCAATCCATACCCAGACGGCTGAGTCTGGATTTTCGTGATGTGTTTTCCGAAGGGTTCGCATTCGACCAGATTTCCACTAACATGCAACTGGCCAAGGGAACCGTGTATACCAACGATTTCCTGATGAAAGGGCCCTCGGCGACAGTGAAAATGTCGGGCCTTGCAAAATTGCAGGAAGAATCGGTCAGGTTGAGGGTCAAGGTCATTCCCAAACTGTCAGAAGGTGTTGCAGTGGCTGGGGCACTGATTGGTGGACCGGTCGCGGGCCTTGGCGCACTGGTGATGCAGAAGGCCTTGAAAGACCCCATCGAGGAAGCCATATCCTTTGAGTATCTGGTGGATGGAAGCTGGGATGATCCCACTGTCACCAAACTCGCAAAACCCAAACCCGAACAGGAACAAGAGCCTAATTCATGACTGTCAGAAAAACATCCTCAATTGCCAAGACAAAAGGCTCCCGCGCCAAGGCGCCCGCCTCAAAGAAACAGATGACGCCTGCAGGCACCGTTCGGGTTGCCGCCATCCAGATGGCATCCGGCCCAAGCGTGGCAGCCAATCTGGCCGAGGCCGAACGCCTGATCGAACAGGCAGTGGCCGACGGCGCGCAGCTGGTCGCGTTGCCGGAATATTTCGCCATCATGGGCTTGAAGGATACGGACAAGGTCAAGGTGCGCGAGCCGGAAGGCAAGGGCCCGATACAGAATTTCCTCTCGCGCGTAGCCAGAAAGCACCACATCTGGCTGGTGGGCGGATCGGTTCCGCTTGAATGCGACACCCCGGACAAGGTTCGAAACAGTTGTCTCGTCTATGACGACCGCGGCAAGCAGGTGGCGCGCTACGACAAGATTCACCTGTTCGGACTGGATCTGGGCAACGAGCATTACAAGGAAGAAAAAACCATCGAGCCCGGCAACGAGATTGTGGTGGTCAACAGCCCGTTCGGGCGTATCGGCCTTTCGATCTGCTACGACCTGCGTTTCCCGGAGCTGTATCGTTCGATGCCGGATGTCGATGTGATCGTGGTGCCGTCCGCGTTCACGGCCACCACCGGCAAGGCCCACTTCGAGACGCTGGTGCGGGCCCGTGCCATCGAGAATCTGGCTTATGTCATCGCGCCCGCGCAGGGCGGTTATCACCTGTCCGGCCGGGAGACCAACGGTGACACCATGATCGTCGACCCTTGGGGTGTGGTGCTCGACCGCCTGCCGCGCGGCTCCGGCGTGGTCATCGCCAATATCAACCCCGCCTATCAGGCCAGCCTGCGCAAGAGTCTGCCGGCACTCAAACACCGCAGCATCGGTTGCGATGAGGTCAGGGTGGAACTTGTCGAGCGCCGGGCGCCAACACGCGGCGCCAGCAAGAAATAAGGGAAAGCCATGAATCCAGTCGAAGCCACTCTTTCCATCCAGTCGGCCGAAAAACTGTTTGACGTGGCGCAAAGCACGCTGCTTGCGCCAAACGAGCTCGACAGCCAGCGTCTCGCACCGGTTTTCGGCAAACTGCTCACACATGATCTCGATTATGCCGACCTGTATTTTCAGTACAGCCGTTCCGAATCGTGGACGCTGGAAGAAGGCCAGGTCAAATCCGGCAGCTTCAACATCGACCAGGGTGTGGGCGTGCGCGCCGTGTCGGGAGAGAAAACAGCCTTCGCCTATTCCGACGAAATCAGCTTCGATGCGCTTTCACAAGCGGCGGACGCCACGCGTGCCATCGCCCGTTCGGGTGGTGGCAAACAATATGCGGTGAGCGGACGTGGAAATGTCCATAGCCTTTATCAGCCACTTGATCCGCTCGCCAGCCTCGAAGACGCGAATAAAATCCGGCTGCTGGAACGCATTGAGTCGATCGCGCGCAAGCTCGATCCTCGCGTCATCCAGGTCATCGCCAGCCTTGCCTCGGAATACGAAGTGATTTATGTCGCTCGATCGGATGGCCACACAGCGGCTGATGTGCGTCCCCTTGTGCGGCTTTCGCTGCAAGTCATTGCCGAGGAAAACGGCCGCCGCGAGCAGGGGTCTGGCGGCGGCGGCGGCCGTTTCGGCTATGAATATTTCACGGAACAGAAACTGGAGGAGTACGCGCGGCAGGCCGTGCATCAGGCCGTCATCAACCTGGCGGCAAAACCCGCACCGGCCGGCACCATGACCGTGGTGCTGGGCCCGGGCTGGCCGGGTATCCTGTTGCATGAAGCCGTCGGCCACGGCCTCGAAGGCGATTTCAACCGCAAGGGCAGCTCCGCGTTTTCCGGACGCATCGGCGAGCGCGTCGCCGCGCCCGGCGTGACCGTCATCGACGACGGCACGATGCCGCAACGCCGGGGCTCGCTCAATGTCGACGACGAAGGCAATCCCACCCGGCGCACCGTGCTGATCGAAAACGGCATCCTCACCGGATACATGCAGGACAGCCTCAACGCGCGATTGATGGGCGTGCCCGTCACCGGCAACGGCCGCCGCGAATCCTTCGCCCATCTGCCCATGCCGCGCATGACCAACACCGTCATGCTGGGCGGCGATAAAGACCCGGCCGAGATTCTTGCCTCGGTCAGGAACGGCATCTACGCTGTGAATTTCGGCGGCGGCCAGGTCGACATCACCAGCGGCAAGTTTGTCTTCTCCACCGCAGAGGCGTACATGATCGAAAACGGCAAGGTCACCTACCCTGTGAAAGGTGCCACCCTCATCGGCAACGGACCCGATGCGCTGACGCGAGTTTCCATGATCGGCAACGACATGCAGCTTGATTCCGGCGTCGGCACCTGCGGCAAGGAAGGCCAGAGCGTACCGGTTGGCGTGGGACAGCCGACCCTGCGGATCGATGGATTGACGGTGGGTGGTACGTGTTAGCGAATTTGAACGGGGCTTGCCAGACGGTTTTCGCCGGCAAACCCGGCCAACCGCCTATTCAAACTCCATCGACCTGAAAACTCTCCCCGCGTTGATCTTGGCGAGTTCTTCCGATGTATGCAGGTGCAGGTAGGCGGACTGGTCGATCTTGTAGGCATCGTCGAGCGAGCCGCCGTTCCTGATCAGATCGGCAATTTTTCCACGCAGGTAAACGAGATAGTCACGCGTCCATTTACGCACGGTGGGCATATCGGTCGGTCCGCCGTGGCCGGGGATGACGATTTTCGCGCCCAGGGCTTCGAACTTGTCCCACACTTCGATCCAGCGTTTGGTGTCGGTGTCTTCAAACACCGGCAGCATGCGTTCGTGAAAAGCGGTATCCCCTGAGATGACGAGCTTTTTCTCGGGCAGCCAGACCATGGTGTCGCCGTGGTGATGGGCGTTGCCCAAGTGCAATACCTGGATGTTCCATGAACCCATTTTCAGATCGAGCTTGTCATCGAAGACAATGTCCGGCAACACGACCTCGGTCTTGAAAGCCTTGTCTCGCTGGCGGGTTTTCATCCCGGCCAGGATTTCATATCCATTCTTCTCGATGTATTTCGCGGTATCGCGATGGGCGATGATCTTCGCACCCTGTTCCTTCCAGTAACTGGAACCGAGCATGGCATGGCCTTGGCCGTTTTCCAGCACAACGTATTTCACTGGCTGAGGGGTGTGCTTCTTGATCTCTTCGTGCAGCGATTGCGCCAGCAGGTAGTTGTCGCCCGCGTTCATGACCAGCACGCCCTCCTCGGTGATGATGAAGGACAGATTGTTGTTGTGGCCGGAGTTTTCATAGGTGCCTGGCGCGGTGGCACCGATGGCCGACCACACACCGGGAATCACTTCCTGGGGCAGGTCGTAAAGGAATGAATGGGGCGCCTTGTCCAGTGCCAGTACCGGCAGGCCCGCCGCACGCCATTTGAAAAAACCGTCCGAATAATTACGAACGTTGGTGTAGCCCAGCTTCATCAGCGTATCGGCGGCCAGTGGGCTGCGCTGGTTGACGCCGCAATACGTGACAATGGGCGTGTTCTTGTCGGGCACATAGGACTCGATCTGGAATTCCAGCCAGCCGCGCGTGATATTGAAAAATTGCGGCGCATCGATACGGCCGCCCAGTAAAGCGAGTTCGGCGGGCGTGCGCACGTCGATGACCACGGTTTCGGGATGATTCTTCAACTGTGCCTGCAATTCCGCGGTGTTGATGTTGATGATGCGCTTGTTGACGTCGTCCAGCAGACGTTTTGCAGTCTCGGTCAAAGCGGGCGGCTCGGGCAGGGTGAAAGCAGGCACCGGCGCCGTTTTCGTAGAGGCGTTTTTGTGCTCAGCCCATGCTGGCTGTACTGTCAGCCAAGCAAAAGGCAACATCAGGGCAAAGAAACGAGAGGTGACTGACATCGCTAAACCCCAAAGATGAATTGATGCCAGTCTAGATTATCGAGAAAAGGGCCGCCACGGTAGAAATGTGCTGGACGGCCCTCTGTCAGGCTTGATTCAGCCGATCATTTTCCTGAGCAACGCTTCGATGTCTGCGCCATCTTGCGCGATGCTGCCTTGCGGTGTGAGCTGATTGATAAGATCGGGCAGGATGTCGCTCAAGTCGTTTGCCGCCTCGTCCTCGCTCATACCGGCGGCCTGCGCGAGCTGGCTCAGATGACCCGAGCCGCCCAGCACCCGGCGAATCTGGTCGGGGGAGATGGGCAGGTTGTCGCCCGAGCCGATCCAAGAGTCGATCTGCTCGCCCATGCCGGCGCGCTTGAATATGTCCTGCATGCCATTTAGGCCGCCCAATGCGCCTTCCAGGCTGTTGTCCGGCATGGCCCTGGATTGTGCGCTACCCAGCATGCCACCCAGGATATCGCCAAGCCCGCCGCCGCTTGCCTGTCGGCTACCTCCCCCCAGCATGCCACCTAGAATGCTGCCCAGATCACCACCGCCGCCGCCCTGCGGCTGACCGCTACCGAGCACGCTACCCAATATGCTGCCCAATCCGCCGCCCTGGCCAGCACTTGAGCCGCGGCTCATCATCATCGACAGTAATGCCATGATCAGCGCGGTCTTTGGGTCGGCCGCACTGGATTGCATGCCACCCCGCAACACGCTGCCCAATACCGTATCCAGTAATCCCATTTTTTCGCTCCTTATGATTTTGTGAATCGTCAATCTAATCCCGATTGGCTGGTTTGATCTGGGGTAAGCAGGAAATTTACGTTTTGCGAGCCAAAATCCCTCCGGCAATTCCGGGCTAGCCATCGGAACCATTACCTGACTATAATAGTCGGGTATTTAGCCGGGTGGCCGGCAATGAATCAGGAGTCGAACCATGTCAGAGCAATTGATCGAATCCATACGTTCCGGTGAGGGCGGACGCGTGAGGACACTGCTTGAACAGGGCGCGGATGCCAATGCGCGCGATGCTTATGGCGCCACGGCGCTGATGCTGGCCGCGCATGCGGGCAATCTCGAAATCGTCAATCTTTTGCTGGCTGCGGGTGCCGAAGTCGATGCGAGAGACGAGCTCGGCTGGACTGCGCTGATCAAGGCCTGCTACAACGACGTCGAAGATCGAGGTTACCCCGAAGTCGTGGCGCGGCTGATCAAGGCAGGTGCGGATCCAAACATGAAAATCGGCTACGGCATTCGCCCGCTGATGCTGGCAGCCGGCTATGGCGAAGCAGCCGTGTGCGAAGCGCTGCTGGCAGGTGGCGCAGATGTGTTGGCAAGGAACGATGGCGGCCTGACGGCGCTGATGATGGTCAAGGATAAATTCTATGTCGAGGTCATCAACCTGCTGCATGCGGCCGAGCGCGATGCCGGCGTGGGCGAAGGAAGTTGCGCCACCAAGAATGCGCCGGGGTCGAATGTCATTACTTTTCTGAAGCCTCTCGCGCGCAATCCCGATCATTAAAAAAGCGGGTACCACTTTCAACGACAACGGAGGAAAAACAAAATGGACGATCCCGTCATCGCGCAAAAGGCGCCTTACGAAATGGAGCTTGAACCCGGTATCTATTACTGGTGTGCCTGCGGGCGCTCGCAAAATCAGCCATTTTGCGATGGCTCGCACGAGGGGACGGGCTTCGAGCCAAGAGAGTTTGTGATCAACGAGAAACAGACGGTTTATCTTTGCGGCTGCAAATGGACCTCAGACCCTCCGTTTTGCGACGGCGCGCACGAAAGCTTATAGCTATCATGTTCATAGCTTGTCGGGTAGATAAGCCTCTGATAGCATTTGCGCCATGATTAATGTGTTTGGAAGCTTTTTTTATTTCTTTTTTCCCCCGCTGATGGCGGCCGGGAGGGAATGACACACGCTTCGCAAACATCCCGAAAGACCGCCGATTCAGGCGGTCTTTTGTTTTCAAGGAACTGAAGATGCATTACAAAACCGATGACACCCGTGTCGAGCAGGCAGGTGAACTCATTTCGCCGGCTAAGCTCATGGCCGACCTGCCCGCGAGCGACAAGGTGACGGAAACCGTCTTTGCCGCGCGCAACCAGATTCACGACGTGCTGCGCGGTGCCGATGACCGCCTGGTGGTGATTGTTGGCCCCTGTTCGATTCACGACCCGAGGGCAGCAATCGAATACGCGAAAAAATTGAAGGCGCTGGCTGACGAACTGAGGCATGAGCTCATCGTCATCATGCGCGTGTATTTCGAAAAACCACGCACCACCGTGGGCTGGAAAGGGCTGATCAATGATCCGCATCTCGATGAAAGTTTCGATATCAATACCGGCCTGCACATGGCGCGCAACATTCTGATCGATATCAATGAACTGGGCCTGCCGGCGGCCACCGAGTTTCTTGACCTGGTGACGCCGCAATACCTGGCCGACCTGATTGCCTGGGGCGCGATCGGCGCACGCACGACCGAATCGCAGTCGCACCGGCAACTGGCCTCGGGCATGTCCTGCCCGATCGGTTTCAAGAATGGCACCGATGGCAATATCAAAATTGCGGTGGATGCCATCAAGGCCTCGGCTGCGCGTCATCATTTCATCTCGGTGACCAAGGCGGGCCAGGTGGCGGTATTCAAGACCGCTGGCAACGAGGATTGCCATGTCATCCTGCGTGGCGGCAAGCGGCCGAATTACGACAGCGCAAGTGTCGACGCTGCTTGCCAGGAGCTGGCCCACGCGGGTTTGAGCCAGCATGTCATGATCGACCTGTCCCATGCCAACTCCAGCAAGCAGTACCAGAGGCAGATCGAGGTGGGGCAGGACGTGGCCAGCCAGATCGCGAAAGGCGAGCACCGCATCATGGGCATCATGATCGAAAGCCACCTCAAGCCGGGACGGCAGGACCAGTGCGTGGGGAAACCCCTGGAGTATGGCATGTCCATTACCGATGCCTGCATTGGCTGGGATGACACCGAACCATTGCTGCGCGAACTGGCCGCCGCCGTGCAATCTCGCCGCGCCAAAACGCCGCTCGAAGACGAATAGGCGGATGGGGTAGAATATCCGTGGCGGGCCTCCCCGCATGGCAGCCCCGTGAACCTGGTCAGGTCCGGAAGGAAGCAGCCATAGCGGATCGTTACCAGTGCCGGGGTCAAGGCTCGCCACAAAACCCATTTACAAACCTGCTGTGCTTGTCAGCCTGGAGTTGCGCGGTGCCCGGAATCCTCATGTATGTTCCTACACACTCCGGTTCCTGCACGCCGGGTGCTTCCAGTCTGGCTGCGCTCGCGACAGTTTCCAAATGGGTTTTGCCCATGGAGCAACAACGTGTCTGATCTTTTCGGCGAAACTTCGCAACCCGCGGTAGCGCTTGCCCGCAAATGGCGGCCGCGGCGTTTTGCCGATCTCACCGGGCAGGAGCATGTGGTCAAGGCGCTGTCCAATGCGCTAACCCAGGGACGCCTTCATCACGCCTATCTGTTTACCGGCACGCGCGGCGTGGGCAAGACCACCCTGGCGCGCATCCTGGCCAAATGCCTTAACTGCGAAACCGGTGTCACGCCCGAACCGTGCGGCACATGCAGCGCCTGCACGCAAATCGACACCGGCCGCTTTGTCGACCTGCTTGAACTTGATGCCGCCTCCAACACCGGCGTGGACAACATGCGCGAGGTGCTGGACAACGCGCAGTACGCACCGACCGTCGGCCGCTACAAGGTCTATATCATCGACGAAGTGCACATGCTGTCCAAGCCGGCCTTCAATTCCATGCTAAAGACGCTCGAAGAGCCGCCCGAGCACGTCAAATTCATCCTGGCCACCACCGACCCGCAAAAGATTCCGGTGACGGTTTTGAGCCGCTGCCTGCAATTCAATCTCAAGCCGATGACGCAGCAGCAGGTTATCCAGCGTCTTGCCCATGTGCTGGAACAGGAAAACATTAACGCCGAACCTGCCGCGCTCAATCTGCTGGCACGCGCCGCCAACGGCAGCATGCGCGATGCATTGTCCTTGACGGACCAGGCCATTGCCCACGGAGCTGGCGCACTGGATGCGGCAGGCGTCGAAGCCATGCTGGGCACCGTGCGGCAGGATTACCTGTTTGACATTCTGGATGCCCTGGCGCGGCAGGATGCCGATGGCCTGCTGCAACAGCCACGTTTGCTTTCCGAACAGGGTATTTCTCTGGATGCCACCTTGCAGGATCTTGGTGCGTTGCTCACCAAAATCGCGCTGGCGCAGATTACGCCCCAGGCCGTCCAGGATGATCAGGAGGCGACGCGCATTGTTGAAATGGCCGCAAGGCTCGATGCCGAAACCGTGCAGCTTTATTACCAGATTGCTGTCAACGGTCGCCGCGATCTGCCTTATGCGCCAGACGAGATTTCCGGCTTCAGCATGACGCTGTTGAGGATGCTGGCGTTTACTCCTGAACATTCGGTTTCCCGCGATACAGTTGCCAGTGGAAGCAACAACACCCAGCCGGCACAGGCCCGCATGGCACAGCCTGCTACGGTGGCCAGTCGTCCAGCTCCCCCGCCCGCGCAAAATTCTGCCCCGGTGGCAGAAACCAGAGCCGAAAGCACTCATGCCACTTCATCCGATTGGCCTGCAATCGTCGCCAGCCTCAAGCTCGGCGGCATGGCCCGCATGCTGGCAGACCAGTGCGAGCTCAAAAGCCACAACGGCAACACCATTCTGCTGGGCCTGGCCGAAGCGCACAAACATCTGCTCGACAAAACCTATCAGGACAAACTGGTTACCGCGCTCAAGCAAAAGTTCGGCGAACAGCTCAAGGTGCAAATCGAGCTCGGCGCGGCCTCCGGGCAAAGTCCCGTCGAAGTGCGCGCCCGCGCCAAAGCGGAAAAACAGGCCGAGGCGGTCGCCGCCATCGAGTCCGATCCCTTCATACGCGAGCTGGTCGATCAGTTCGATGCGCGCATCGACCCGGCAAGCATACAATCCTTAGGAGAACAGCAATGATCAAAGGCGGAATTGGCAACCTGATGAAACAGGTGCAACAAATGCAGGACAACATGCAAAAGGCACAGGCACAACTGGCTGAAATCGAAGTCGAAGGCGTCTCTGGTGCCGGCATGGTCAAGGTCACCATGACCTGCCGCAACGACGTTAGGCGTGTGCAAATCGATGCCGGCGTCATGGACGACAAGGAAATGCTGGAAGACCTCATCGCTGCCGCCGTCAACGACGCCATCCGCAAGGCCGAGCAGACCACCCAGGAAAAAATGGGCGCGTTTACCCAGGGGCTACCACTGCCGCCGGGGATGAAGTTGCCGTTCTAGCCCAGTGGAACAAAATGGATTTCTGCTCATCTTGCCGTCAAGCCTTTGCTGGCAAGGGAATGGATTGGATTCCCGGCGGCTCATGAAATATCCGGGCTAGGTCCTCGTCCTGGTTTGGGAAGTGGCGGTAAGTTTTGCGAAACTGATGGCAGCGAGAAAAAATACCACCGACAATCCGATTTCAATCAACCCCAGCGTCGCGGATAGCCCCTTGTCCGACCACGCGCGCATGATGCCTTCGGTGAAGTACAGCAGGATGAACATGGACATCCACTGGTAGGTGTAACGGCGGCCCTTGAGGATGCCCATCAGCGGAATCAGCAGCACGACGGCTTTCAATACCAGCCAAGAGCCGCCGGGTTTGAGCGGCGCGAGCCACAGTTCCCACGCCAGGTTGAGGAAAATCAGCGCGATGAGGCTGGCGCTGGCGACGAATTGCAGGGTACGGATCACCTGGCGAGTTCGATCAGCAGTTTTCGCGCCGACTCGCCATCCGTGATGGCGTGCGGAAAATCGATGCGCACTTTGGCTTCGGGCGTTTGAATGTCCATGCCATCGGTGTCGATGCCGGTCATGCTGGCTTCAGCGGGGCGCTTGCCGGTGGCCTGTTCGACGTAGCTAACAAGCGATGCGGTGTGATCCCGGTTCATGTGCGCGAGGATGCTGGCCTCCCATTCTTCCAGCGAGTTTTCCGGCGGCGCGTAGCTTTTCGGTTCGACCCATTCGATCTTGCCGAACCCGACTATGAAGCGGATGGCTTCGATATCGATGCGCCAGAGGTTGAAATCGTCCAGCTCGAAATAGCTCGCGGCGTCGGGCATCAGGCGCGCATAGCGTTCAACCAGTGCTTCCGGCCGGCCGATGTTTTCTGCATTTCCGGTGAGCGTCACGCGCCCGGCGGCATGCATGTTCTCGGCGCAAGGGTGGACGATGAGACTGGCGCGCGGATCGGCGGCGAGGTTCTTGGTGTGCTCGGCCAGGCCGGAAATCAGAAACACCGGCCGTGCCTGATGGTCGGTGATGAAAGGGCAGACCGAGGCGAAGGGCATGCCGGAAAGCCGTTTGGAAATCGTCGCCAGCACGCCGTGATGATGCCGCCGGACAAACTGCCGGGCTTCGAGTGCGGTATTGCTCATGACGAGAGTTTGAGCGCGGTTTCGGCCAGACGCCTGCCCTGCGCGATGCAGAGCTTGCGCTCTTCTTCCGTCAACGGCTTGTCGTCCAGCGCGCCGGCCACGTGGCTGGCGCCATAGGGCGTGCCACCAGTGGTGGTGCTGTTCAGCTCTGGCAGCGTGTATGGCAGGCCCAGCAGGATCATGCCGTGGTGCAGCAGTGGCAGCATCATGGAGATCAGCGTGGTTTCCTGGCCGCCATGCATGGTAGCGGTGGAAGTGAACACGCAGGCGGGCTTGCCGGCGAGTGAGCCCTGCATCCACAGGCCGCCGGTGCCATCGAGAAAGAACTTCATTGCCGCCGCCATGTTGCCGAAGCGCGTGGGGCTGCCCAGCGCCAGGCCGATGCATTCCTCGAAGTCGCGGTATTCCGCATACGGCGCGCCTTCCGGCGGCACGGCGGGCTCGGCCACTTCGGTTCTGGCCGCGACTTTCGGCACGGTGCGGATGCGTGCCGTGGCGCCAGGAACCGATTCAATGCCGCGCGCGATCAGCCGCGCCATTTCCGCCACGCTGCCGCCCTGGCTGTAGTAAAGCACTAGAATATCGGCCATCTTGGTTAACTCAAATCAATGAAAGACTCATTGTACTTTTGAGGAGCGCGTATGCGTCAATGTTTCGGCTGGCTGCTGGCCACGATTGCGGCAGGTCTATTTGCCTTGAGTCTGAACCGGTGGACGGCTCAGACCGGCTTACCCCAGTATCTGGGGTATGGCATCGGCTATGCAGGGTTTGCGATTCTGCTACTGCTGGCACTGAAGAAATGCCGTCCAGCATGGCATCCGGCCATGCAAAGGATGGTAACGCTTCTGGTGGGCGCGGGACTTGCGGCGCTGGATGTGTTTGTATCCGGTTTATCGGGTGAAACAGCCCAGCAGACTTTTTTCAGTGCACTGCTCGGCGTGGCGCTGGTGCAAGTGGTGGCGAAGTTTGCCGACAGGAAACCATAGGGGCAGACCTGCCTGCGATTCGTGATGTCCAGCAAAGACAAGCCCTGCAAACCCATTAGCCCCCGCCGCCGCCCGAACCGATACCATGCGCGGCTTGCAAGACCAGCGCATCGAATTCTTCTGCTTGCATCAGACCTTTTTCGACCACGATGTCTTTTACCGGACGGCCGGATTTTTCCGATTCCTTGGCGATTTCCGCTGCCTGCATGTAGCCGATTGTCGTGTTGAGCAGAGTGGCAAGCCCCACGCTTTGATGAATGAAGAAGGCGCAGCGCTCGCGATTGACGACGATGCCTTTCAGGTTCTTTTCCGTGGCGGCGTTCATGGCGTTGGTCAGCCAGTCCATGGCGTCGAACAGAGCGCTGCCCATGGCGGGCATCATGACATTCAATTCCAGTTGCCCGGCTTGCGACATCAGGGCCACCGCGTGATCCTGGCCAAGAACCTGGTAACACACCTGGTTGAGCATCTCGAACATGACCGGGTTGACCTTGCCGGGCATGATGGAAGAGCCGGGCTGCACCGCAGGCAGGGTGATTTCGCCCAGTCCCGTGCGCGGGCCGGAGGCCAGCAAGCGTAAATCATTGGAAATTCTTGTCAGCTCCAGCGCCAGGCCGCGTATACGGGCCGACAAATCCTGCAAATCCAGCATGGATTGCATCTGGGCGGCGAGCTGGCTCGATTGGATCGGTTCGCCGGTGAGTCTGGCCAGCTCTGCCGCAACCTTTTCCGGGTAGCCCGGCGAGGTATTGAGCGCAGTGCCCGCGGCCGAGCCGCCAAGGCCGATTTGGGCGAGTTTCTCCCGGCAGCATGCCAGGTTTCCGGCCGCCCGGCGCAGCGTCCAGGCGTAGGCGGCAAACTCGATGCCTATCGTCGTTGGCACGGCATCCTGCAAGTGGGTGCGGCCAGATTTGACGGTGTCCTTTTCGCGATCGGCCAGGCGCTCGAATTCGGTCGCCATGCGGTCAACCGCATCGAGCAGACGCGGCAGCTTGGCCAGACAGGCAAGGCGAATGGCAGTAGGGATGGTGTCGTTGGTGGACTGGCCCATATTGACGTCGTCATTGGGGTTGACCGGCTTGTAACTGCCTTTCTCCCCGCCTAGCGCGACATTGGCCAGATTGGCGACGACTTCGTTGGTATTCATGTTGTGGCTGGTGCCCGCGCCGGCCTGGAAACGGTCGACCACGAACTGGTCCAAATGTGCCCCTTGCAGGATCTGCTCGCAGACCTTCACAATGGCATCGCGCTTGCTTTCCGGCAGCCACCCAGGTTGGCAGTTGGCATGTGCCGCCGCCAGTTTGATCATGACGTGGGCGCGGATAAAATCCACGTCGGGCTTGCGGCCGGAGATCGGGAAATTGTCGATGGCGCGCGCAGTCTGGATGCCGTACCAGGCCTGCGCGGGAACTTGATACTCGCCCAGCGAGTCTTTCTCGATACGATAATCACTCATGGTCAGATCACGATGATGCAAAGAAAAATTACATTCTACCTGCTGGCTCGGGCTTTATTGCTTGGGGGGTTCCTGCTTGGCCTGGGCAATGCGGCGCGCGCGGCGGACTTCACATTGACGGACAGTACCGGGAAAATCCACAAGCTCTCCCAGTACAAGGGCAAATGGGTGCTGGTCAATTTCTGGGCGACCTGGTGTCCCCCCTGCCTGGCCGAGATTCCCGACCTGAATGATCTGCATGAAGACAAGAAAAGCAATGTGGCAGTATTTGGTATTGCGCTTCAGTACGCCAATCCCAAACAGGTGATTGATTTTGCAGAAGGGCTGATGGTGAGCTACCCGATCGTGCTGGGCAATCCAAAAATCGCCTCGCAAATCGGTCCGGTGGATGGCTTGCCGACGACCTATCTTTATAATCCGCATGGCAAACTGGTGGCGCATCAACTGGGGCCGATTACCAAGGAAGCAGTCGTGGAATTCATCCGTGGCGCCGACAAGAGCGCCAATAAATAAGGGGCAGAGATGAAACGCTGGCTTGGTTTTTTGCTGTTGCTGTTTCCGCTGGTTTCGATTGCCGAGGTTCGTGACCCGGGGCAGCATTTTTTCAATCCCAAACTGGGCGACTTCAAGGAAGAACTCGCCGCCGCCAAACAGGAAGGCAAGAAGGCCATCATGTTGTTTTTCGAAATGGATGATTGTCCGTTTTGCGCGCGCATGAAATCGACCATCCTCAACCAATCTGACGTGCAGGATCTTTACCGCCAGAATTTTTTGATGTATCCCATTGATACCCAGGGCGACACGCCCATGACCGATTTTTCCGGCAAGGACACGATCGAGAAGGCCTTTGCCCTTGAGCATCGCGTGCGCGCCACACCGACCATTGTGTTCTTCGACCTGGACGGCAAGCCGATCGTGCGGCATACCGGCCCGGCCAAGGACAAGGAAGACTTCATGTTGTTGGGCAAGTATGTGCTTGAGGGCGCGTATCGGTCCATGCCGTATACCCGTTACAAACAGAACCAGAATCCAAAACAATAATGCGCGGCTGGCTGCTTGTGCTCCAGTTTGCAGGATTGCCGGCGCTGGCACAGGGGCCCGTTCTCACGCTTGAAGCCGCGCTTGCGGCTGTCGATGCACCTCATCCGCAAATAATGGCGGCGCAGGCGGATCTGAATCTTGCGCTTGCCGACCTGAGTCTGGCGGACAGCTCCAAGAATCCCGTGCTGAATCTGGAAGGCCAGTTGCGTCGTGGTCAGACAACATTGAATGGCAGAGATTGGGAAGACGATCACGGCGCGCGTCTGGTGTTCCGTAAGCCCTTGCTGGATTTCGGCCGCGAAAGCGGTCAGGTCGAAGCGGCAAAACAGGAAGTTTCCGCCCGTCGTCTGGCGCTGCTGGATGTTCGGGATGCACGCCGCATCGACATCATGGCGCGCTATTTCGACGTGCTGCTGGCCGATGCGCAGTATGCCGCCGACAATGAATACATGGCCGTCTATTACGTGAGTTGGGATGACGCCAAAAAGAAATTCGAGCTTGGCGATATGAATCCGCGTGATCTGGCTCAACTCGAAGCGCGTTATCAGGATCAGCGCGAAAAACGCAACCGCAGCCTGCTGAACGTGCGTACCGCCCGGCAAAAACTTGCAAATGCCATCAATCGCCCCGGCCAGTTACCTGTCGAAGTTGTGCCGCCGGCCTTGCCGCAGAACGAGCTGAAATTGCCGGACTATGAAGCCATGCTGCCTGTCGCGATCAAGAACAACCGGCAATTGCTGGCTCAGGATGCACGCTTGAAAGCAGTAGCGGCACGATCCGAGGCCATACGCGCAGATCGCACGCCAACTCTGGATTTGGAATTGTATGCGTCGGATTACAACCGCGATACAGCGACCCGCGACCGTTACAGTGCGGGCCTGGTTTTCAGCTGGCCCTTGTATCAGGGTGAACGTATCGACAGCAGGCTGGCGCGTGAAGACGCCCAGCGGGCGCGCCTGGAAGCTGTGTACGAGCAGGGCAAACGCGATCTGGCGGATGCCCTGCTGGAGACAATGTTGGAAATCGAATGGCTGAAAACCGCCGCGCGGCAGGCGGCCAAGGTTCAGGTCGAGTACCGGGATCAGGCACTGGAACGGGCGCGTGGCGAGTACGAGCTAGAGCTCAAAACCAGCCTGGGAACAGCGATGGCTGATACTCAAGTCGCGGCCATTCGGCAGAAGCAGGTGGAATACCGGCTGGCGCTGGCCATCGCACGATTGGAAGCACTGACTGGAATGTCCCTGAAAGAATTTGCACAGGCATCTACGCAAGGAACGCCATGAACACGAAACGGTTTTTATTTGGCGCGTTGCTGTTTGCCTCGCCAGCATTCGCCGCCGACAGTGTGAACCTGACCACACCCGTGTCCGGGGTGGTGAAAGCGGTGTTCGTGGAGCCGGGCCAGCGGGTGAAGAAAGGTGACAGGCTGCTTGCCCTGGATGATGTCCGCTATCAGGCAAAACTGATGGAAGCCGAGGCAAGGGTCATGCGCGCGAAACAGGAAGCCGACGATGCGGACAAGGATTTGAAGCGCGCCGAAGAGCTGTATGCGCGGGGCGTCAGTTCAACCACGGAACTGGACGCGTCCAGGCTCCGCCATGCGCGCGCGGGTGCATCGCTGAAGGAGGCCCTGGCACGCCAGATCATCGCGCAAAAGAATCTCGATGATACGGTACTGAGGGCGCCGTTTGATGGGGTGGTCAAAAGCCGCGAAGCCGAGCCCGGGATGTATGTTCCCGCTGAGCTCGACCCGCCGGTATTGGTGATACTGAATAAGGTGAAATAAATTGGAAATCGCTGATTGATCGGAGGTTCCCTAGTATCGGGCCGTCCGTAAGGGCGGGGTGTATTGCCAGTTTTTCTTCCACGCGCTAACCACCAGGGTCGGGTATTCCGGCCGGCCAAGGCTGCCGTTGTAGCGGCCCAGCGCGCGATAAAGATTGCCTTTTTCGATATCGATGTAATGGCGCAGGATCAGCGCGCCATATCTGAGGTTGGTGCGCAGATGGAAGAGATTGTGTTCCGGCGTGCCGATCACCTTGATCCAGAAGGGCATCACCTGGGTATATCCACGTGCGCCTACGGGTGAGACGGCATATTTCTTGAAACCGCTTTCAACCTGGATCAGACCCAGCATCAATTCAGGGTCGAGCCCGGCGCGGGTCGCTTCGTAATAGAGGGTTTGCAGGAATTCCATGCGGAATTCTTCATCAGGGATGCGCTTGGTCAGCCGTCTGGACATCTCAGACAACCACGCCTGGGTTTGTGGAGCCCGCAATACGGAAACCTCGGTGACAGCCACATCGGCCAATGCCTTGGACAAATGCGCGCGTGCAGAAGCCGACATGGGCTCATAGATCTGTGCGCCCGCCTGGGCCACTTGAACAGCCAGCATCAAGCCAGCGGCAAAAGCAAATTTCATTGTATGGCCAAACATCATCGATTTCTGAACCTGTTTGTAAAAAAATCCGACACTTCCTTTAACGGCATTTCCTGGGCCGCACTTTCGCGCCGGTTGAGGTATTCGATCATGCCGTTCTTCAGTCCGCGATCGCCAATCGTAATCCGGTGCGGAATGCCGATCAGTTCGGCATCGGCAAACATGACGCCTGGCCGTTCATCGCGGTCATCCAGCAAGACTTCAATTCCGGCTTCCTCAAACTCCATATATAGCGTATCGGCGGCTTTCCGGACCGCCTCGCTTTTGTGATAGCCGATCGGTGAAATTATAAGCAAGAATGGTGCCATCGATTCCGGCCAGATGATGCCGCGCTCATCGTGATTTTGCTCGATGGCGGCGGCCACCACGCGCGAAACCCCAATTCCATAACAGCCCATTTCCATGATCTGTGTTTTGCCCTGTTCGTCCAGAAAACTCGCACTCAGGGCTTGCGAATACTTCGTGCGCAACTGAAACACATGACCGACTTCGATTCCGCGGCAGAGTTCCAGCGTGCCCTTGCCGTCGGGGCTCGGGTCGCCGCTTTCGACATTGCGAATATCCGCCACCAGGTCGGGCTCCTGCAGGTCGCGGCCGAAATTGACGCCGGCCAGGTGATACTTGGGTTTGTTGGCGCCACAGACAAAATCACTCATTGCGGCCACCGTGCGGTCGGCAACGACCTTGATTTTGCTTCGATCCAGTCCAACAGGCCCGAGGAACCCCGGTGGGCAGTTGAAGGCGCCGCGGATTTCTTCTTCGGTAGCAAAGCGAAAATCTGCCAGGCCATCGATTTTCCCAAGTTTGACTTCATTGAGGCTATGGTCGCCACGAATCAGCGCGACGGCCATTTTCCCGTCTGCCATCACGGCAATCAGTTTGACCGTGCGTTCGAGCGGGATGCCCAGCAAGGCGGCGACATCCTCGCAGGTTGTCTGTTTGGGGGTTTCCACATCGCGCAGCGTTTCCTGCGGCGGCTGACGCGAGGTGGCAGGGGCCAGCGCTTCAGCCAGCTCGACATTGGCGGCGTAATCCGAATTCGGGCAATAGGCCAGCGCGTCCTCACCGGAATCGGCCAGCACATGGAATTCGTGTGAGCCAGAGCCGCCAATCGCGCCTGTATCCGCGGCAACGGCACGGAATTTCAAGCCCAGACGGGTGAAGATGCGCGTGTAGGTATCGTACATGTTGCGGTATTCGCGCTGAAGGTCCTCGAAGTTCGAGTGAAAGGAATACGCATCCTTCATCAAAAATTCGCGCGCACGCATGACGCCAAAGCGGGGCCGGATCTCATCGCGGAACTTGGTCTGGATCTGATAGAAATTGACCGGTAACTGGCGGTATGAACGGATTTCCTTGCGCGCAATGTCGGTGATGACTTCCTCGTGGGTCGGCCCAAAGCAGAAATCACGCTGATGCCGATCCTTGATTTTCAGCATCTGGGGGCCGAACACTGCCCAGCGGCCGGATTCTTCCCACAACTCGGCAGGTTGTACGGCAGGCATGAACAATTCCACCGCGCCAGCGCGATTCATTTCCTCGCGCACGATTGCTTCCACCTTGCGCAGCACGCGAAGCCCCAGCGGCATCCAGGTGTAAAGGCCCGACCCCAGCCGGCGAATCATGCCTGCGCGCAACATCAATTTGTGCGAAATGAGCTCCGCCTCGGCAGGGGCTTCCTTGCTGGTGGATAGAAAAAACTGCGAAAGACGCATGATGTGAAGTGTTGGGTAAAATGAAACAGCTATTTTACCTGACCGCTGACCCCTGGCTTCCCATGCGCCTTTTCTCAAAACGCCTTGCCAAATCCGTTACACCAGACATGACGGTGGAGGTGACTGAATCCCGCGGTATCCGTCAGCTGCATTTGGGCACGGGCGCCATCCAGAGCGCGATGCGGGTCAACCGGCCCTGGGATCTGGAGCTGGCCTATACGCGGGCGATGATGGGATTCCTGCTGTTCAAGCCCGCGCCGCAGGAGGTATTGATGATCGGTCTGGGTGGCGGCTCCCTGGCCAAGTTTATCCGCAAGCATCGCCCGGCCACGCACATCACGGCCGTTGAGATTTCGCCCCAGGTAGTGGCGGCGGCGCGCAGCCATTTCGAACTGCCGGGGGATGATGAACGCTTGCAGGTGAGGATCGAGGATGGCGCCGTTTATGTGCCAGCACACCCGCAAAGCGCCGATGTCATTCTGCTGGATGGTTTCGATGCCGGTAATCAGGTAGAAAGTCTGGCAACCACGGCGTTTTATGCTGCCTGCAGGCGGGCGCTCAAACCCGGCGGCGTGCTGGTGGTGAATCTATGGGGGCGGGATACCAGCTTTGCGGGGTATTTCAGCAGGCTGGCTTCTGTCTTTGAAGGCCATCTCGCCTGGCTGCCCGTCATGCACAAGACAAACGTCATTGTCTTTGGCATGCGGGATGAAGTTTATCCAAGAAGTTGGCGTAACGAGGAGCTCGCAGCACTGGATAGGAAGTGGGGACTGGATTTTGCTGCCTTTGCGCGTGACCTGAATTGGGTGCAGGAAGTCGCGCCGCTGATGGACGGATAGGCCTAAGCTCACCCCGCTTAGTGCTGACAGTTGTTTTGAGCCCCGCTCGGACGGGCTTGCTTCAGCGCGGCTGGTATGGCTGGGAAAGATCATACAGGCGGATGCTTTCATCATCCGATGCGGATACCAGCCAGCGTCCGTCGGGGCTATAGCGAATCATGGCGCCACATAGCTCGTGCGCCTGGTAGCGTCTTTCCACATTGAAAGTCTGCGTGTCCATAATGCGGATGGCGGAGTCGGTATGCCGTCCCAATGAGACGATATGCTTGCCGTCCGGGCTGAAAGAGACTGAAGTCAACAGCCCGCCATGTTCGGTGGGAATGCTTTGATGCTGGCCGCTGGCAATGTCCCATACATGCAATTTGAACCAGCCGCCGGCTGCCAGCCGCTTGCCGTCCGGACTGAATTGCAGGTCATGCGGGGTGGCGCCTTCGGTATCCAGCACTTTCCTCGTCTTGAAATCAGCACCCATCACGATGATGCGGTTGGGTAGTGCAACAGCCAGCTGGTTGCCGCTGGTTGTCAGGCCGTTTATGCCATCTTCCAGTTCCAGCTTGTCGATTTCGGCAAGGCTCGTGTCCCAGATACGCAGGAATTTGTCTTCGTGGCCGCTGACCAGCTTTCCCTGAAACCAGACCAGTGAGGTGACCAGGGTGGAAGTAGGATGGCTCAGGATCCTGCCGCTGTTCCAGATGACAATCCGGCCATCGTCTGCGCCCGTGGCAAACAAGGACTGGCTGGCGACAGCAATTGCGCGTACGGCGCCTTCATGCGGTTTGGCTTCGGCAAGCAGTTTATGTCTTCGTACATCCCACAGTTTCACGTCACCCTGGTGGCCGCCGGAAACCACATGGGTGCCGGCCGGGTTAAAGGCAACAGCGGTGGAACCGAATTCATGCGCGCCATTGAATATGTGGACAGCTTTGTCCGATGGGGCCATGTTCGAACAGCCAATTACCCCGAGTGCGACGATTAAAGCAAGAGTTCCCAACCTGGTATGGGGAGAAACAGTCATGGTTCGGTTGCAATTTTCAAACGGTATGAAACAATGTTATCAGAGACATATTAATGAAAAGGTGGCGGCGATGATCGACCGTGACGGCTACCGCCCCAACGTCGGCATCATATTGTGCAATTCCAGGAACCAGGTGTTCTGGGCCAAGCGCATCAATCAGCATGCCTGGCAGTTTCCCCAAGGGGGCATCAAGTCCGGGGAAACGCCGGAGCAGGCAATGTTCCGTGAGCTTACGGAAGAAGTCGGGCTTCAACCCGAGCATGTTCGGATTCTGGGACGAACCCGCAATTGGTTGCGTTACGATGTACCGAGCCATTGGGTGAGGCGCGACAGTCGCGGACAATACAGGGGCCAGAAACAGATATGGTTCCTGTTGCGACTGACTGGCCGGGATAGCGATGTAAGCCTGCGGGCAACTGATCACCCGGAATTTGACGCGTGGCGCTGGAGTGAATACTGGATCGAATTCGAATCGGTCGTGGAATTCAAGCGGGATGTCTACCGAATGGCGCTGGAGGAACTCGAGCACTATCTGCATAAGGATGTGCGCTATTTGCGTCGCCGGCCTGACAGAAGCGATCTTCAACATCCTGCGTCAAGCAAGGCCGAAGACAAGGTATTACCCGATCCAGGTAATTCCAGGGTTTTGCGAACAAGATGAACATTGCCCGCAGGGAAGGGGGGGCACTCAAGCCGGGTCTGGAGATTCAGCCTGGTTTGCCGTTATGGAAAGTGGTGCCAACCCGGGACGATCAGGGCGAGCGGCTGTGCGATTTCATGATGTTCATTCCTCAACTGAAGACAAGGCAACAGGTATACATCCGGCATGCCCAGATGCATATTGCCAAAGTTCTGTCCCGCTACGGTGAGGTTGTATTTGCCAACATCAACCTGGAACTCAATGTATTGTGGGTGTCGCATCGCCACAGGCAAGGTTTGATGATTGAAATCGTGAACATGATCAGAACTCGGGTTCCGGAAGCCGTCCTGGTAGCGCACAATACGCGTACATGAAAACTGGAGTATCGTTAACAATGTCGGCACCATCCTTGAAACTTGCGCCATTGCCCCTGCTGATCTGGGCGATGTGGCCGCAACTGGCGCAATCATCCGAGGCACGTGAAGTGCTGATGCCCGCGGAAATCAGCCCCCGATTGTCCGTGGAACCCCGTAATGCCCAGATTCTGCTTTCAGCCGGCCTCAATCCTGTCAAGGAAATCAAACCACCTACTGCGCTTGAGGTTCAATTTGCCGATTCGGGGATCAAGCCCGAAGCAAATAAACCCGGGAAGAAAGACGGGTCGGTGGAAGCGGAACTGGATTTTTCGCCCCCGCCTGCTTCAGCATCAGTTGTTGAAGCGGTGACCAGGATGGTTCATGTGACCGAACCGCACACTGACAGGCCTGATCGGCCATCCAGACAGCCAGGCAAGCATGGCTTGTTGCATCAGAAACCCGGGAAAACTGCCTTAAATGAAAGGCAGGCTGCGCAGGGTCATCAGGATCGTTCCCGGGAGGATCATCTGAACAGCGTGAGGACATGGCATTACGTATCGGCAGTCCAGCAGCTCCCTGTTCCTTCGGAGCCTTCCGTTCCGGCGTATCCCGACATGCCATGGATGGTGCCCCAGTTGCCCTACATGGCAAGGTCAAACACCAATACCACCACACCCCATCATCCTCACGGCAAGCCCCTCCCCGCTCATCCTGGCATCACGCCACATTTGATACAAGGGCAGAAATTGTTCGAACATGCAGCGGTAGTTCCGGCGAACGTGGCAGCTTCCAGTCTGGATTCGCACATGCCGGCTGACAAAATGCCTTCTGCCGGTTTAAAAACCCCGAACATCGGAGCGGATGATGAGGCTGAAGCAGGTGCGCCATCCCAACCGCAGGAGCAGGGCTCCTTCGGGGAAACAAGACCGGCAAAAGTCATGCCGCATTTGAATGCTGTAAGGGAAACGCAACAGGCTTCAATCAATTCTCCATTGCCACCTCCCGTATCCATGGCCCCTTTGAGCAGCACATGGTGGGTATCCAGGTCGCCCAATCAGCCGCCGGCGCCTGCCACGCCAGGTACCGTCATAACACCCGTTTCAACCACTGGTACACAACCACAACCCCCGGTAATGACCACGCCTGTCTTACCCCGCATGGCGGAAGCAACAGGTCGGCCTGCTCAAAATGATGCAGAGAGGCAGATGCGTGCTCATGGCATTTGGTGGTTGCCGCCGATACGGAAAGCGCCTGAAGAGCCGCCGGTTGTGGTTCAACAGCAGGCCATGCCCGCTCCAGAAGTGACTCGAAGGGCCAATGAGGCAACCCCTGCAACGGTATCGTCACTGCCTCAGGTCAAAACGATAGAAAGCATACCCATCAAGCCGGCAAGCACGGTATCCGAGATGCCCCGACAGCCCGAGAAACCAATGGCTGCCGCAAGCGTCACGGAACCAACGCCTGCCTCGGTCACGGCATTGCCCAATGTGAAACCGGTCGAGTCCACTTCAGTCAAGCCGGCCCATGTGGCGCCCGACAAGATTGAAAAGACCGGCAAACCTGCAGCAGCGGGGGGGGGCGCCGAGCCGGTTACACCTCCTGTTCGGCCAGCTGCCAAGCAGGAAAAAGGCACATCCCTTCAGACCACGGTGGCCACCCCTGTCAAAGTCGATGCTACACAAGGGCGTGTCTCTTCCCAAAAGATAAATGAACCAATTGTTTCAGAACCACACGCAACAAAGACGCCTGATGTGAAGAAGGAACAGACAACTGGACCGGTGAAATCCGCACCGGCTGGAGACGAAACCGCAACCGCAGCGGCGCCGTCAGTTCAATCCTTGTCTGGCATTCTTTCTACAAAATCTGCCCGGCCGATTCTGGAGCCCACTCCTATTCCTCCGGTACAGATTGCCCCCGGGGTCGTATTGCCAAAATCGAATCCTGTGCTGCAGCCCAGGGTGGTTGCTTCGATCCCTGCAACACCCAGACAACTTCCCTTGCCTTTTCCGAGCGAAGAGCGAAAGACATATCCGGTCATGAACAAGGCCAAACCGGTTCCGTTTGATGAGCCAAAACCAGTCATCTCCGAGGAAATGGTAGACAAGACCGTCAAGGAACCCGTCAGGCAGGAACCCTTGGGAACTAAAGCCGGCAGCCCCAATCCTGAAACGCAAGAACCAGAAAGCAAGGGACCCGACAAGCCAGTGCCGAAGCAGACCAGCAAGGTGGTTGATCCCTGTGAAAGGGGTTTTCGGACTGTCCGCTCAAAGGTGAAACGCCCCAGGAGCCTGATCATGACATCCCGCAAACCTGCCTATGATCCATGCAAGGGAAGATACGAACCAGTCAATGAAGTGGCAGCCAGGACAAACATGCCCGGCGTGAAGCGCACGGTAGCCAAGGCTGCAAATTCGGCAGATGACGCCAAGGTCAAGCGCATGTGTTTCGAAGGTGGAGAAATCAAACCATGCAAATGAGCCTGATCGGATTATGGCGTCATATCTGAAGGTTTCGAGGGGTCATGTGATGGCCAAAAGGAAAACCTTCATTCCCGGAACTTGAGGAAATAAGTGTATTCCAGTTTCAGGTTGGCATGCCCAGAGATCTGTATCCCGAAAGTCACTTCTAATCTTGTAGCAGTTTCCAATTCCTGCCGTCATGGCAGGAAACCACAATTCAAGGCCAGGAGAGTCATCATGCCCGTACCGACATTCAAACTTGCCCCTTTGCCATTGCTTGTATGGGCAATCTGGTCACAGGCGGCTTATTCCTCAGATAACAGCGAGATGCCGCGACCGCATGGGGATAGCGTCATCCTTCACGCTTCGGCATCTTCCCTGGTGGATGCATCAAAAGCCTTGCATGATGGGGTTTTGTCAGCACAGCCCCCCGCACTTGCGGACAAACCATTAATTCCGGTTGGCAGTGAAGAGGCAGGAGCGCCTTCGGTACCGTTGTCATCGCAAGCTGCAAATCCCGCAGTCAGTGCTGCGCCATTGTCATTTCCGGGGAGTCTCCCTGTCGTTCAACCGGTACATGCGTCGACACCCATGCAAACGGCGTATCCGGTATTGCCTGCAAATTTGTTTCCATTACCCCAACCGGCGATGTTCAGACCACTTGGGATGGGACAAATGCCTGTTGTCCCTGCACCTTCGTTTGCTCCGGCAACCATGACCTTTATGCAGCAGGGATGGCGTCTGCCGGTTGCCATGCAAGCGCCTGTCATGCCGGCCATGCCGAGGTTTCCGATGTTCCCGGCCATGCCGTGGCTTGCACCGCAGATGCAGATTCCGACAAGAGTGCCATTCCCTCGATATCCCATGCCGTCCATGCCCATGACCATGCCAGTCCAGGGATACCCAGGCATGGTGCCTTTCGGGGTGCCGGTCATGGCGATGCCTGCCATGCCAGCGAACAACCGCATGCCGAATTTCGCATCCGGGGGCTTCCCGGCACCCTTGGGCATGCCACAGATTCATCCCATGGCGGTCCGGGCTCCCTTTCTGCCGGTGATTGCAGGTTTTCCAGCTCCCTGGGGAATGCCCCAGATGGCAATGGGGGGGGTACCCAATCCCATGCCGCCTGTGATTTCCGGCTTTCCTCCCGTGTGGGGCGTGCCCGGATTCCCCATGCCCAGTCAGGGAAAAACGCTGTTGCCAGCCACGGCCATGATCCCGCTTCCTGCTCCAATGGACCTGCCTGCGGCAAGACCCCACATGCCAATGCCCGTTTCAACAGCAATCGCCGCATCGCCCAATTTCTGGAATTTGCCCGCCATGGCACATCAGGTTGCACCGACGCCACAAACTCCAGCTGTGGCCATGACAATGCAAGCCCAGCCTCAGTCGACAGTTGTGGCTCCCAGTATGGCAGCCGCTCCATCCGCGTTTTCGCCGGTCGATACCAAAACGGCCATGAATCCGGATCAGGCATCAGTGCCGACTCAAGCCAAAATGGATATGTCACAGGTCAACCAGATGACGCAAGCCAATCGATCAGAAACTGCGCCCATTGAAGTTCAGTCCATCGAGCCGCCAATGATGAAATCAGGGGTGAGTTTGAAGGATTTCCATCTCTCAACTGCGGGTGCACCCGAGAAACCTGTAGTTGAGCAGTCCCCGATTTCACCTGTTGAAGTTCTTGCATTGCAGGCCGCAACCGGGAATAAGGCTGAGGCCGACCAACACACGGCGCAAATGGCTCCATCTCCCGCAAAAGCGGAGAAGCAAGCCCAATCCATGGTTCGTGCTTATCCCATGCCTCCGGTTGTGGGAGAGGCGGCTTTTCCGTCCATGTTGGCCGTTGCAAAACCATCTGCCCCGCTTTCTCAGGCAAGCGAATCCAGGGAGCATCAGGGCGGCGCGGCAGTGGAAGAGGTGGCGGCTACCAGAAAATTGAAAGTTTCCGATCCATGCAGTGAGCGCTTTCGGCCGATCCGTTCAAAGGTTAAGCGGCCCAAGGGAAAATTGATGAAAACCCGCAAGCCAGCCTATGATCCTTGCAAGGGAAGGTACAAGGCGATCAGGACCAAAACCAGTTGAACTGGCCAGGAAAGATCAGGGCATTCTGAAACTTGCCTTAAAATAACCAAGCTTAAAACAGCAGAGATTTGTTCGCCGCCTTGATCTGCTGGGCGGCTTCAATTGTCAGGATATTGCCTGGATTGGCGCGAGGCGATATACTTGACAAAATTAATCAAGTATTTTGGAGTTTCATTCATGCCCCTGACCGATAACGACATTCATTCAGTCCTCAAGACGCTCATTGATCCCAATACGAGGAAAGATTTTGTGTCGACCAAGTCCGTTAAAAATCTCAAGTTTGACGGAGAGAATGTTTCCCTGGACATCGTTCTGTCTTATCCGGCAAAAAGCCAGCTGGACAGCATCCGTTCAATGGTCGAGGACAAGCTCAAATCCGTGCCGGGCATCGGCAAGGTGTCAGTCAACGTGTCTTACAAGATTGTTTCGCATGGCGTGCAAAAAGGCGTCAAGCTGGTTCCCGGCATCAAGAACATCATTGCCGTGGCCTCGGGTAAGGGGGGCGTTGGAAAATCAACCACTGCAGTCAATCTCGCGCTGGCGCTGGCGGCAGAGGGCGCCAAGGTCGGAATTCTTGATGCCGACATTTATGGCCCCTCACAGCCGATGATGCTGGGCATTCATGGGCGCCCGGAATCGCAGGATGGCAAGACGCTGGAGCCCATGATGGGCCATGGGATTCAGGCCATGTCCATCGGCTTCATGATCGATCCTGACACGCCAATGGTCTGGCGCGGTCCGATGGTGACTCAGGCTTTGGAACAGCTGCTGAACGATACCAACTGGAAGGATATCGATTATCTGGTGGTGGACATGCCGCCGGGCACGGGTGATGTTCAGTTGACGCTGGCGCAACGCGTGCCGGTGACCGGTGCCGTCATAGTCACCACGCCGCAGGATATCGCGCTGATCGATGCGCGCAAGGGGCTGAAGATGTTCGAGAAGGTCGGCATTCCGATCATGGGCGTGGTGGAAAACATGAGCCTGCACATCTGTTCCAAGTGCGGCCACGAAGAACGCATCTTTGGTCGGGGCGGCGGCGAGAAAATGTGCAAGGACTATGACGTCGAGTTTCTCGGCGCGCTGCCGCTGGATATCCAGATCCGCGAAGAAACCGATTCCGGCAAGCCCACAGTTGTAGCGGCACCGGATTCCCGTATTGCCGAAATTTACCGGCAGATTGCCCGCCGGGTCGCTGTCAAGATTGGCGAGTCGGCGGTGGACCACACCAGCAAGTTTCCCAATATCGTGATACAGAATACCTGAGTTTTGCCAAACGAGATGGAAAAGGGCTGCCATGGCAGCCCTTTTTTATTAATGTTTATTGACTGTCTTCGTGGATAATTGCGCTTTTGAAAGCCAATCAGGACACTACAGCATGAGCATCAAGTCCGACAAATGGATCCGACGCATGGTTGAGAGCCACGGCATGATCGAACCGTTCGAACCCGGCCAGGTGAAGGAAGCCGCTGGCCGGCGCATCGTGTCCTATGGCACATCGTCGTATGGCTACGACGTGCGCTGTTCGAACGAATTCAAGGTGTTTACCAACCTCAATCACACGTTGGTCGATCCCAAAGCGTTCGACCCGGATTCATTTGTTGAAATTTCGGGTGATTCCTGCATCATCCCGCCCAATTCATTTGCGTTGGCGCGCACCATCGAATACTTCCGCATTCCCCGCAATGTCTTGACGATTTGCCTGGGCAAATCCACATACGCACGCTGCGGGATCATCGTCAATGTCACGCCTCTGGAGCCGGAGTGGGAAGGGCATGTGACGCTGGAATTTTCCAACACCACGCCGCTTCCCGCGCGAATTTATGCCAATGAAGGGGTGGCGCAGATGCTGTTCCTTGAGTCCGACGAAATGTGCGAAACATCCTACAAGGATCGTGGAGGCAAGTACCAGGGGCAGACCGGCGTCACCTTGCCGCGCATTTGAAGACCTATAATTTCCAGCAACTGTTTTTCCTGATTTGAACAGGGGGAGTCCCATGCGCTTTCGTTTTCCGGTAGTCATCATTGACGAAGATTTTCGTTCCGAAAATGCCTCGGGATTGGGCGTGCGCGCGCTGGCAAAGGCGATCGAGGACGAAGGGTTCGAGGTGCTGGGGGTGACCAGTTTCGGCGATGTGTCATCGTTCGCCCAGCAGCAAAGCCGTGCTTCGGCATTCATCCTGTCCATTGATGACGAGGAGTTTTCTTCCCCGGAACTGGCCGAGGAAGCCGTGGCGCGACTGCGCGGGTTCGTCGAGGAAATCCGCTTTCGCAATGCCGACATTCCGGTGTTCCTGCATGGTGAAACGCGAACGTCTCGCCATATTCCAAACGATGTGTTGAAGGAGTTGCATGGTTTCATCCACATGTTCGAGGACACGCCGGAATTCATCGCGCGCTACGTCGTGCGCGAGGCACGCGCCTACCTCGATTCGTTGCCGCCACCCTTTTTCCGGGCATTGACTCACTATGCCGCCGACAGCTCCTACTCCTGTCATTGCCCGGGCCATTCGGGTGGGGTGGCGTTTCTGAAATCGCCGGTTGGGCAGATGTTTCACCAGTTCTTCGGCGAGAACATGCTGCGCGCGGATGTGTGCAATGCCGTCGATGAACTGGGGCAGTTGCTGGATCACACCGGGCCGGTGGCGGCATCCGAGCGCAATGCGGCGCGCATTTTCAACTGTGACCATTTGTTTTTCGTCACCAATGGCACGTCGACGTCGAACAAAATGGTGTGGCATTCGACCGTGGCGCCGGATGACATCGTGGTGGTGGATCGCAATTGCCACAAATCCATTCTGCACGCCATTACCATGACAGGCGCAATCCCGGTGTTTCTGACGCCAACGCGTAACCATTACGGCATCATCGGGCCGATTCCGAAAGAGGAATTCCGCTGGGAAAACATCAACAAGAAAATTGCCGCGCATCCCTTTGCCAGCAAAACCAAGGGCAAGCCGCGCATCCTCACCATCACGCAGAGCACCTACGACGGCATTCTCTACAACGTGGATGCCATCAAGGAAATGCTGGACGGAAAAATTGACACGCTGCATTTTGACGAAGCCTGGCTGCCACATGCCACCTTCCACGATTACTATCGCGGCATGCACGCCATTGGCCGCGACCGGGAGCGCTGCAAGGAATCCATGGTGTTCTCGACGCAATCCACGCACAAGCTTCTGGCCGGCCTGTCGCAGGCTTCGCAAATCCTCATTCAGGATTCGCAGACCCGCAAGCTGGATCGCGACGTGTTCAACGAAGCCTATTTGATGCACACATCGACGAGTCCGCAGTACGCCATCATTGCCTCGTGCGATGTGGCGGCCGCGATGATGGAACCGCCGGGCGGTACCGCACTGGTGGAGGAATCCATTGCCGAGGCACTGGATTTCCGCCGCGCCATGCGCAAGGTCGATGAGGAATTCGGTGATTCATGGTGGTTCAAGGTCTGGGGGCCGGATGATCTCGCCGATGAAGGCATTGGCGAGCGAGGTGACTGGGTCATCCGTGACAGCGAGCGCTGGCATGGCTTCGGCAACCTGGCCGAAGGCTTCAACATGCTGGACCCCATCAAGGCCACGGTCATCACTCCCGGACTGGATGTGGAAGGCGATTTTGCCGATTCCGGCATCCCGGCCGCCATTGTGACCAAATACCTGGCCGAGCACGGCATCATCGTGGAAAAAACCGGCCTGTATTCATTCTTCATCATGTTCACGATTGGCATCACGAAGGGCCGCTGGAACACCATGGTCACCGAGCTTCAGCAATTCAAGGACGACTACGACAAGAACCAGCCGCTGTGGCGGGTGTTGCCGGAATTCGTTGCCAAATATCCTCGCTATGAGCGGATCGGCTTGAAGGACCTGTGCGAGCAGATTCATGGCATCTACAAGGCCCACGACATCGCCCGCCTGACCACGGAAATGTACCTGTCGGACATGGAACCGGCCATGAAGCCATCAGACGCTTTTGCCAGGATGGCTCATCGTGAAATCGATCGGGTCGTGATCGATGAACTTGAGGGACGCGTCACAAGCGTATTGCTGACACCCTATCCACCGGGAATTCCACTGCTGATTCCGGGCGAGCGATTCAACAAGACCATCGTGCGCTATTTACGGTTTGCCAGAGAGTTCAACGATCAATTCCCGGGCTTTGAAACGGATATCCACGGATTGGTCAAGGAACAGGTCAATGGCCAGGTACGTTATTATGTGGATTGTGTAACTCAATGATTTTGCAGGAAATATTTCAGATTCTGATCGGCTGGGCATTCGACCCGGGCACAACAGGCAGTAATTAGACTTAATCTAGGCGACGAATGGCCGATATGGTGATGAATGGACCCATTTTCAGCCATGTACGAATTTGAACCAACCTTAATCAAACGTGAATTGACAACGCTTTGGCGAGTCAGTGGCGAGGTCTGATTTGAGCATGGTCGAGCCATCGTTTGTCCCAACATTCTCGCTCCAGGAACGGGATACTCTCATTGCCTCAAGCCTGGGATGGCTGGAATTGCCGATCAGACAAATGTTTGCAAGTCTGGTGGGTGGGAGAATCAAGGAAACCCGTACAGAGTCAAGCCCGCGTGATCTTGGGGTTTTGTTCAATGCAAATCCGGTCATCGCCGAGGAACCCCCTGTCGAGCAAGTCAGCAAGGAAACGAATGAACTTGCAGAAAAGGCGCCTTCGTTTCTGATGGAGGCGCTTAAACGCAAGGTCATGGCCTACTTGCTGGGTGAGGAGGGTCAATTCCGCCTGACCCTGATCGACCAGGATGATTACGATCTTCTGGTAGCCGAGCTTGGGCAATACAAATCAGAAACAGATGCGCATGATACGGTTCTCGGGTTCCTGGAGGCGCATCTTGGGCATTTGTATGGACGCAAACTGACGCGTGAGAGCAATCCATACAATCTGCACAACCTGGCTTTTTTCATCCTCGAAGGACTGAGCGATCTGGAAATCTCGCGTGGCATCCGCCGCGGCCTGTTGAGGGATTTTCTCGAACAGGTCGTGCCGGACATGCAATCCAACCTGTGGGGGCTGGCGAATCGCCTCGAGCCCCTGGCAAAGCAAACCCGTCTCGATTCAGCAACCAAACCGGTTTCGTCGCATTCACCCGGGACACATTACCGTGGTGAAGTTCAGGAAAGCCACCGTTCCGGCTATCAAGGCGGACAGCCAGGCCACATGGCCAGCGGGTATGCCGGGAATGTCATTTCAATCAACCAGGCGGCTGCGGAAAAGATCGAGAAGTCACCGCAACGATTGCTCGAGCAGTTGTTGGGAGCGCTTGAATCCTTTGACCGATATACGTCGAGTGCATCGACAAACAGCACAACCTCGCCCCATGTTCTTGCAAGATGGGCAAGTGCGGCGCCTGTCCAGACCGAGGATGTGATGCTGCAGGGTGTGCGCGCGGCAGGTCTGATCCAGCAACTACCGGGTGCGGATCCCTCGCAGGTGGGTGTGCTGAGTGCGCTTTCACCTGTCATCATGAAGACCGTTGCGGAAAACCCGGAATTGCTTGCAAACCCTGTACATCCCTTGCGCACATTGCTGAATCGTGCATCGGAAATTGTTGCAGCGGGAATGGCACCAAGGGAAACAGAGCAACTCCGACAGTGGGCCGAATCCGCTGGAAGAGGCCTGTTGCAGAACCCGGGGGATACACAACGCTGGTTGTCCGAACTCGACAAGCTGGGAGCGGGTGCGCTTATCAGACGCCAGGACAGGGTACTGGAATTGCAACTGGAGATGGAAGGCTGGCACCGCATGCTGCGGGCGAGGGAACGTTCCAATGAGACCTTGAATCGCCAGCTGGGAGGAAAACATCTGCCCAGACAGGCTGCGGCCTTCTGTGACGGTCCCTGGCGACATGTACTGGCCATGATAGCCTTGCGTCACAATCCCGGTACCCAGGTTTGGCAAGATGCGCAAAGTGTGGTCAGCGATTTAATTCAGTTGCCACTGCCGGAAGACCGGATGAAACAGTTGCGGCAGGTCGTGACGAGAGAAATGCACAATTTCTTCAGTACGCCAGAAACTGAAATTCATGAGCCTGCCTGGCTGGAAGAGCTGTCTCATGCCTTGCTGCCTCAAACCAGCATGTCCTGGGCTGATCAGGCAGTCTCTTCCGCCATAAGCAGCACCCAGACCTCCGAGTCGGTTGGGCTGAAGCTTGGCTCGTGGGTCAGGTTTGCCGACAAGACGGACTGGCCTTATCCGCTTCAACTTGTATGGACCAGCCTTCCCTATGGCTGGTTTGGTTTTGTCGATGCGGCGGGCCAACGCAGTTTCAGGATGGAAAAATCCGAACTGGTTGGACATCTGAGGCGTGAGCGGGTCGAGCGTTTTGGGCAGAGTGCATTTGACAAATTGCCAGCCCTGATGGATCTCAATATCGAATCCTGGACCTATGAGGATCAGCTTTTATCCACTTTAAGAGACCATGATACGGGCTTTCTCAACCGTCGAGGTTTGATTCAGTCGCTCGGTACCAGCTCAATGATGTCAGGGGAAAATCGCTGGCAGGCAACGGTTATCGACTTTCCTAATCTTGCCGGCCGCTTTGCACAGGGAATGCAGGCGGGGGATGAGGCGTTGAGAGAGGTGGCCCGGAAACTCAGGGGGCTTAGCCGACCGGACTTGATGATCGCGCGTATTGCCGATGCACGTTTTGTGCTGGCTTCTCCGGAGCCGGGAGAAGGCTTCGCACGTGAAGTGCTGGAGCAGGTAACCAGTTCCTGGGACAAATCCGGTGACATGAGATTTTCAATCGGCTGCTGTCCGGATGCGCCGCCCGGTGAAGACATGCTCCGTTTTGCCGAACAGGCCTGTATTGCCGCCTGGGAGGAGGGATCTCTGCAGGTTCGCGTCAGTTCATTCCTGTTGGCGCAGAGCGAGGACTGGATGCGGGCGGTGACACGTGTCATGGCGGAAAATCGGCTGGTTCCCTTTGCCCAGACCATGCGGCCGCTGCGCGAAGGCTTGCCTGGCCATGCCGAAGTGCTGCTCAGGTTGAAGGCGTATGATGGCAACTTCGTGTCACCCGCTGTTTTTCTGCGTGAGGCGGAAAGACAAAAGCTCATTGTTCAGGTCGACCACTGGGTGTTGAAGGAAGTATGCAACTGGCTCGCACAAAACGAGCTGCCAGAAGGAATCAAGTCCCTTTCGGTGAATCTGTCGGGACAGTCCTTGTCCGACTCCGATTCCCTGCAGGAAATCAGCAACATACTGGATAACAGCGGCGTAAATCCGGAAAAGCTGATTTTCGAAGTCACAGAAACCATGGCCGTCATGGACCCTGCCCAAACACGCCAGTTTCTTAGCCAGATCCGCGAACGTGGATGCCGTACCGCTCTGGATGATTTTGGAACCGGTTATGCCAACTATAGCTACCTTCGCCAGATGCCTTTTGATTACCTCAAAATCGACGGCAGCTTCATACGCGAACTTCTGAATAACGAGTCAGATCGGGCCCTGGTCAAATCCATGTGCGATGTGGCGCGCGGGCTTGGCATATCCAGCATTGCCGAGTTTGTTCATGATGAGGCGATGTTTGACCTGCTGGCCGAGCTGGGTGTGGACTATGCTCAGGGCTACGCAGTCGGTGAACCCCGCCTGCTTTCCAGTCTGTACGGGCAATCTGAATTGACAACTGGCATGCAAAAGCTTGCCTTGTCAAGCTCTTGATAATATAATCCCCGCTTTTCCTTGCCCTACCGTGGGAATCACAACTGGATTCCGCGCGCAACGGGGGGCTTTATCCATAAGGAGGTTCAATGCGCCATTACGAAATCGTCTTTATCGTACACCCAGATCAAAGCGAGCAGGTTCCTGCCATGATCGAGCGGTATCGCACCAATATTACTTCCCGTTCCGGCAACATTCATCGCCTGGAAGACTGGGGACGCCGCCAGCTGGCTTATCCGATTGCGAAGATGCACAAGGCCCATTATGTGCTGATGAACATCGAATGTGACCAGGAAACCCTTGCCGAGCTTGAACATGGATTCAAGTTCAACGATGCCGTTCTGCGTCATCTGATCATAGGCAAGGATGAGGCAGTGACGACTCCGTCACCGATGATGAAGGAAGAAAAGGCGCGCTCCATGCTGGATGGTGATGCCAAGGCAAGGCCCGAGGCAGAAACCGTAGCCGAGTGATCAGGATTGATCTGATTGCGAGGCGGATCAGATAACAAGCTGATTCTGGCTGGAGAAATCGTCAGTCTGGATCCAGTCCGATACAGCCCCGCAGGCATTCCCATCGCCAAGGCAATACTCAGGCATGAATCCCGGCAGTCTGGCCAGATCATGCAATGCGAACTGATGATTGCAGCTCAGGGTGAAAATGCCGAAATGCTCGAGAAGTTCAAGCCGGGCGCGCGAATCAGGGTTGCAGGTCCGATCACTCGAGCCAGCCAGAACAACCGAAATTTATTGATGTGGATTGAACATTTAACCGAGGAGTAAGCAAGATGCCCCGTCCTACCGGAAAGAACATGAAAAACACCCGCCGCGATAGCGGCAATCGCGCGCTGTTCAAGCGCCGCAAATTTTGCCGTTTTACCGCTGAAGGCGCGAAGGAAGTGGATTACAAGGATGTCGAGGTGTTGAAGGAATTCATTACCGAAAACGGCAAGATCATTCCTGCCCGAATCACCGGTACCAAAACCCACTTCCAGCGCCAGCTTTCGGCTGCCATCAAGCGTGCCCGTTTTCTGGCCCTGTTGCCCTACACTGATCTGCATTGAGGAGCCCGCCATGCAAGTGATACTGATGGAAAAAGTCGTCAACCTCGGCAACCTGGGCGATGTGGTCAAGGTAAAGGACGGTTATGCTCGCAATTTCCTGATTCCCGGGGGGCATGCCAAACGTGCGACGGAAGCGAACATCGCCGAATTTGAAGCGCGTCGTGTCGAACTGGAGAAGGAGCAAGCCGCGCGACTGGCCGCTGCGCAGGCGCGTGCGGAGAAGCTTGAAGGCCTGATGATCCAGATTACCCAGAAAGCGGGTGTCGATGGCAGACTCTTCGGTTCGGTGGGCAATGCCGATATTGCCGAAGCCCTGAAAGCGCAAGGCCATGATGTGGCGAAGTCAGAAGTACGCCTGCCCGAAGGTCCGTTCAAGATGATTGGTGATTATTCGGTGGTGCTTTCCCTGCATACGGATGTACTGGCGAACATTACTGTATCGGTGCTGGGCGAACACTGATCCGGTTTCAAATCCGTAGAAAGAGGCCGCCTTTGCGCGGCCTTTTGCATTTACATATTCTTGCACCGCATTTGCACGTCTTATTCACATACTTATCCCTGTGAATGAGAATTTCACCGGAGTAGAATCCCTTCATGGCTGCAGTTCATCCCTTCAGCAATTCTGCAAGCGCTGCGGAAAATACGCTAGCCGCACTGAAGCTGCCCCCGCATTCTCTGGAGGCGGAACAGGCCGTGCTGGGTGGTTTGCTGCTGGAAAATGGCGCGTGGGACCGCATCGCCGACTTGGTCAGCGCCTCGGATTTCTACCGTCAGGATCACCGGCAAATCCTCAAGGCCATTACCCGCCTGATTGGGGACAGCAAACCCGCGGATGTGGTAACAACGGCGGAAATGCTGCAATCCCTGGGCGAACTGGAATCCGTCGGTGGCCTGCCCTATATTGTTTCACTGGCCAGTAATACACCCTGCGCGGCCAACATCCGGCGCTATGCCGAAATCGTTCGCGAGCGGGCCGTCTTGCGCCAGCTGGTGGAAACGGCTACTGCCATTGCTGATTCGGCCTATGCGCCATCCGGGCGCAGCGCAGGACAATTGCTGGACGAAGCGGAAGCCAAGATTTTTGAAATCGCTGAATCCGGCAGCCGCGGCAACCAGGGCTTCCAGGAAATCCAGCCACTGCTGCGACAGGCGGTGGAGCGTATTGATGAACTTTATCATCGCGACAATCCCAGCGATGTGACCGGTATTCCGACCGGGTATACAGACCTTGACCGCATGACCTCCGGCCTGCAGCCTGGCGATCTGATCATCGTTGCCGGCAGACCTTCAATGGGCAAGACTGCATTTTCGCTCAATATCGCCGAGCATGTGGCACTGGATGCAGGATTGCCCGTGGCGGTTTTTTCCATGGAAATGGGCGCGCAACAACTGGTGATGCGGATGATCGGGTCGGTCGGCCGTCTCGATCAGCACAAACTCCGTATCGGCCAGCTCAAGGACGACGACTGGCAGCGTCTGACCTACGCGCTTGGCAAGCTCAATGATGCACCGTTCTATATCGACGAAACGCCGGCCCTGAATGCGCTGGAAGTTCGCGCCCGTGCACGGCGACTGATGCGGCAATGCGGCGGCAAGATGGGGCTGATCGTGATCGATTATCTCCAACTCATGTCATCCACGAGCCAGGGGGAAAACCGTGCAACTGAAATATCGGAGATTTCGCGTTCGTTGAAGGCACTGGCCAAGGAACTCAATTGCCCGGTGGTCGCGCTGTCCCAGCTCAACCGTTCGCTGGAACAACGCCCCAACAAGCGGCCGGTCATGTCCGACCTGCGCGAATCCGGCGCCATCGAACAGGATGCGGATGTCATATTTTTCATTTACCGGGACGAGGTCTACAACCCCGACAGCCAGGACAAGGGCAAGGCCGAGATCATCATCGGCAAGCAGCGCAATGGCCCCATTGGCATGGTGCCATTGGCCTTTCTCGGCGAACATACCCGTTTCGAGAATCTGGCAATGCCCGGAAGTTATTGATGCGCCCGCTGGTTGCGCATATCTCGCTTGACGCGCTGGCGCACAATCTGCGCGTGGCACGCAAACATGCAGGGCAATCCAAAATCTTTTCTGTCGTCAAGGCCAATGCGTATGGCCACGGGCTGACACGCGCCGTTCGAGCGCTTGGGCATACTGATGGTTTTGCCGTACTGACTGTCGAGGAGGCGGCCAACTTGCGACAGATGGGGGTGGAGAAACCTGTTCTGCTGCTTGAAGGGCCTTTTCAGCCTGGCGAGATGTCCTCCATCTCGGAACTTGATTTGATGGCGGTGGTGCATGGCGACCATCAGCTTGAATGGCTGCACTTGGCAACCCAGCCTCTTCATGTGTTTCTCAAGTTCAATAGCGGCATGAACCGGCTGGGTTTTCCCATGGCGCGGTTCGAGGAAGTGCTGGAGCATGTCAGGGCGATGCGAAACGTTGCGAGGATTACGCTCATGACGCATTTTGCAACGGCGGATGAAGCATTGGGCATCGACTGGCAGTGGACACGTTTTCTCGATAAGGCATTGACGTCCGGCCTCCCGATCAGTGCAGCCAATTCCGCCGCATGCCTGAACCATCCGGAAACCAGAAAGGACTGGGTCAGGCTGGGCATCATGCTCTATGGCGCTTCGCCATTTAGTGACGTGACCGCCGCCGAGCTCGATTTGAGGCCGGTCTTGACACTGCAATCGGAAATCATTGCCGTGCAGCAACTCAAGGCAGGTGAAGGGGCAGGCTATGGTCTGACCTTCATGGCCGAAGAACCGGCCAGGCTGGGCATCGTCGCATGTGGCTACGCCGATGGTTATCCGCGTCACGCGCCAAGCGGCACGCCAGTGCTGGTCAATGGGAGGCGCACGCGAACCCTGGGTCGTGTGTCCATGGACATGCTGGCGGTTGACCTCTCGCGGCTGCCTGGCGCTGACATCGGCAGTTCTGTCACGCTTTGGGGAGAAGGTTTGCCGGTCGAAGAGGTGGCCCGTGCCGCGGGCACCATCAGTTACGAGTTATTGTGTGCGCTGGCACCCAGGGTGCCAATTGTCGAGATTTGAAATACCGGGCTGGGTGCCAGCCCTTAGCCGACAGCGCAAGCGCTATTTCGCTGTATTTCGCCAGTAAAACATTCCACTTTGCGTGGTGTTTCCAGAAACATGTCCAGATCGAATTCGTCCACCCCCTGCTGGAGCAGGCGTTCGAATCGCACCGGATCCTGCACCTGTTCGTAGATTTCCATCCACAGGAACGGATCGTCACGTTTCTTGAGCAGCTGTCCCGGGACACCGCTGCGGCATGCCAGCCGGACCTGCATGGATCGCACGGCCTGTTCGGCATCGGCTTCGTTGTTCTCGCTGACCCGGTAGTAGATGTAATAATGGTTCAAGGCAAGGCGTAGGGTTGCGGTTTGAGCGCAAGTACTGGGCCGTCCGCGGATTTCCAGTGGATGGGCTGGTTTGATGCCACGCTTTCGATCTGGGCGACAGCGAGCAGGTCAAAGCCACCTTCTGGCGCAGGTGCGGCGTTAACCACCATTCCGGAGGCCTGGCCATCCATGTCGGATGAATAAAGCACATCGCCAGCCAGGGGGGCTTCATTGCTGTCGATATGCGCCAGATACATGCGGCGTTTGAGTTTGCCCAGGTACTGGGTGCGTGCGACGATTTCCTGGCCGGGATAACAACCCTTCTGGAAACTGACGCCACCGAGCACTTCCCAGTTGATCATTTGCGGCACGAATTCTTCCTTCGTGGCGGCGGTAATCATCGGGATGCCGTTTGCAAGCCTAAGCCAGTCCCACACACCCGTGCCAACCGGGCGGGCGTGCCTGGCGAGGATTTTCCAGACGACGGGCGCATGTTCGGGAGTAACGACCAGCACGAATTTGTCCTCGCCGATGCGCACGGTCTGGCCTTGCGCATTGGTCGAGGATTTCATCACGCTGCCGGGAACGGGCAGACCGGCTTCGTTCAATGCGTCCTTTGAGCCGGGGCCGGACAGAACCAGCCTGACGTTTTCGTCCGTGGCATCGCGTCCCTTGACCTTGGATCGCAGAATGAACATTTTCAAACGCTTTAGCATCTCTTCGCGAATATCGCCCGACATCTGCAGACAGTTATCGGCGCCGTTCTTCCACATCAGGAAATTAGCCAGCAGTCTACCCTTGGCTGAACAGTAGCCGTTCCAGGCCGCGCCATCTGCATGGAGATGGCGCACATCGTTGGTGAACTGGTTTTGCAGAAATTCGGTGACGTCCTCGCCGGAAAATGCCAATAGACCAAGTTGAGACAAGTCGGCCATGACCGTGCCGGTTTGCGCGCTGGCCAGTTCGTCTTTGGGGTTTCCGAAGTCCCGCACTTGCGCATTTTCAATGCGTGCGCCATGACGGGTTAAAAAATCTTGCCAGTCTGGAATCATGGTGGTGCAATCAAAATGTCTGGAGTGTACAAATTCTACATGTTTATACCGCTTGACTTAGCCCTGCGACCTTCGCGGATTTATGCGGGGTGCTTGTTGCTGGCCCATGGCCTTGCGTTGGCTGGCATATGGCTGGCGGCGCTGCCCATGGCAATCCAACTGATGGTGACCGGCGTGTTGATGGTGGGTGCAACCGTGCTTGGGCGAAAGGCGAGGTCGGTGGTCAGCGGCTTGCGCGTGAACCGCACCGGACAAGTCGAGATCCATATCCACCAGTCTGGCTGGCAACCTGCCAACATTACAGGGCAGGTCATTGTCCTGCCCTGGCTGATCAGCCTCAGGCTGGTTCGGGAGGGTGAGAAAAAGGACAGGCTGACTATATGGCCTGACAGCGCGGACGAGAATAGGCAGCGGCGCTTGAGAGCATGGTTGAGATGGGGATTGCGGGCAGACGGAGATGGCAGAATCTAAATCTCGGGCATCAGAACTTCGCAGGCACCCGGGCAGACCAGGTCAGGCCTTGGATTGAGGATGGTATTGCCGACAACTGGCAGAACTTCAGGGTAATCACGACTGAAATGCAGTCCTCGGCTTTCATGTCTTAGCATCGCGGAGCGAACAATCAGATCGGCGGTCATCACCAGGTTGCGCAATTCGATCAGGTCGTGGCTGACACGAAAGTTTCGGTAAAACTCGTCGATTTCATCCTGCAAGAGCTTGATGCGGTGTGCCGCGCGCGCCAGGCGCTTGTTGGTGCGGACAATGCCAACATAGTCCCACATGAAGCGCCTAAGTTCCGCCCAGTTGTGGGCAATGACGATTTCCTCGTCGGCGTCAGTGACCCGGGACTCGTCCCATTCGGGAATGGTTTGCGAAAAAGAGGGTGCGTTTTCGAGGATATGGCGGGCGGCGGCCCGACCGAATACCAGGCATTCCAGCAGCGAGTTGGATGCCAGCCGGTTTGCGCCGTGCAGCCCGGTAAAGGCCACTTCCCCAACGGCATACAGATTGCATAAATCAGTGCAGCCAAACGTGTCCGTGACCACGCCGCCGCACGTGTAATGCGCTGCGGGAACGACCGGAATCGGCTCGTGGGTCATGTCGATGCCCCACTCCGACAACTGGCGGAAAATGTTGGGAAAGTGTTCGATGATGAATTTTGCCGGCTTGTGCGAGATGTCCAGATAGACGCAATCCAGGCCGCGCTTTTTCATTTCATAGTCGATGGCGCGGGCAACGATGTCGCGCGGCGCCAGTTCGGCGCGTAGGTCATGGTCCGGCATGAACCGGCTGCCATCGGGCAGTTTGAGAATTCCGCCTTCGCCCCTGACCGCCTCGGTAATCAGGAAGGATTTGGCCTGCGGCAGGTACAGGCAGGTTGGGTGAAACTGGATGAATTCCATATTTCCCACCCGGCAACCCGCGCGCCATGCCATGGCGATGCCGTCGCCGGTGGCGGTATCCGGATTGGTTGTATACAGGTAAACCTTGCCAGCCCCCCCGGTGGCCAGCACCGTGTAACTCGAAGAAAAGGTTTCCACCTTTCCGGTTTCATTATTGAGCGCGTAAACGCCATAGACGCGCCGTTCGTCGCCGCCGGTATGCCGGCCGGTGATGAGGTCGATGGCCAGATGGTTTTCAAGCAGGGTGATGTTGGGATGGGTGCGGATTTTATCGGCCAGTGAGGTTTGCACGGCCCGGCCGGTGGCGTCCGCCGCATGAACGACCCGGCGTTCGCTGTGCCCGCCCTCGCGGGTCAGGTGGTATCCGGTATCCGAGGATTCGTCCCGGGTGAAGGTGACGCCCTGGTTGACCAGCCAGCCGACCATCTCCCGGGCCTGGCTCACCACGAAGCGCGTGACGGACTCGTTGCACAGGCCGGCGCCTGCCAACAAGGTGTCGCGGATATGGGATTCCACCGAGTCGTGGGAGTCGAGCACTGCAGCGATGCCACCCTGCGCCCATGCGCTGGCGCCATCCATCAATTCGCGCTTGGTCAGGAGGGTGACGTGCCTGTGTGGCGCCAGATGCAGCGCCGTGGTCAGGGCGGCAAGCCCGCTGCCTATGATCAGAACTTCGGTTTTGTGCATGCTGGTGCAATGATACCCAGCAAAATGCGCTTGATGGGCCTCAACCCCCTATCAGGGTTGAACTTTTTTTACAGAGCCGGGTCGGAATCGCAAAATGCGCTCGCTTATACTAGGCGGATAAACACAAGGCATGCTGCAAGGGAGTACGGTGGAACGCGAAATTGACCAGGAACTGGTCGAACGCGCCCAGAGAGGCGACAAGCGCGCATTTGAGTTGCTGGTGCTCAAGTACCAGCGAAAGCTGGCACGTTTGCTGTCACGCATGGTGCGCGACCCGGCCGAGATCGAGGATATCGCCCAGGAATCCTTCATCAAGGCCTACCGCGCATTGCCCCAGTTTAGGGGCGAAAGCGCATTTTACACCTGGCTTTATCGCATCGCCGTGAATACGGCCAAGAACTACCTGGTTGCGCGGGGCCGACGGGCTCCAACGGCGACGGTTTTCGACAACGATGAAGCCGAGAATTTTGAGGGCAGCGAGCTGCTGCATGATATTTCCACACCGGATGCGGAACTGCAAACCAAGCAGATCGCCCGCGCAGTGAACGAAGCAGTGGATTCGTTGCCAGAGGAATTGAGAACAGCCATCACACTTCGGGAAATCGAAGGAATGTCCTACGAGGAAATCTCGCAAATGATGGATTGTCCGATCGGCACCGTGCGCTCACGGATTTTCAGGGCACGCGAGGCCATTGCAGAAAAAATCCGCCCCATGCTGGGCACAAGCAAAGACAAGAGGTGGTAACCGTGAAGACACAACACAATCAAGCGCCAGGACTGGATGAAGAAACGGACTGGCTGTCCGATCTGCTGGATGGCGAAATGCCGGTTCGGGATCGCTCTGAAGCCATCAGCCATTTGTGCCGAGATGAAAGTGCCAGGGAACGCTGGGCGCTTTATCACGGCATTGGCGATGCGCTGCGCGGCATGCCAATGCTTTCGGACCGGTTCAATGAAACGCTGAAGGCGCGGCTTGCCGAGGAGCCGACCGTGCTGGCGCCCAGAATCCGCCGCTATGGGCCGCCTGCCATCATGGCGCTGGCAGCGTCGATGGCGGTTGTCTCCGTGGTGGCGCTGATGCCGGGGCTCACGGGCAACCGGGACAGCGGGTTGCAGGTGGTGCGTAACACGGCGCCATCCAACCGGCAGGTTGAAGCACGCATGGCCCCCTACATGGTAGCCCATCAGGAGTTCTCGCCTGTCGCGATCGCTTCTCCTTATCAACGTGCCGTGATGACACTGGAAGAGCCGGCTCAATGAGAACCACGATTCTGATTTGGACATCGCTGGCACTTTTCCTGGCGCTGGGTGTGCAGATCGCCCGCGCTGCCGATGCTCTTGAAATGCTCAATGTGGCACGCGAGGCTGCGGCAAAGCTGGATTACACCGGTACCTATTTCTATCACCATGGCGAACATACCGAAGTATTGCGGGTGGCACATCGCGCAGATAGGCATGGGGAGTTGCACAAGATCGAGGTTCTCGACGGGCCGCACCGCGAGTTTCTGCGCATCAATGACGAAGTGTTTTGTCATATGGCGGATGGCAAAACCATTCGCATCGACCGGAATGCCGTTCAGCGCTTTTTCCCTGCAGTAGTGCCCGATGAATCGGTGAATCTGTCACGCAATTACATTCCCAGGCTGGGGGGAATCGAAAAAGTGGCTGGCCGGGAATGCCGTGTCATCATTCTCGATCCGCGTGATCAGTTCCGCTACACACACATGATCTGGCTTGACCGCCAGACTTCACTTCCGCTGAAGACGCGCACAGTCGACAATCACGGCGCTCAAGTGTCGATGATTGTATTTTCGGAAATCGAAATCGGGACAAAGCCGGACAAGTCGATATTTGACGTGCGCATGGCCGGAAAAAAAATACAGGCCGCCAGCCTGTCCCAAGCGCAGCAGCCGGATGATGGATGGAGCATCAGCCCGCCTCCAGGGTATGTGAACATACTCAAGGCAATGCGACCCTTGCACGGAAAAAAGACCCCGGTTCTGCATCGTATCTATTCTGATGGCATCAGCAATCTGTCTGTATTCATCGAGCCCATCGTCGATGGTGCAAACTACCTTGATGGACTTTCGACCGAGAGCGCGATCAACATTTATTCCCGACGGGTCTCGGGCTACAAGATCACGGCAATGGGCGAAGTGCCAGCCGCGGCCCTGCTGGAGACGGCCAATTCCGTGCAGAAGCGATAACGAGGTGGACGGATGCTTGAGCAGAACGCTGTAGTGCTTAAAGTCGAAGGAGGAAGAGCATGGGTCGAAGCCCGTGAGTCGGGTACTTGCGGAAGTTGTGGCAGCGGCGGTTGTTCAACCCGCAGGCTGGCTGATCTTTTCGGGCAACACGAGCGAACTTTCCCCGTGGAAAACGTCCTCCACGCTCGCTCGGGCGACAAGGTGATCATAGGCATACCAGAGGGTGCGCTATGGCGATCCGCGTTCAGGCTGTACGGGTTGCCCTTGATGCTGATGCTGATGGGTGCGTTGTTCGGCCAATACGTCGCGGGGGACATGGCTGCAGCTGCAATGGCCATGGGCGGATTGATGGCATCGTCCCTCCTGCAAAGAGTCTGGAGAGACACTTTCGGCTGGAAGCCTGTCATGTTGCAAAGCGTGGACCGGAGCGGTCTTGTTGTTGGATATTCAAGTTAAGAGGGTGGTCATGAAACATTCATTGCTAGGTAAGGTGTTTGGAGTGGTTTTGATGCTGGCTGCAACGGCTCAGGCTGCCATTCTCGATGTGGCGGATCTGGTCGAGAAAAACGGCCCGTCTGTGGTCAATATCAGTACGACAAAAATTGTTCAGCATTCCCAGGGCATGCCTTTCTCAATGCCTGATGAAGAGGAAATGTTCGATTTCTTCCGCAAATTCTTTCCGCCTGGGGGACCTCAGCGGGATAGTCCGCCGCGTGAGATACCTTCTCGTGGCAACGGATCTGGATTCATTGTCAGCAGCGACGGGTATATCCTGACCAACGCGCATGTGGTGCAGGGTGTGGACGAGGTGACCGTGAAGTTGACTGACAAGCGCAAATTCACCGCCAAGGTCATCGGCTACGACACACGCTCTGATGTTGCTGTAATCAAGATTAATGCCACCAATCTACCCGCGGTCACGATTGGAAATCCTGACAAACTGCGCGTTGGCGAGGCTGTTATTGCCATTGGTTCGCCATTCGGTTTCGAGAACAGCGTGACTTCGGGCATCGTTTCCGGAAAGGGCCGTTCGCTGCCTTCCGATAATTACGTGCCTTTCATCCAGACTGATGTGGCGGTCAATCCGGGCAATTCCGGCGGCCAGCTGTTCAACCTGCGCGGCGAAGTGGTGGGTATCAACTCCCAGATATACAGCCGCAGTGGCGGTTACCAGGGCGTCTCGTTTGCCATCCCGATCGATGTGGCGATGGAGGTTGCCAACCAGCTCAAAACCAGCGGCAAGGTCGCCCGCGGTTGGCTGGGTGTGGTGATTCAGGAAGTGACCTCGGATCTGGCGGAATCCTTCAAGCTTGACCGCGCGCGTGGCGCCCTGGTGGCGGAGGTTCAGGAAGACAGTCCGGCGGCAAAGGGTGGCATGCAGGTATCGGATGTGGTACTGAAATTCGACAACAAGATGGTCGAAAATTCTGGCGATCTGCCGCGTCTGGTGGCGAACGTCAAGCCGGGCAGCAAGGTGCCGGTACAGGTGTGGCGCAAGGGTGCTACCCGGGAATTGTTTATCAATGTTGGCGAGCTGCCCGATGAGGGCAGGGTGGCCTTTGGCCCGAAAACCCAGAAATCCTTCTCGCGTGGCGGGCTGGTGCTGGCCGAACTCTCCAGGGATCAGAGCAAGGAACTGAAAGTCAAAGGCGGCCTGCTGGTGGAGGAGTCCAAAGGTGATGCGCTACGTGCCGGTATCCGGGTGGGTGACATCATCCTTGCCGTCAACAATACCGAAGTCAGCACTGTGGAAGAGTTTCGCAAATTGATTGCCTCGGTTCCAGCAGGGAAAAGCGCAGCGGTTCTGGTGCGACGCGGAGAGAATTCCCTTTACATACCATTGAAGATAACAAACGGCAGCAGTGATTGATGAAGTCCCGACGCTGACTCTTCTGGGGCGCAGCGGTTGTCATTTGTGCGAGGACATGAGGGCAGCCCTGCATCAATGGGTTGCCCGATTTCCATTTTCCATCCATGAAATCGACATCAATGGCAATCCCGAAATGGAAGTGCAATATGGCCGGGATATTCCCGTTCTGCTGGCGGGCGAACGGGAAATTTGCCGGCATTGTCTGGACGAAGCTGCATTGAAGAGCTGGCTTTCTGAAACAGGGATTTTCCTTTAAAATTCAACCCGTTGATTTATTCCCGTGGGCACACTGGCTGTGCCCCTTTTTCGTTTTGTAAGATTAAAACAGCACTGTGCAAGACAATATTCGCAATTTTTCCATCATCGCCCATATCGACCATGGCAAATCAACCCTGGCCGACCGCATCATTCATTTGTGCGGCGGCCTGTCGGATCGCGAAATGGAATCCCATGTGCTGGATTCTATGGATCTGGAAAAGGAGCGCGGCATCACTATCAAGGCGCAGACCGCCGCGCTGGAATACAAGGCAAGGGACGGGAAGACCTATTACCTGAACTTGATCGACACCCCCGGGCATGTGGATTTTTCCTACGAGGTGAGCCGCTCGCTGTCCGCTTGCGAGGGCGCGCTGCTGGTGGTCGATGCCTCGCAGGGCGTGGAGGCGCAGACCGTGGCCAATTGCTATACGGCGATCGATCTGGGTGTTGAGGTTATTCCCGTGCTGAACAAGATTGATCTACCCTCGGCCGACCCGGATCGTGTCAGCGAGGAAATCGAGGATATTGTCGGTATCGATGCAACCGATGCAGTGAGAGCTTCGGCCAAGACCGGCATCGGTATTGCCGAAATTCTGGAAGATGTGGTCAGCAAGGTGCCGCCGCCACGTGGAAACGAAAACGCGCCGCTGAAGGCACTGATCATTGATTCCTGGTTCGACAATTATGTCGGCGTGGTCATGCTGGTGCGGGTGGTGGACGGCGTGCTCAAGCCCAAGGACAAGATCCGGCTGATGGCGACCGGGGCGCAATATCTGACCGAACAGGTCGGCGTTTTCACGCCACGTTCCAAACAGCGCGAATCGCTGTCGGCGGGTCAGGTCGGATTCATCATTGCCGGCATCAAGGAACTGAAGGCGGCGCAGGTGGGGGATACGGTCACGCTGGCGGATAACCCCGCCAGCGAACCGCTGCCCGGTTTCAAGAAAATCCAGTCGCAGGTCTTTGCCGGACTGTATCCAGTGGAATCACACGACTACGATTCACTGCGCGATGCATTGGAAAAGCTGCAACTTAATGATGCCGCGCTTCAGTTCGAGCCTGAAGTTTCGCAGGCGTTGGGATTCGGTTTCCGCTGCGGCTTTCTGGGGCTGCTGCACATGGATATCGTGCAGGAGCGGCTGGAGAGGGAATTCGACCAGAACCTCATCACTACTGCGCCGACTGTGGTGTATCAGGTGCAATTGCGTGACGGCACGATGATGGAAGTGGAAAATCCGTCCAGGCTGCCAGAAACCTCGAAGATCGAGGCCATTTTTGAACCCATCATCACCGCCACGATTTTCGTGCCGGAGGATTATCTGGGCAACGTCATGACCTTGTGCAACCAGAAGCGCGGCGTGCAGGTGGACATGAAGTATGTCGGCCGTCAAGTCATGCTCAAATACGAGCTGCCGATGAATGAAGTCGTCATGGATTTCTTCGACAAGCTCAAATCCACCTCGCGCGGCTATGCCTCGCTGGATTACGAATTCAAGGAGTTTCGTGCCGCCGATCTGGTCAAGCTGGACATTCTGGTGAATGGCGATAAAGTGGACGCGCTGTCGCTCATCGTTCATCGTTCGAATTCCGTATATCGCGGCCGCGAACTGGCGGCGAAAATGCGCGAACTGATCCCGCGACAGATGTTCGATGTGGCAGTACAGGCCGCCATTGGTGCACAGATCATCGCGCGTGAAAACGTCAAGGCCTTGCGCAAGAACGTGCTGGCGAAGTGCTACGGCGGCGACATCACGCGCAAGAAGAAACTGCTGGAAAAGCAAAAGGAAGGCAAGAAGCGCATGAAGCAGGTCGGCAACGTTGAAATTCCGCAGGAGGCCTTTCTCGCCATCCTGCAGGTGGGAGAAAAATAAATGGATGTTCTGGCCATTGCGCTGATCGCGGGGCTTGCTGCGGGCGTTGTTCTTGTGTTCAAGGGCATAATCGGACTGCCCCTGTTGCTGCTGGTCGCCACGGCGGTCACCGGTGCCATCTGGCTCTGGGACAAGCTGGTATTGTCAAAAAAGCGCCAGAAGGACGAAGAGCGCCCGCCGGGCGTGGAATATTCTGTCAGCCTGTTTCCGGTAATTCTGCTGGTATTCCTGTTGCGCTCGTTTCTGGTCGAGCCGTTCCGCATTCCGTCCGGATCGATGATGCCGACGCTGCTCGCGGGCGATTTCATCCTGGTGAACAAATACGAATACGGCATCCGCCTGCCAGTCATCGACAAGAAAGTCATCGAGATCAATGATCCCAGGCGCGGCGACGTGATGGTGTTTCATTTTCCCGAGGATCCTTCCACGGATTACATCAAGCGCGTAGTCGGCCTGCCGGGCGATCTGGTCGAATACAGGGACAAGAGGCTTGTCATCAATGGACAGCCGGTTTCATATCGGGAAAATGGAACTTTCAGCTTTGAAGCGGGCGGCCTGAATTTCGTGACCGGCATTGTTTATCGCGAGAAGCTGGGCGAGCAGGAGTACGACGCCATGGTTATTCCAGGCATCGCCGGTTTCTTGAAAGAGCAGTTGAAATCCTTTCCCAATCAGGGCAACTGTACCTACAATGACGAAGGCTTCTCCTGCCGGGTGCCCGACGGACATTACTTCATGATGGGAGACAATCGTGACGGCAGCAATGACAGCCGGTATTGGGGATTCGTTCCGGACGGCAACATAGTCGGCAAGGCATTTTTTATCTGGATGAATTTTGGCGATATCAAGCGCATAGGCACCACGATTCACTGAGGAGACAAACATGATCAAGCATCGTCAACAGCGCGGGCTGACACTGATAGGACTGGTGCTCTGGGGCATCATCCTCGTTTTCATCGCTCTTCTGGCGATGAAGCTGATCCCTGCCTATACAGAATATTTCACCATTCAGAAAATCCTCCGGGACATTGGGAACGACCCAAACCTGAAAAGCATGAGCAACGGTGAAATACGGGACAAGTTCAGCAAGCGGGCCATGGTGGACAATATCAACACCATCAAGGCTACCGATCTGGAAATAGGCCGTGATGGCGGTCAGACCGTTGTGTCGGCTGAATATCAGTTCCAGACACCGTTGATAGGCAATGTCAGCTTGCTGGTTGATTTCTCGGCCAGTTCTGACGGTGGTGGCGCCTCGAATTAAATTGAAGAAACAGGACCTGGCCAGGCTGACAAACAGCCTGGGTCATGAATTCAACAACGAAGACCTGCTCAGGCAGGCGCTCACCCACCGCAGCTACAACGCACCGCACAACGAGAGGCTCGAGTTTCTTGGCGATTCGGTATTGAATTGCATCGTTGCCCATGCCCTCTTCGACACTTTTCCGCAGCTGCCAGAGGGCACCCTCTCGCGCATGCGGGCCAATCTTGTGCGTCAGGAAACACTGGCGGACATTGCCGTCAGCCTGAAATTGGGGGATTTTCTGCTGTTGGGGGAAGGCGAACTCAAGTCTGGCGGTTTTCGGCGGCCGTCGATTCTGGCGGATGCGTTGGAATCCATCTTCGGCGCGGTGTTTCTGGATGCAGGGTTTGAGGCCGCCCGATCCGTTGTTTTGAGCCTGTTCAGACCAGTCATCGCCGGCATTGATCCGAAAGCATCCGGCAAGGATGCCAAAACCCAATTACAGGAATGGCTGCAGGGCCAGCGCCATCCGCTGCCAGAATACCAGTTGGTCGGCACGCGCGGCGAAGCACATGACCAGGTATTTGTCGTGTCCTGCCACATTCCCGCCCTGGGAATCAAAACCCAGGGACAGGGCAGAAGCCGGCGCGCCGCCGAGCAGGAGGCGGCACTGGCGGTATTGAAACAGGCGGGTGTGGTGGGGTGAATCCTGAGCAGGAAGAAATCCGCCGCGCCGGATACATTGCCATCGTGGGACGTCCCAATGTCGGCAAATCCACCCTGCTGAACAAACTAGTGGGCCAGAAAATCAGCATCACCTCACGCAAGGCGCAAACCACCCGCCATCGTGTGACGGGCATCCACACCGAGGCTGGCGTGCAATATGTCTTCGTCGATACGCCCGGCTTCCAGACGCGGCACGGCGGGCGGCTCAATGCCGCATTGAATCGCAGTGTGCGGCAAACATTGGCTGATGTAGATGCGGTGCTGATGGTGGTTGAAGCGGGTAGGTTCAATCGGGCAGACAGGCAGGTCGTTGATCTTTTGCCTGAAGACCGGCCGGTGCTACTGGTGGTCAACAAGCAGGACGAGATCAAGGACCGGGCTGACATGCTGGCTTATTTGCAGAAGGCATCTGAACAGCGGAACTTTGCCGAAATTGTCCCGGTTTCCGCCAAGCATGGCACGGGCGTGGGCGAACTATTGAAAACGCTGACCCGCTACCTGCCTGAAGGCGAGGCGCTTTATGATGAGGATGATGTCACCGATCAGACCGAAAGGGTATTGGCGGCCGAGTTGATCCGCGAAAAGCTTTTCAGGTTGTGCGGTGATGAAATTCCCTATGCGACTGCCGTCGTCATCGACAAGTTCGAGGAAGTTGACAACCTGCGGCGCATCTTCGCCACCATCCTGGTCGACCGCGACAGCCAGAAAGCTATCGTCATTGGCAAGGGCGGCGAAAAGCTCAAGGCCATTTCCACCCAGGCGCGCCAGGACATGGAAAAACTGTTCGATGGCAAGGTTTATCTTGAAGTCTGGGTCAAGGTCAAGGGCGGCTGGTCGGACGACGTAAGCGTGCTCAAGTCGCTCGGTATTGAGTAAAAATCCATGGCGCAGGCTCGCATAGATAACGAACCTGGCTTTGTGCTTCACACATGGCCGTTCAGGGAGACCTCCCTCGTTGTCGAGGTCTTCACACGACATCATGGACGCATGGCGCTGATTGCGCGCGGCGCCCGCCGTCCCCGTTCCGCACTGCGCGGACAGGTGCAGCCGTTCACGCCCCTATTGCTTTCCTGGTTTGGCAAGAACGAAGTGCGTACCCTGCATGGCGCAGAATGGCAGGGTGGCATCGCGCCCCTGAGAGGCCTGCCCCTGATGTGTGGGTTTTACCTCAATGAACTGATGCTGAAACTATTGGCGCGGGATGATCCGCACGAAGCGCTGTTCGATTATTACCGCGCCACGCTGGCAGAGCTTGCCCAGCCCAATGGCAATGACCTTGAACGTATCCTGCGTCGCTTCGAGAAACATTTGCTGTCTGAAATTGGGTATGCCGCCACGTTTCATGAAGAGGCGGAATCCACCCTCCCTGTGCGTGAGGATACCCGCTATGTGTTTGTACCCGAACGCGGTCCATATGCGGATGAGAGAGCGGGCATCAACGGCATTCCGGTTTCCGGCCAGACCTTGCTCGATCTAGACCAGGACAGGCTGGAGTCGCCGACTACCCGCGCCGAGGCCAAGCTGCTCATGCGCGCGCTGATCAATCACCACCTGGGCGGCAAGCCGCTTTATACTCGGCAAATGTTGAAGGAACTGACTGAGAAATGATTTACCTGGGCGTCAATATCGACCACGTTGCCACCATCAGGCAGGCGCGAAAAACCCGCTATCCCAGTGTGGTCGAAGCCGCGCTGGCTGCCGAAACCGCAGGTGCCGACAGCATTACTCTGCATTTGCGCGAAGACCGCCGTCACATCCAGGATGAGGACGTCGACATTCTGCGCCGTGTGCTCAAGACCAAAATGAATCTGGAAATGGCGGTAACCGAGGAGATGATCGGCGTCGCCCAGCGCATCAAACCGCAGGATGTTTGCCTTGTGCCCGAAAAACGTGAAGAACTCACTACAGAAGGCGGCCTGGACGTAGCTGGGCAGCTCGACAAGGTACGCAGTGCCTGTGCGCGTCTTGGGGAGGCCGGCATTCGTGTGTCGCTTTTCATCGATGCCGACTACAAGCAACTGGAAGCTGCACGCGAGTGTGGCGCACCGTTAGTCGAAATCCACACCGGCCACTATGCCGATCTCGAAGAGCCTGCTGCCAAGCTTCAGGAGCTTGACCGCATCCGCAAGGCTGTTTCCTATGGCCTGGGGCTTGGGCTTACCGTCAATGCAGGACATGGTCTTACCTACCACAATGTCCAGCCCATCGCCGCCATTCCCGGTGTGCATGAACTCAATATCGGCCATGCGATTGTCGCGCAGGCGATATTTGTTGGGTGGGAAAAGGCAGTCAGCGAGATGAAGCGGCTGATGGTGGAAGCGGCGGGGTGCAAGAGGTAGTCCGGTGTGTGCAATGCGCCAAGCTTATTGCTCGCTACGCAATCTCCTCATATCTCACTTCCAGAATCTCCAGCTCGCGCTTGCCAGCTGGCGTCATCAGGCTGACGACATCGCCTTCGCGCGCTTTTAGCAACGCGCGGGCCATGGGCGATACCCAGGAGATGCGGTTTTGTGAAGGTTCGGCTTCGTCGATGCCGACGATGGTATAGGTGGCTTCCGACCCAAGATCGTCTGCAACGGTAACGGTGGCCCCGAAGAATACCTGGTCGGTCTCTTCGCGTGCGACGGGATCGACGACGACGGCATTATCCAGCCGTTTGGTGAGATAGCGAATGCGGCGGTCGACTTCACGCAGGCGCTTCTTGCCATAGATATAGTCACCGTTTTCCGAGCGGTCGCCGTTGCTGGCTGCCCAGGCGATGGTTTCGACCAATTTTGGGCGCTCGATTTTCCAGAGCTGCTCGAACTCTGCCTTCAGGCGTGCATGGCCTGCCGGTGTCATGTAGTTTTTGACACCTGCCGGCATGGCGCTGGCGCCTTCGTCTTCGTCGTCTTCCGGAAGGGTGTCGTTTTCTTTGGTAAAGGCTTTGCTCATTACCAGAAGAATCCAAATAACAGGCTCGCGGCCAGCGATAAAATCAGGCTGCTGGTGAACGGGAAGTAATATTGCCGCCCGTGCCGGACGAAGGTTGCATCGCCTGGCAGGCGGCCCAGACCGAGCCGCGAAAGCACGGGCCACAGCAAGCCGGTGACGAAGAGGAAGACAATCAGGCTGATGAGATACTTGAGCATGTGGATATTTTATAAAATCTCGCCATGAGTGAAGCGCAAATCATGGTGCCGCCGCAATTTGAGCGTACAGAGATTCTGCTGGGCGAAGCGGGGCTGGCATGTCTGGCATCGAAACACGTCGTCGTGGCCGGCTTGGGGGGCGTGGGCTCGTATTGCGCCGAGGCGCTGGCACGGGCCGGAGTCGGCAGACTGACCATCATCGATCATGACGTGGTGGCGATGTCGAACATCAACCGTCAGCTGCCAGCCATGCTGTCCACGGTTAATCAGCCCAAGGTTGAACTGATGGCGGCGCGCATCCGTGACATCAATCCCGCTTGCGATTTGCGGGGGGTGCGTGAGTTCGTCGTCCCGGAGAGTGTCGCCAGCCAGATCCCGACGGATGCGGATTATGTCATCGACTGCATCGATTCGCTCAATTGCAAGGCAGCGTTGGTCGAGCATTGTGTCAAAAATGGTGTTCCCGTGGCGTCCAGCATGGGCGCGGGCAACCGGCTCGATCCATCCAGAATCAAATTGGCCGATCTCTCGAAAACATGCGGCTGCCCGCTGGCGGCGATGATGCGCAAGCGCCTCAAACGGCGTGGCGTGACAAAAGGCGTGCTGACGGTATTTACCGACGAGCCACCGAGACCGCCAAGGCCCCCCGAGCCTGTATGCGGACGGGGGCGGCCCCGTGCGGTCAATGGCACCATCAGCTACATGCCGCCCTTGTTTGGTTTGATGCTGGCGGGCGAGGTGATTCGCAGCCTGCTTGCCAGCGATGAAAGAAAATCTATTGCGTAGCCTGTTCCATTTGCTGCTTGCGCGCTTCTGCATCCTGCTGCATCTGCCCTTCGAGCTGTTTTGCCTTTTCCAGCGCGTTGGTCTGAGTGCCAGAGGGTGTTGGCCGGGGTTCCTCGGTTTTGGGAGCGGGGGCCTCCGTTGGGCTGTCGCAGCCGGAAGCGAGCAGACAAGCGCCGATCAACAGCGCGGAAGATTTTCTCATGTTAGTCCTCCAATAAGCCTGTAGGTAAGCCATCTATGCTGACGCGGTTTTTCTCGCGCCAGTAATCCAGTAATCCCACCGTGCCTTTTTTCTCGGCCCAGCGCGCCAGCGTGTCTCGCTCGCCTTGGTAGCCCATCAACGGGACCGCGTAGCCGCATGAGGTTTGCACCGACTCGATGTGCATCAGGATGAGTTGCCGTTCGCCGGGAAAGTCAGGGAAAGCCGGTCGCCATTTCGGCCAGTCCGCATCCTGCCGGCGGATGACCTGTCCCTTGCCATACAGGCGGAGGATCAGTGGATCGTTCTCGAAGCTGCAAAACATGATCGTGAAGCGACTGTTTTCTCGCAGGTGTGCAGCGGTTTCGTTGCCGCTTCCGGTAAGATCGAGGTAGCCCGCTGTCTTTTCATCCAGGACGCGAAAGCTGTCCATGCCTTTGGGCGAGAGGTTGATGCGGCCCGTGGTTGGCGCGGTTGCAGTGAAGAATACATGCTGACGTTCGATGAAAGAACGGTGGCTGTCGTTGAGTTCAGGGTAAAAACGCGCCATCTATTTGGCCTGTGTTCTCAGGAACTGATCAAGAATGCGCAGCCGGGTCAGGGTGTCATTCATTTCAAGCAAATCTTGTTTGACCTTGAGTTTGAAAGGCAGTCTTTCTGACAGGCGATAGCCAACCCACACGGCATCTTCGAAATGCGATTCTGGAACAGGCATGGTGTTGTCAGCCATGATGTGCTTCAGGACTTCCGGACACAAGCGCAGCTCGTCGGGGATGGCACAGGATTTTTCGGCGCTCACCGGCTGTATGGACGCAATCAGCGTCCCACTTCCTTGCAATTCCATATTGTTGGCGATATAGCGTTCCAACCCCTCGACCTCAATATGGAAAATACCCGGCTGCGGCATGTCCCATTCCGTGATGCGCACTTCCGTGCCGACTTCAAAGGGAACGGCAGGCTCGCCAACTTCATGGCCTTCGCGGATGGCGCAAAGCCCGAAGGTCGAATTGTCAGCGAGACAGTTTTTTACCAGTTCAAGATAACGCTGCTCGAAGATTTTCAGCGTCAGCCTTCCACCCGGAAACAATACCGTGGAAAGCGGAAACAGCGGCAGGGTACGAGGTCGTGAAGAAAACATGCGGCGTTCCGCTTACTTCGTTTGTCCCCAGCGCGGCATGAGTTCATGCGGAATGCCAAGCTGGTCGAGAACGCGCGCAACGATGAAGTCGACAAGATCCTCGATTCGTTGAGGGTGATGATAGAAACCCGGATTGGCGGGCAGAATGGTGACGTTAAGCCGCGCCAGCTTGAGCATGTTTTCCAGATGCAGGGCGGAGAAGGGCGTTTCGCGCGGAACCAGGATAAGTTTCCGGTTTTCCTTGATCATGACATCCGCCGTGCGTTCGATGAGGTTGTCGGACAGCCCTTGGGCAATGGCGGCCAGTGTGCCCATGGAGCAGGGGCAAACGACCATCGCATCACCCGCACCAGTCCCGGAGGCCATCGGCGCGAACCAGTCTTCGCGACTGAACACACGAAGCTTTCCCTGTGCATGCGGGTAGCGTTCGCGCAGCCAGTTTTCGAGATCGGCGGCGCGGCTGGGCAGCGTGATGTTCAATTCCTGCGCGGCCACGACATGCGCGGCTTGAGTGGCAAGCAGTTGTACACAGCAGTTTGCTGCCAGCAGGCATTCCAGCAGGCGTAGGCCATAAGCCAGACCCGAAGCGCCGCTTAGCGCGAGCGTGATGGTTTTTTCAGACATGGGCTGATTGTGCGCCCATGTCCGGTTTCCCGGCAATCAAACGGGTGACGATGAGGCCGTTGACCGTGCCGAATATCAAGGCTGCCAGGGCAAAAAAAGGCAACAGCGCAAGGATGCCTGTGGAAGGCAATAGCCAGGCCCAGGCAAGTGCGAGTTGTCCGCTGATATGCGCAAACGCGGTCAGGATGGAAAGCGAAACCGGACCAAAGAATTTTTCCGGCAGATATTGAAGGATTGAAAGCATCAGCAGACTGGCTGCGGCGCCCGAGGCGGCCAGCCAGAAGCCAGGTGAAAGAAAGCTGCCCAGCAACAGGCTACCGGCCAGCAGGCGGATGACCGAAACCGAGGCAGCAGCCTTTAATCCATGCTGCAAGAGAACCAGTAGTATGACGATGTTGGCCAGTCCCGGCTTGACTCCCGGAATTGGACTGGGCAGGGCGGCTTCTGCCAGTGTAAGGCCAATGGCGATGGCTGCGAGCTTCGCGATTCGACGGTCCTCGGCGGCAATGGGCAAAATGATTTCGCGCTTGGGCATGTAAATCAGTAATTGAGGGAATCGTACCCGGCGGATTGCCCCGGAATTTCCAGCGTGACCTGGTTGGCCAGACATAGCAGCGCATCGCCCGCCCTGCTGATCCAACCCTGCTTCACGCAAATTTGCCGTGGTCCGGGATCGCCGATGACGCGCGCACGGCCGTCGACTATTTCAATCAGGCTGTTTCCCAATGTTCCGGCGATGCTCAGGGTGCGTTGCATATGCAAGGGGAGCTCTGCCACGACCTGACCCTTGGCGCGAACCACGAGCATCTGACCAGGCGGGTTCTGCAATCTGGCGGAAAAGAGCATTGCGACAAGCAACAGGCCCAGCAGGAGGACCACATAATCTCCGGGCCTGAGCAACATGGCGATATCTCGAACCCGCTTCATCAAACCAGCTCACGATGACGGATCAGCACCTGCTCGCGTTTTTCAAATGCCGCGCCGAGCGATTCCACAAAATACACCGAACGGTGCTGGCCGCCCGTGCAGCCAATCGCAATCGTGAGATAGGCACGATGGTCGCGGATGAAACAGGGAAGCCAGTTCTCGACATAGGCACGGATGTCGGCGAGCATGGCCATCGCATCTGGACTGGCTTCGATGTATTCCTGGACTGCCTCGTCCTTGCCCGTGAGGGGACGCAGTTCGGGAACGTAATAGGGGTTGGGAAGGCAGCGCACATCGAATACAAGGTCGGCATCGAGGGGGATGCCATGCTTGAAGCCAAACGACTCGAACAACAGCGTGATGCGCGATCGATCGATCGAGATCAGATCCTTGATCCACAGTCTCAGCGCACTGGGAGACAAATCGCTTGTATCGATTCGATGTGCACTCTCGACAACCTCGCCGAGCATATCGCGTTCAAGCTGTATCGCTTCGGATAGGGAAACCTTTTCGGAAGACAGCGGATGGCGGCGGCGGGTTTCAGAGAAGCGTTTGACCAGGGTCAATGTTTTTGCTTCAAGGAATATCACCTTGACATCATGGCCTTCCGCACGGAGCTTTTTGAGCACGGCCGGAAACCTGGAGAAATCCTCGCCGCTTCGCGCATCGACGGCAATGCCGATTTTTTCCTGGCCGGATGAGCACAGATGACCTACGACTTCGTCAACCAGGGTGAGTGGAAGATTGTCGATGCAGTAGTAGCCAGCATCTTCGAGTACGGCGATGGCAATGCTCTTGCCGGAGCCGGACAACCCGGAAATCAGAACCAGCTGCATCAGGATTCGCCCTGCATCAGGGATTGCTGACGGGCCATCAGTTCGGCAGCGGGGTTGATGCCACGGCTTTTGAGTATGTGGCTGCGTACCGCGACTTCTAGCAGCACAGCCAGGTTGCGGCCTGCCGCAACAGGGATCCTGACCGTAGGGATTTCCACGTCCAGAATTCTCGTCCGCGAAGCTTCCATCTCAAGACGGTTGATGGGGCCGGCGCTTTCATCCGGGTTGACCAGTTCCACAATGAGCTTGAGGTTCTTCTTGAGCTTGACGGCTGTCTCGCCAAACAGGGTGCGGATATTCAGAATACCCAGGCCGCGCACTTCCAGAAAATCCCTGAGCAGCTCAGGGCAGGCGCCCTCCAGTGTATCGGGTGCCACGTGACGGAGTTCCACCGCATCATCGGCAACCAGTCGGTGCCCGCGCGTCACCAGCTCCAGTGCGAGTTCGCTCTTGCCCACGGCAGCCTGGCCCTTTACCAGCACTCCCAATCCGTTTACTTCTAGAAATACGCCGTGAACCAGAGTGGTTTCAGCCAGGCTCTGGGTCAGGTAATGACCCAAATGCAGCAGGACATCGGGGCTGGGGTGGGTTGAAGAGAAAAGTGGCGAGCCTGTCTTGACTGCGCTTTCACGCAGTATTGGCAGCACGGTCTCACGATCGGCCACCACAATGGCGGCAAGTTCATCCGTAAAAAGGTGGCCCATGGCTTCGTGCAGCGCATCGACGCTCAGTTTGCGGAGATAGTCCATCTCCGGGCTGCCCAGCATTTGAATCCGGTTGGGGTGCACCAGATTCAGGTGGCCAATGGGGGACAAGGTTGACTTGTGCAGGGATTCGGAGGTGAGTGTGCGGTCCGCGCCTTCCTGTCCTGCAACCCAGCTTAGGCCCAGCGATTCAGCGTTGTCATGGAACAGCTTGCCGATTGAAACGATACTTACGGTTTCCATGAATTCAGCAGGTTCTGCAATTCATCGGGCGTTCCAACTTTCATGAGCCGGTCCCGCGTTGCCGCGTCGCCAAACAACTGGGCCAGTTCGCCCAGAATCTGCAGGTGGCGTTCATTGGCGTCCTGTGGCACCAACAGGATAAAGCAAAGGCTGACGGGCCGGGTATCGGGTGCATCGAATTCCAGGCCAGGTGTCAAGCGGTAGAAGGCACCGGTGGCTTCTTTCAGGCTTTTGATCCGGCCATGGGGTATGGCAACACCAAATCCAAGCGCGGTGGAACCCAGCCGCTCGCGTTCGAACAGGCTGTCGAATACTTCCTGACGCTTCAGTCCCTTGAAGGACTCAAACAGTTGTGCCGCATGCTCAAACAATTTCTTCTTGCTGGAAAAGGCCTGGTTGAGGACGGTGCTGTCGGAACTGATCAGGGGTGCAATCAAGTTCATCATCAATTCTGTAAGGACAGGCGGTAAACCGGGGAATTAAAAAAAAGGCTCTCGCGCAATGGGTTCATGAAGGTATACCGGATGAAATCAGTTCGATGGTTCCATCCAGGGGAACCGCCAGGGTCGGCATGACCCTGGCCAGGCATTATATGCCCGCAGACTGATGTTTGATTCCACCATCCTCTGGATGGTGATCCGAATTCTTTTCCTTGTGCTTGACGATTTGACGATCCAGCTTGTCCGTCATCATGTCGATCGCGGCATACATGTTCCCGTCCTCGGCATGTGCATGAAAGTCCTTTCCCCGGACATGCAGCTTGACTTCCACCTTGTGGATCAGCTTCTCCACCTGCATGATCACGGATGCATCGATGACATGGTCAAAATGCCGTTTGATGCGCGTCAGTTTGCTTGCAACATAGTCGCGAATGGCGGGTGTGATTTCGAGGTGATGGCCGGAAATGTTGAGATTCATGCTAAGCCTCCTGAATTGGAAGGGTCAAAAAAATCCCGCACTCCACGGAGTACGGGACAGTGATTGTCTGGATATTTGAAAAGGAACTCCACAATTTCAAATTAGGGGAGAGCCTCCGGATTTTCAAGCTGCCAAGTGCAAATTCTATAAGGATTTGCGTAAATTGGCGGGTGGAATTTGCAGGGATTCGCGATACTTCGCAACAGTGCGTCTGGCAACGACGATGCCTTGCTGACCCAGAACCTCGGCAATCTGGCCGTCCGACAAGGGTTTTTTGGCGTTTTCAGAGCCTACCAACTGCTTGATGAGGGCGCGGATGGCTGTGGATGAACAGGCGCCCCCTGTCTCCGTCGAGACGTGGCTGCCAAAGAAGTATTTCAGTTCATAGAGGCCGCGTGGTGTCATCATGTATTTTTGTGTGGTGACCCTGGAAATGGTTGATTCATGCAAGCCGACGGCGTCAGCGATTTCCCTCAATACCAGGGGCCGCATGGCCACTTCGCCATGTTCGAAGAAATTGCGCTGCCGGTCGACGATGGCCTGGGAAACGCGAAGTATGGTGTCGAAACGCTGCTGCACGTTCTTGATCAGCCACTTGGCTTCCTGCAGTTGAGTTGAAAGCTGGCCGCCAGATTCACGATGCCGGGACAGAATATCGGCATACACCCGGTTGATGCGAAGCTTGGGCATGGCGTCCGGATTCAGGCTCGCAAGCCAGAACCCCTTGATTTTCCTGATGTAAACATCCGGCACGACATAGTGAATATCGCCTGATCCGTAATTCGCCCCCGGTTTTGGGTTGAGATTCAGGATGATTTGCCGGGCGGCACGCAGTTCTGCGTCATCGATATGCAAGGCTTTCTTGAGCTTGCCAATATCCCTTGCTGCCAACAGGCCAAGATGGTCGGATACGATTCGAAGGGCGGTGTCAACTGAAGGCGTTGATTCGGGGAGAATCTTCAACTGCAGGGTCAGACACTCGCCAAGATTGCGTGCACCGACCCCGGTCGGTTCCAGGTTTTGCAGATGTTTCAGGGCAATTTCCAGTTCCTCGGGTTCGATCTCCAGTTCGGGATCGAGGCTGGCAGCGATTTCTTCGAGTGGCTGTTCCAGATACCCATCTTCGTCCAGCGCATCAATCAGCATGATCACCAGAGCCCGATCACGGCTGCTCAGTGGAACCAGTGAAATCTGGGATATCAGGTGATCACGTAATGTCGTGGAGGCAGCGGCAATTTGAGGGCCTGAATCATCCTCCTCGTCACCTCCCTTGGCGCTGTAGTCGTTCCAGTCCATTTCGTCGAGGCTGGACTGGCGTTCGTCGGTAGCTGCTTCCGAAGGCTGCTCCGTTGATACTTCATTCTGCTTTTCATTGCCGGATTGAGGAGAAGTATGTACTTCCTCTTCGTTCTCTCCTTCGCGCTCCAATAGCGGATTGTCCTGCAGAATCTGTTCCAGCTCCTGGTTGAGTTCAAGCGTTGAAAGCTGCAGCAAACGTATGGATTGCTGCAACTGCGGTGTCAGCGCAAGATGCTGCGAAATCTTTAATTGGAGATTGTGCTTCATGACAGCTTAGCGGACAAAAATCGTGCCAGCTTTAGACTACTACAACTTGAAATTTTCCCCTAGATAAACCTTGCGAACGGTTTCATTGTTGATGATGACGTCGGGGTCCCCGGAGGCCAGTACGCGACCTTCATTGATGATGTAGGCACGATCGCAGATACCCAGTGTTTCCCGAACGTTGTGATCGGTGATCAGTACAGCTATCCCGCGCTCTTTCAAGAACCGGATCAGTTTCTGGATATCGAGCACTGCGAGCGGGTCAACTCCGGCAAAAGGCTCGTCCAGCAGAATGAAGCGGGGCCTCATGGCCAGCGCGCGGGCAATTTCCACACGGCGGCGCTCGCCCCCGGAAAGGCTCATGGCAGATGCATCGCGAAGGTGTCCGACATGAAGATCTTCCAGAAGGTTGTTGAGATGTTCTTCCTGTTCGGATTCTCCATAGCCTTTTAACTGCAGCACGGCGCGGACATTGTCCGCCACGCTGAGCTTGCGAAAGATGGAGGGTTCCTGGGGCAGGTAGGAAAGGCCGAGACGTGCACGCTTGTGTATGGGCAGATGCGTAAGATCGTGATCATCAAGATGGATGGTGCCACCATCCGCCGCGATCAGGCCTACCATCATGTAGAAGCACGTGGTTTTGCCCGCACCATTGGGGCCAAGCAGGCCTACTACTTCGCCGCTGCCAACCTCCAGCGAAACATCGTGCACAACGGTGCGGTTTTTGTAGGCCTTTCGCAGATTCTCAGCTACGAGTTGCGTCATGGTTTGGCGGGCGTGTTCTTGTTTTCCGGCAAGGCTTTTTCTGCATCTGCCTTCGGCTTGGGCCTGATCACGACTCTTACCCGATTGCCGGGCCCCTGGACGTTTTGCTGTCCGGAAACCTTGTAAAACTCCGTCCTCGCGTCATAGGTAATCAGATTGCCACGAATTTCATCATCGCCCTTGCGCAATCTGGCCGCACCCGAGAGGCTGAGCAGGCTTTGCACATTATCGAACTCTACCTGGTTGGCGAAACCCTCGATATATTCCTCGACGCCGTCACGTTTCTGGCGAAAGCTTACGGGACGGCCAGTGGCGGATACGCTTTGCAGTCCGTCACCATCTTGCCGGGCTTCGATCCTGTCGGCACGCATGACCAGGGTGCCCTGAATCAGGAGAACATTGCCCTGGAAAATGCTGATTTTCTTGATGTCATCAAGGGTAACGCTGTCAGCTTCGAGGTGAACGGGTTTTTCCCGGTCTGCTTTTTCGGCAATGGCAGGTAACGGCAAGCCTGCAAGCAGCATCAGGATCGGAATGGATTTAAGTGCGTGGCGCATTTTTGAACTCGGCCTTTACACGGCCATGTAATTTTAGGATGCGTGTCTTGCCGGACAAATGCATGCCCGCAGCGGTGAGCTGCAAGCCCGGCGCGGTGATCGACACGTGCTGCGGGGCAACGATCTGTTCCTTGTCTGGATATACCTTCAAGGTCTGGCTTTTCAGTGAAAGCGCTGCCCGATTGCCGGGAGACAATCGGCGGAGATTGACATTGTCGGAAAAAATCACTTCCTCTCCCTCCGGGCCGACCTGGGCACGCTGAGCGCTGACAATCATTTCACCCTGTGTTGCATGCAAATGGGTGAATTGGGGGTTTTCCAGCACTGTCATATCACTGGCGGGGAAATGGCTCAGTTTGGCGGCGGTCAAACGGTATCGCGGTATGCCGGCTTCATCCGTGCTGGAAGCCTTGAAGTTTTCGATGATGGAATCGGGTTCGTTGAGATTGGCTTTCTTCGAATCAATCCCTTCCTGGATGCTCTGTTCGATCCAGAAGCTCAGGGTGGCCAGCATGGCTAGAATCACCAGGGGCAGCCAAATGACATTGCGGTCGATCATGACAAATAAAATGCCATTTGCGCGTCGAAGTTTCCCTGTGCGCGCATGATGAATTCGCAGGCTTCGCGGACTGCCCCCTTGCCTGCTTCGCGCCGGGTAATGTAATGTGAATGCGCCTTGACCAGATCGGGTGCGGCGGGCACCGTGATCGCCAGACCGGATCGCCGCATGACGGGCAGGTCGACGACGTCATCGCCCATGTAGGCTGTCTGCTCAGGAGCGAGGTTCAGATCCTGCAAGAGCTGACGATAGACTACAAGCTTGTCATGCGCGCCTTGGTGCAAATGGGTGATGCCGAGATTGCGCGCGCGATGGATGACCAGCTGAGAAGTACGGCCGGTGATGATGGCCAGTTCCACGCCCGTGCTTTTGAGCATTTTCAGGCCGTGGCCATCCAGCGAGTTGAAGCCCTTCATTTCCTGGCCGTCGTCGGTCAGGTAAAGCGTGCCATCGGTCATGATACCGTCCACGTCGAAGGCGACCAGCTTGATCGCGCGGGCCCGCTCGATGGCGTCCGGTGTCATCAGACCACCCCCGCTTTCAGCAAGTCATGCATGTTCAATGCGCCGACCAGCTTTCCTGATCCATCGACGACCAGCAATCCATTGACTTTCTGATGCTGCATTTTTTCCACTGCTTCCACCGCCAGTTGATCGGGACCGATGGTCCTGGGATTGTGTCCCATCAAGTCGGCAATTTTCGCCGCATGGATATCGACTGATTTTTCCAGCGCGCGGCGCAAATCGCCATCGGTGAACACACCGGCCACTGTTCCGGATTCGTCCGTGATTGCAGTCATGCCCAGACCCTTGCGGGTCATTTCCAGCAATGCATCTTTAAGGGATGAGTGGATGGAAACAACTGGCAAGGCCTCGCCTGAATGCATGATGTCCCTGACATGAACGAGCAAGCGCCGCCCCAGACTGCCGCCAGGATGCGTGCGGGCAAAATCCTCGGGCGTGAAGCCGCGCGCATCCAGCAAAGTGACCGCCAGCGCATCGCCCAATGCCAGAGCGGCGGTCGTGCTGGCGGTTGGAGCAAGATTGAGCGGGCAGGCTTCCTTGTCGACTGCGGCATTGAGATGCACATCGGATTCGCGTCCGAGGGTCGAGGCAGGATTGCCACTCATGCCAATGAGTTTGGTACCTCGACGTTTGATGATCGGCAGGATGGCGGTGATTTCTGCGCTCTCACCGGAATTGGACAGAGCGATGACCACATCGTCTTCGGTGATCATGCCCAGGTCGCCATGACTGGCTTCGGCCGGGTGCACGAAGAAAGCCGGCGTGCCGGTACTGGCCAGTGTTGCGGCGATCTTGCCGGCGATGTGGCCGGACTTTCCCATGCCGATGACAACCACGCGACCTTTGCATTTCATGATAAGACGCACGGCCTGATGAAATTGATCGTCGAGTCGATTGGCAAGAGCAAGCACGGCATCGGCTTCGATGCGCAGTACGTCCCGGGCTAGTTCAAGAGAATGGTCTGATTCGGTTGTGTTCACGATTTGTTTCTTTGTTTTCATAAGTATACTAGGGAATCCTCTGATATTTTCCTATGCACAATACCCTCGAATTCGTATTGATCATGCTGGCAGCGGCCGTGCTGGTTGCCATCCTGGCGCGCACCTTCCGACTGCCGACCATGCTGGGATACCTGTTGACGGGGATCATCATCGGACCCTATGCGCTGGGTTGGATTCCCGATACACCGCAAACCCGTTATCTTGCAGAGTTCGGGGTGGTGTTCCTGATGTTCTCTGTGGGCCTGGAATTCAGTCTGCCGAGGATGGTCGCTATGCGATCCATCGTGTTCGGCTTTGGCGGCGCGCAGGTCGGCGTGACATTGATCGCGACGCTGGGGCTTGCATGGCTGCTGGGTTTGAATTTTTCTGCCGGCATTGCGTTGGGCGGGGTGCTGGCCATGTCCTCGACAGCCATCGTTTCCAAGCTGCTTTCCGACAGGGTCGAGCTGCAGTCGCCCCATGGCAGGCTGTCCATGGGTGCCCTGCTGTTCCAGGATCTTGCCGTGGTGCCCCTGCTGATCGTCATTCCCGCCCTGGCCATGCCGGCGCAATCCCTGGTGCAGGAGCTTTTCTGGGCCTTGTTGAAGGCAGCGGTGGTGCTGTCGGTGATTCTCTATTTCGGCCAGAAGCTGATGCGCTCCTGGTTTCACCATGTGGCGGGCACCAAGTCTCCCGAGCTGTTCACGCTGAATCTGTTGTTCATAACGCTGGGCCTGGCCTTCCTGACCGAGCGGGCCGGCTTGTCCCTGGCTCTTGGGGCTTTCCTCGCCGGCATGCTGGTATCCGAAACCGAGTACCGTTATCAGGTCGAGGATGACATCAAGCCTTTCCGTGACGTGCTGCTGGGTTTGTTCTTCATTACCGTCGGCATGCGGCTGGATCTTTCCGTGGTCTGGCAGCAAATCCTTCAGGTTATGATCATGCTGGGGGTGATTGTTATCGGCAAGGGGGTGGCGATCTGGGCGCTTTGCCGGGGTTTTCGCCACAGTCAGGCAACCTCGATACGCACGGCGCTGGCCCTGGCGCAGGGCGGCGAATTCGGCCTCGTTTTGCTTGCCTTGGCAGCGGACCGGGGCTTGATGGACCTTGAATCCGCCCAGCCGGTGCTGGCAGCCCTGGTCATCTCCATGCTGCTTGCGCCCTTGCTGATCCACAGGATGGAGTGGATAACCGGCAAGCTGGCAGGCAGTGAATGGGCCAACAAGGCCAAGGAAGTGCATGATGTCGCGCTCAAGACATTCGGCAAGACGGGCCACGTCATTGTTTGCGGCTATGGTCGCAGCGGACAGAGCCTGGCCCGCTTGCTTGAAACCGAGAACATTCCCTTCGTGGCGCTGGATTTCGATCCGGAGCGCGTCAAGCTGGCGGCTGCGGCAGGGGAAAGCGTGGTGTTCGGCGATCCCGCCAAGCGGGAAGTGCTGGTGGCGGCCGGCATCTCGAGAGCCCGTGCCATGATCATCACTTTCTCGGATCTGAATGCCACCATGTCCATCCTCAGGCACGCACACGACATCAAGCCGGAACTGCCCGTGGTGGTCCGAACCATGGACGACAGCCACATCGACAAGCTGAAGGAGGCGGGCGCGACAGAAGTGGTGTCCGAAGTCATGGAAGGGTCGCTGATGCTGGCTTCCCACGCATTGATGCTGCTGGGCATTCCGCTTTCGCAAGTACTCAAGCGGATTCGTTCGGTCCGGGAATCCCGTTATGCGCTGATGCGGGGATTCTTTCGCGGGGCGACCGATACGGATGGCGATCTGGATGAAGCCTCACAACCGAGACTGTTGTCGGTCCTCATGACGCCTCAATCCTCGGCAAAGGGTAAGTCGCTGGGAGAGCTCGGGCTCGAAGCCTTGCTGGTGGAGGTGATTGCCGTGCGGCGCAGGGGCATACGCGGTGTCAATCCCGGCCCCGAAACGATCATCGAGGAAGGCGATGTGCTGGTGATGCGCGGTACCGCCGAGAACCTGGCGGCCGCGGAAATCAGATTGCTGCAGGGATGAAAAAAGCGGCCGTGGCCGCTTTTTCGAGAATGGATCGGTCAGGCCGGTCAGAACAGGATGGCTGCTCCGCAGTTTGCTTCGCCGCTGCCGGCACGCCATTGACCAATGTTGGCGCCTGCCGTTTCGTAGCAGTTGGCTGCCGTGGGGGCCGTGGCGCCCCCCGCATAGGCTGAAAAGCGCAGCGTGCCGCGAAGGGCGCCATCGCCGCCGTCAATCTTGCGATCGAGTTCGGCCAGTACCTCGACCGGAATTTGCGGGCCGGTCTTGAAATTGTGACGGTCAGTCGCTGTGCCGGTTTCAACGACATATTCGTCATCGTAAATCAACTGCATGCGACCGTTCCATGGATTGGTCGGGGTGGTTGACGTTGATTCGGTGGCATTGTAGGTGTAGGTGCCGTTGATGAAACCGGCGTGAGACAGGTGGTCCCAGACGGCAATGGATTCGGTACCCAGGATTCTGCCATCGCCATCACCATTCTGCGTAGCGCCCGGTACCTGAGTGTCAGCCAGATTGAAATCGCCGGGCAATGCGCGGTAACGATCCTGGAAGCCGAAGTAGGCAGCCTTGATGCCTTCGACCTGGTTGGCGAGGTTGCGCACGCGGGCGCTGGTGATGAGTTCCTGGCCTTTGAGGATGCCGCCCAGCAGCAGACCGATGATGACCAGTACGATGGCGATTTCCACCAGCGTAAAACCACGTTGTGTGTGCTTCATGATGCACTCCTTGATAGGGGACCCGAAATTTACATTCGCAAGATGCATGCCAGGTGAAATCATGTCGAGCATCCGCATGGATATCAATCCAGACAGGGTATTGAGGCTGTCTTTGATTGAATCTAAACATGAATCGTGATGAGCTTTCGACAGGGCTGCCGGAAACCTGTCATGTAAGATCATTGTCCTCATCAAGTTTTTGTACCGGTTGCCGACACAGTCTTCATTCAACCATTTACAGAACCGATCCGAATTGATCACCGTAATCAGCCGTAGCGCTTCGTTTCTGACATCGGTCAGCCATACCCGCTGGCTGGCGCTGATGCTGCTCAGCCTTCACGTCGCCATTGCATTCGAGACCACGGAAGAGTGGGTCAGGGCCTTCCTGCTGGCACATTACGGATTCTTCCTGTTGTGGCAGCCACTGCTCCAGGGGCAGAAGAAACTGGAGACGCGACTGGCCATTCCGGTTCTGGGAATCGCCGCCATCCTGATTCTGTTTCCCGGATGGTGGGTGGTCGCGCTCTGGGTGGCGGTGCTGACCGGCCTGACCGGGGCGGTCGCCGCCGGCATGCCCGGCAAGGGTCAGCGCCGGGCCTATTTGCTGGCGCTGGCCTACCTGCTGGCCCTGTTGCTACTTTGGGTGATGCCCAAGGCGCTGAATGACCACAGCCTCCCGGATGTTTTGACGGTCATTGTCAAATGGGGACTGCTGGTTCTGCCGGTCGCGGTGTTTTTCTTTCGCGGCAGCGTTGCTTCATCCCACGGCACCGCGATGGATTTTTTCTACGGCCTGATGGTTTTCCTCATGGTGGTGGTGCTGGCGCTGGGCACCTTTACCGTAGTGGCGGTGACGAAAACGGACTATGCCCTGTCGGTGGTTCAGGCACTTGTGGGCATGGCTGCCCTGCTGCTGGTGATGAGCTGGCTATGGAACCCGCGCGCCGGATTTTCCGGATTGGGCGGGGTGATGTCGCGATACCTGCTCTCGGTCGGCCTGCCTTTCGAGGAATGGGCGCGCGGATTGGCGACCCGCGCCGAACGCGAGCGCGATCCCGAAACCTTCGTGCGCGACGCGCTGGCGGATACATCTTCCCTCAACTGGATCAGCGGCGGCGCATGGGCGACTTCGCGCGGCAGCGGTGAATACGGCAGGCATACCCGTAATGTGGTGAAGCATACCTTTCATGGGTTGACGCTCGAGTGGTATTCCGAACGGGCGTTGACGCCTGCGCTCTCCATCCATGTGCGGCTGCTGTCACAATTGCTGGGATTCTTTTATGCCAGCAAGGTGCGCGAGCAGACCCTGCGCGACCAGGCCTACACCCAGGCCATCCATGAAACCGGCGCCAGGCTGACCCACGATGTGAAGAACATCCTGCAGTCAATGAAAACCCTGATGACGGCGGCGGAAACCAGCGGACCGGAAGATGCTGAACGCCTTCAGGCCTTGCTGGTCAGGCAGATTCCGCAACTGGCCCAGCGCCTGCAGAACACCGTCGACAAGCTCAAGCAACCGCACGAGGTTGATCAGAAAACGATTGCCGCCGGCATCTGGTGGCAGGATTTGCAGACACGCTATGCCAACGAGCGGGTGATATTTTCACCTGCCGCGGAAGCCTGCGAAGGCAACCTTCCGCAGGACCTGTTCGACAGCGTCGCGGACAACCTGTTGATCAACGCATTGCGCAAGCGCAAGGCTGACGGCGAGCCAGTGTCTGTCCGGGCGGTGTTGAGCTGCGGGGACAGAACATCATTCACGGTCGAGGATGACGGCGAGGCAGCACCGGACCACGTCGCGCGCAACCTTTTTCTCGGCCCGGTCAATTCGGATTTCGGCCTGGGAGTCGGCCTGTATCAGGCCGCGCGGCAGGCATCGCAGTTCGGTTACGAACTGAAGCTTGAAGAAAACCGTCCAGGAAGGGTTCGGTTCATTCTGGCAAACGTGGCTGACTGATCAGGGGCAGCCGCCGGGGCATATCCGCGCGAACAGAACGCTCGACGGAATCCAGGTCACGATGTCGTCGAATTCGGCCGTCCCCTCGCCACCGGGCGGTCGGCTGACAAAGTCCGTGGCGCCGTCATCATTCTCGATCTCGTTGGCGCTGGCCGGTGCGGTGAGTGTCGTGCCGCTGGCGCTGACCGCGCCATAGCCGTTTGCACCATGCGACAGCAGAACGACGGGGATGGCATCGGCTATGTCGATGCCTGCCGAACAGTCCGCGGCCGAACAGATACGGTTGTCGCCCGACATGCCGCCCCCTGGATTGATGCCAATGTCGTTCTTGGCAAAAGCAGCCGTCACGCTGTAGGTAATGCGGTTGCCCCATGCATCCATGCTGGCAAGACCCAGTGTCACCCAGGGCAGATTGCCGGAGGTACCCGTGCAGCCATCATCAGTGCGATCCTCAAGCCCGTCATCGTTCGTATCGGGACAGGGCAGGTATGGCCGGCCATCCCCCGCGGAATGACTCATGGCAAACCCGATCAGCGCGTCGCGCGCTTCGTCGAGTATTTTCCTGGTGGTTTCGATATGCTGGACCTCGATGCGTCTGGTCAACGGCACCAGCAAGCCGCCGGCGAGAATGGTCAGGATCACCATGACGATGGCGAGCTCGATCAGGGTGAAGCCGCGCTGCGCGTTCATGGCTGACCATCCGTTTTTTCCGGGCGTATGCCGTGGGGCTCGTAGACGCTGTTTCCCACCACTATCTGGCCCGGTTTCAGGGTTTTGCCACGCGTCGTCAAGGCATAACTGTTGCCGGATTGCGGCTTGCCGTTGATCCAGCGAGTCGAGCGGCCATCGCTGCGCAGCACAATGCCGTCATAGGTCAAAGGCAGGGTGGTAGTGGCTGTTGCCTGCTCGGCGACACTGCGATTCTGCATGCGTGCATTTTCGAGTCCTTGCCGCTGTTGTGGGGTGTATAGCAGGCGGCCAAGTTCTGCCTGGCCGGCAGGAGAACATGCCATTGCAGAGAGGAGAATCAGCATGGACTTGTTCACGAGTCCCCTTTCTTCTTGATGCTGTACCAGTAGAACTCGCATTCCGATTCCAGGCCGGGCTGGTTGGCCATGGCGGGTTGCAGGTTTCCGGTCCGGATCAGGGTGCAGGATTTGGTCCAGAACAGTCCCGTGTTTCTCGCGGCGAGCGCCGCAAGAAATGCCGGCAGGTCCGATTCCGTCAACAACGGCATGCGCAGCTTCATCAGGGTTCTTTCCATTTCGGGTGATCCTGGCACGGGCGTGGCGGCATCGAGGGCATACTGCATGCCATACAAGCCGGCGGACCGATTGGCTTCGTGCGCGGCCTCGAGCCAGGCAAGCCGGTTGCCGCCGCCCGTGATGCCTCGCCGTTCGTAATGCTTGAAGGTTGAAAGGTGAGCGAGGATCAGGTTCCTTTCAGCGTCCGACTGCCTCAATTTGTTTCTCGCGGCGGCATGCGCCATTTCCAGACTCTCCTTGCGGGATTGCGCGGATGCGGCCCGCTCGTTCGACACCCACCATACCCAGGCCGAAAGCGCCAACGCAATCAGGAAGAACGTGATGACGGGCACCAGCGGCCGGAATTTGATCGATTTCATGGCCGCCCCATTTCCAGCTTCATGCCGAGGCTGAAGCGCGCCTCGGATGTCTGGGCATTGTCAAGCGTGGTGCCGCTGAGCGTTGTTCTGGAGTCGGTCCTGACTGGCTCGGAAAGCAGTTTTATCTCACGCATGCCTTCACTGGATTTCAGGTCCGCCATGAAGCGGTTGATCTTGTCCATGGCCGCGCGATAGTTGCCATCGAAAGGGAGGATACGGCCATCGAGTTCGATGGTTTCTGCCGGGCTGCCGGTACTGGCGATCGGGTCTGGCGCTTGCCAGGCGAGCTTGTCCACGACGATGGAAGGATGCCGGTCGATCACCCGGGAGAGCCGTTCATAGGCTTGTTGAGGGCTTGTATTCGCGGCCTCGATTTTCCTGAGTACAGCCACGACACCGGAGAGCGAATCGGCTGACAACGGAATCTGCGGCAGATGCCGCAGAGTTTCCTGGTACAACGCTTCATTCTGGCGAATCAAGCGTTCCAGTTGCTGCATCTCGTCGGCGTCCGAGCTTGCCTGCCACCAGTTCAATCCCGCCATCGCGGAACTGGCGACCAGCGCGGTAGCGCCGGCAGCCAGAAATCCCCATTTGATCCGATGCAGCAGATAGCTGTCGGAATAGACCTGTGGCGCGAGATTGGGAAACCTCTTCTCAAGCGCCGCCAGGTAGAGCATTTCGGGCGAGTCATCCAGCAGCTTCCGGGGTATGCCCAGTCGTCTGCCGAGCTCGGCGGGTTGTAGCAGCATTGCATCAAACTGCGGGTCGGCATTCAGGGTGATCTGGGCTGAAGAAAGCCTGCCGGCGAAATCGATCAGGCAGACCGTCAGCTTCCCCTCGCGTGGCAGCAGGCGCTGACTGGTCAGGTAAAGCTGGGTTTTCGAAACTTCTTCAGCCACGTTGAGGCTGGCGTGATCCTGGTTGTCGTTCCGGATCAGCCGAGAGAATCGCAACTTGCCCTGGAGGAGATAGGTCAGCCGCAGTCCGGCAGACTGCCGCGAAACGAGCAGTACGCAATTGTCACGAATTTTCAGGCGGGCCAGCAGATGTTCGGCCGCCACGGAGAGCAGGGTCATGCCGGTGAAGGGAATCTCCAGCGCGCGCAGCGTGTCGATCCAGGGTTGCAGCCAGTCGTTATCGGTCAGCGAGACCAACAGGTAACGGTCATCCCGCCGGCCGTCCTTGTTGCGTCCCTGCAGGATGGCCGAGGCGTAAGGCGCATTCCGGAAAACCTGTTTGAGCCGGCGGCTCAACAACTCCTGCCGTGCCCGGCCGAAAACATGGGGCATGTTTTCCAGCCGGTAGTCCTCGTCGACTGAATCCACCAGCAGCGTGACGGGCACATGCCTGTGCCTGTCGAGCAGATCGGAGAATTGGCGAAGGCCTTCAGCCGTCCCGGGAAATCCGGTTTTCCATTTTGGCGCGAATCTTCCCATCAGCATGGCGACGGCACCGCTTGCGCCGAGGTAAACGAGAAGGCGTTTTTCCAGGCTCATAGCGGCAGATTAAAGGCCATGTCGTAAACCGGCAGCAGAACGGTCACCATGAAGAATCCGAGCAGGATGGCCACGAACAGGATCAGTGCCGGCCCCAGCAGTTTGAGCCCGTGCTCGATGGAGTCGGCGACTTCCCGGTTGTAGAAATAAGTGACGTTGTCCAGCGCGCTGTCGAGTGCGCCGGTGTTCTCGCCCACGCGAAGCATGCGGATGACCAGGGGAGGAAACAGGCCCAGATGGTCGAACGAATCGGTGAGGCCACGGCCTTCGGAGATCTGCTGGCTGGCCTGGCGGATGCCGTTGGCCACGACACGATTGCCGACGATTGCTTCGCTGGTTCGCAGGGCTTCCAGCACCGTTACGCCGGATCGGTACATGAGCGACAGATAATGCGCGAAACGGGCAAGCATGACCTTCTTCAGCACCGCGCCCAGTACGGGCAGTTTCAGCAGCATGCGATCCCGCCACAACTGTCCCGATACAGTCTTTCTGACCCAGAAGGCGAGGGCGGTCGATGCGGCGGTAATGCCCAGCAGCAACCACAGTCCGTTGTCGCGCAGCCAGTGGGCGGTGGCGAACATGGCCAGGGTCGAAGTGGGAGGCTGGATGTTCGCGGTTTTCAGGAAGGGTTCGAAACGCGGCACCATGAAGCCCATGAGCACGCCCACCGCCAGCAGCACGAATGCCATGACGAAAGCAGGATAGATCATCAGCCGCTTGGTTTGAGAAGCGGCTTCGTCCTGCCATTTCAGCGTCGAGGCCAGGTTGGCGAAGACCACATCGAGACGGCCGGTCTGTTCACCGGCACGCACCACGCTGACAAAGACATTGTCGAAAACGGAGGGATGGGCAGCAAGCGACTGCGACAGCACCTTGCCACCTTCCAGGTCTTCCAGCAGGGCGGACAGAATGTCGCGGAAGCTGCGCTTTTCCATGGTGTCGCGCAGGTCACGCAGGCCGTCCAGCAAGGGGATGCCCGCGCGGGTGATCTGTTCGAGGTGAAAGCAGAAGGTGATGAGGTCAGGGCGGGTGATGCGCTCGCCGCCGGGCAGGGTTTCGCGGCTGGTCTGGCGCAGCGTGATGAGGTCCAGGCCCATGCGCTTGAGGCGCAGTTCGAGATCGACTTCGTTCAGGGCGGCCAGCCAGCCGCGATTGGTGCGTCCGGTCTGGTCCATCGCGCGGTACTGGTAAAAGGGCACTATACCCTCCCCGTCAGGTCGACCACGCGAGAAACCTCGGCAAGGGACGTCATGCCTTCGAGCACATGCCGGATGCCATCTTCCGCCAGCGGCCGGTAACCGCGATCATGGGCAGCCTGCCTGAGCGACAGCATGCTTGCACCGGAGGCAATCAGCTCGTCCATGTTGGTGTCGAGACGCAGGACCTCGATGAGGGCAAGACGACCACGGTAACCCTTGCCCTCGCATCGATCACAGCCGGTCGCCTGGTAAATGACGGGTTCGCCGGCTTCGCGCCAGCCAAGGATGAGGGCTTCGCTGTCATCCGGGACATAAGGTGTTTTGCAGTGCGGGCACAGTTTCCTGATCAGCCGTTGCGCCACCACGCCGATGATGTTGCCGGCCATGATGCCCGGCGGGATGCCGATGTCCAGCAGACGGGGAAACACGCCAAGCGCGGAGTTGGTGTGCAGCGTGGTAAAGACCTGATGGCCCGTCATGGCCGCACGGAAGGCCATTTCCGCGGTTTCCTTGTCGCGGATTTCACCGACCAGGATGATGTCGGGGTCCTGGCGCATGATGGAAC
>JACAED010000039.1 GCA_013389025.1 Hydrogenophilaceae bacterium
CCCAGTCAGTCAACTTCATCAAATCACATCAGGCTCAACACCCAATCCCATTCAATTCCATCCACCAACCAGGCTACCCAGACACCCACACCTATCGGCTGTTAGTTTTTAAAGAGCAAGGCATTTCACGTGGTTTCAAATTTACGCGCAATGCAGGAAAGCCGCGCATTATACGGGGCTGAGAAATCGGGTCAACCCCTTTACTGGAAGATTTTTAAATTATTTTGACGCGGGCGAATTTGCGCTTGCCGATTTGCAGCACGAAATTGGCACCCTTGGAAATCTGCAAGGCCTTGTCACTGACTTTTTCGCCATCCAGCTTGACCCCGCCCTGCTGAATCATGCGCAGCGCCTCGGAGGTGGTGCCGGTCAGGCCAGCCTCCTTGAGCACATTGGCAATGGGCATGGCGTCTGTTGTCGAGACAATGCTGACTTCGGGCATGTCTTCGGGCATCACCCCTTGCCGGAAGCGTGCCTCGAAATCGGCAAGCGCGGCTTCTGCAGCAGCCTTACTGTGAAAGCGCGAGACAATTTCCTGCGCAAACGCGACCTTGATGTCACGCGGGTTACGTCCCTGGTCAACTTCTTCGCGCCATTGCCGGATTGTCTGCAGCGATTCAAACGAGAGCAGCTCGATATACCGCCACATCAGGGTATCCGACACCGACATCAGCTTGCCGAAGATCTCGCTGGGCGCCTCATTGATGCCCACATAATTGCCTAGCGACTTCGACATCTTGTTTACCCCGTCCAGACCTTCGAGCAAGGGCATCATCAGGATGCACTGGCGCGGCTGGCCGAAATGGGCCTGTAGTTCGCGTCCCATGAGCAGGTTGAACTTCTGATCCGTGCCGCCAAGTTCCAGGTCGGCTTTCAAGGCCACGGAGTCATACCCCTGGATCAGCGGATAGAGAAATTCGTGAATGGCGATCGGCTGGCCACTCGTATAACGCTTGTGAAAATCATCACGCTCCAGCATGCGCGCCACGGTATGGGTCGCCGCCAGCCGGATCATGTCGCTGGCATCCATCTTGCCCATCCAGGTGGAATTGAAGACCACCTCGGTTTTATCCGGGTCCAGAATCTTGAACACCTGCTCGGTGTAGGTTTTGGCGTTTTCCGCGACGTCCTCTTTGGTCAGGGGAGGACGGGTCGCGTTCTTCCCGGTGGGGTCGCCGATCATGCCGGTGAAATCGCCGATCAGGAACAGTATGTGGTGTCCCATGTCCTGAAGCTGGCGCAGTTTGTTGATCAGAACAGTATGTCCCAAATGCAAATCAGGAGCAGTTGGATCGAATCCAGCCTTGATCCTCAAAAAGCCCCCGGTAGCCAGCTTTGTCTTGAGCTCTTCCTCGACAAGAAGCTCATCCGCCCCCCTCTTGATTTCTTTTATTAGGTTTTCCATGTCAGACTCAAGAAAATCACCACATTACCGTATTAAACCAACCAGGTTGGGGTAGGGCATTTACAATTAACCCGTTGTTTACATTCAACAAATCGAAACCAGCGGTTTTTGGTATACTAAGCCGCTGAATTTACAAGGGAAGTGAGCGACCCATGCAGCAGCCAAAGCGCGTAAGTTTAAACCATCCCATACCTCCGCTAAAGCGGAAATTACCGGTTCGGGGACTGGTCATTGCTGCCCTTATACCCGTTTTTGGCATGGTCACGGCCTACGGCATTGCGCCGGATACGGACACCCGCAACATTCCACTCCAGACTTCAATTGAAAATTTGGTATTGCCGCAAGACCAAGAAACCCTTCCGCAGGGCCAGGTCTATCATCAACAGGAAAAAGTGATTGCGGGCGAGACCTTGGCTGGATTGTTGGCCCGTATCGGTGTGTCGGAACAGGATACCAGCCTTTTGCTGAGTCAAAATGCCGGGCAAATCGGCAGATTTCTGCGAGCCGGCCAGCGTATTCAGGCAAAAGTAAATGATCAGGGAGAGTTGCTGGAACTACTCCTTACCGCCAGCGATGGCAGTCAATACAGGGTCACTCGTCAAGGCGACAACTTTCTGCTGGATCAGCCCGAAGAGATTCTGGAAACCCGTATCGTCATGCGCTCAGGTCGAATTGACAGTTCGCTATTTGCTGCAACAGACAGGGCGAGCATTCCGGATTCAGTTGCCGTGAAAATGGCCGAAATCTTCGGCACCCAAATCGATTTCCGAGACGATCTCAGAAAAGGCGATACCTTCTCTGTCACCTACCAGATCAATACCCGAAATGGTGAACCCGTAGGTATTGGCAAGGTCTTGGCTGCCGAATACGTCAATGGCGGCAAAGCTTATCGTGCCGTGCTTTATCGTTCACCCACTGGAGTGGAATCCTATTACACCCCCGAGGGCGAATCGCTGAAGAAGGGCTTTTTGCGCTCGCCGCTCGAATTCTCTCGCGTCACCTCCGGTTTCAGCAATTCACGCAAACATCCCATTTACGGATTTCACCGAAAGCATACAGGCGTGGATTTCGGAGCCCCCACGGGTACTCGCGTCAAGGCAACAGGTGACGCCGTCGTGTCTTTCGCCGGACGAAAGGGTGGTTATGGCAATCTCGTAATCCTTCGCCACCAGAACGGTTACGAAACCTACTATGCTCACTTGAACGGATTTTCCAAAGGCATCCGCAGGGGCACCCCAGTTGATCAGGGCGATATCATTGGTTACGTCGGTTCAACCGGCGCATCCACCGGCCCTCATCTGCATTATGAAATCCGAATCGCCGGAAATCCGCATAACCCGCTGACTGTTAAACTCCCTGGATCACCGCCCCTTCCGGTGGCACAGAAAATTCGCTTCCAGCAGCAAACTGCCGCATGGGTTCAGCAACTCGACCAGTTACGTGGAACCAACCTCGCGGCACTGGATTGATCCCTCACTGAATTATCAAAATTGAGCATTGCTTCCCGACATGTTGCCGATCTTTTCATCGGCGTCATGTCGGGAACCAGCCTCGACGGAGTTGATGCGGCTCTTGTCCGCCTCTCCAGCCAACCCGAAGCATTCGAACTTCTGGGTGCTCACTATCTGAATTACCCCGATGATTTGAAGGCCCGTTTGCTGGCCCTGCATGCATCACAGCCGGATGAAATTCATGTTTCGCTGCAAATGGCCAACGAATTGGCAAGACTCTATGCCAAAGCGGTCCGGGAACTGACCAACAAGACCAATACGCCTTCCAGCCTTATCCATGCAATCGGTTGCCACGGCCAAACCATCCGACATCGTCCTGATGCCGGTTATTCCCTGCAAATCGTCAATGGGGCATTACTTGCCGAATTGACAGGCATCACCACCGTTACCGACTTTCGCAGCCGTGACATTGCCGCAGGCGGACAAGGTGCCCCGCTTGTTCCGGCGTTTCATGCCTCCATGTTGTCCAGTCCGGAAGAGCATCGCGTCATCGTCAACATCGGCGGAATCGCCAACCTGACAAGCCTTCCCTGCAAAGGCAAGGTCTTCGGATTCGATTGCGGCCCCGGCAACATGCTCATGGATGCGTGGGCTGCGCGCCATCTGGGCAAACCGGTGGATGAAAACGGTGCATGGGCTGCCCGTGGCAAGGTCCAGCCAGCCTTGCTCACCGCCTTGCTGCAAAATCCCTTTTTTGCTGCACCCGCTCCGAAAAGCGCGGGGCGCGAGCAGTTCAACATTGCGTGGCTCGATCAATCCCTGTCGGGTGATGAAGCACCGGAAGATGTGCAAGCCACGCTGCTTGAACTCACCGCACGCGGCATCGTTGATGCCGCAAAAACCCATTGCGCGGGTTATGATGCCTTGTATGTCTGCGGGGGCGGCGTTCACAATCTTGCCCTACTGAAGCGACTGGAGAAACTTGCGAAAAAGCCGGTTAACTCCACTTCCGCGATCGGCATCGATCCGGACTGGATGGAAGCAATCGCATTCGCCTGGCTGGCAAAACAATGCATCGAAGGAAAACCCGGCAACCTGCCTGCCGTCACCGGTGCAGCAGGGCCACGCATTCTCGGCGCGATTTATCCTGCCTAAAATCCCCCGCCCCTTCGCGCCCCCCCTTTATCAAGGGGGAAAACGACAAAGGGGCCGAAGCCCCTTTGGTTTGTTTGAATGAAAGCTCACTTACACCGAAAAGGATGACCCGCAGCCGCAGGTCGTCGTCGCATTCGGATTCTTGATCACGAACTGAGCGCCTTCCAGGCCTTCGCTGTAATCGATTTCCGCGCCGACCAGATACTGGAAGCTCATGGAATCGATCAACAGGGTGACGCCGTTTTTCTGCATCACCGTGTCGTCTTCGTTCTGGACTTCGTCAAAGGTAAAGCCCTATTTGAAACCCCAGCAGACGCCGCCGGTGACGAACACACGCAGCTTGAGGTCGGGATTGCCTTCCTCGTCGATCAGGCTTTTCACTTTGTTGGCCGCGCTGTCAGTGAAATTCAGCGGGGTTTCGGTCATGGCGTTCATGGAGTGCTCCTAAATACAGGTTGATTGCCGGGTCATTATCCGCAAAGCGCGGATTGCGTCAAGCAAAGACCCTGATCGCGTCAGGATGTTCCCGGAAATTCAGGGCAATAATCCGATTTCGTCGATGGCAGTGGTTTCCACAAAGCCAAACATCAGGTTCATGTTCTGCACGGCCTGACCGGCCGCGCCCTTGACCAGATTGTCGATCACCGACAGTACCACCACCACGTCGCCAGCCTGCGGCCGGTGCAATGCAATCCGGCAGATATTGGCGCCGCGCACGGAACGGGTCTCGGGGTGACTGCCGGCCGGCAGCACATCGACAAACGGCTCGCCCGCATAGCGCTTTTCATACAAGGCCTGCAAATCGACGTCCGTCTTGCTCAGCCTGGCGTATAGCGTGGCGTGGATGCCCCGGATCAATGGCGTCAGGTGCGGCACAAAGGTCAATCCGACCTGATGGCCGGCGGCAATCGACAGGCCTTGACGGATTTCAGGCAAATGCCGGTGGCCCGACACGGCATAAGCCTTGAAATTGTCCGCCGCCTCGGCAAACAGGATGTGGGTTTCCGCCTTGCGCCCTGCGCCGGACACGCCTGATTTGCAATCCGCCACCAGATGCGAGGTGTCGACCAAGCCGTTTTCGATCAGCGGCAAAAAACCCAGTTGCGCCGCCGTCGGATAACACCCCGGGTTGGCAATCAGCCGGGCTTTTTTAATGGCCTCGCGATTCACCTCCGGCAGGCCATACACCGCCTCGGCTATCAGGTCCGGGCAGGCATGCTCCAGTTTGTACCAGGACTCCCACTCCTTCACGTCCTTGATGCGGAAATCAGCCGCCAGATCGATCACCTTCACACCTGCATCCAGCAGCGCACGCGTCTGCTGCATGGCCACGCCATTGGGCGTGGCGAAAAACACGACATCGCATTTTTCCAGCCCGGCCTCTTCCGGCGTGGTAAAAGCCAGCCCGACACGCCCCCGCAGATTGGGGAACATGTCCGCCACCTTCATCCCGGCCTCTTTGCGCGAGGTGATGGCCGTCAACTCGACTTGCGGGTGTCTGGCCAGCAGACGCAATAACTCGACCCCTGTATAGCCTGTTCCACCGACAATACCCACTTTAATCATCAGATTCCCCTCACCCTGACCCTCTCCCGCAAGGGAAGAGGGGATAGTTAATGAAATGCCTGTTCAGGCTGAATTATGGCAAGAAAAAGGCCACCCGCAGGTGGCCTTTCCCGGATAAAGCGAATTAACGCTTGGAGAATTGCTTGCGGCGGCGTGCCTTGTGCAGACCGACTTTTTTCCGTTCCACCGCACGGGCATCGCGGGTCACCAGTCCGGCGGCTTTTAATGCGGGCTTGAGGGTCGCGTCGAAATCGATCAGCGCGCGGGTAATACCGTGGCGAACCGCGCCGGCCTGGCCCGATTCGCCGCCGCCAATCACATTGACCATGATATCGAACTTGCCCAGGCTGTCGGTCAGCACCAGCGGCTGACGCACGATCATGCGGCCTGTTTCGCGGGAAAAGAACGTATCCACCGGCTTGCCGTTGACAACGATGTTGCCGGAACCGGATTTGATGAACACGCGAGCCACAGCTTCCTTGCGGCGGCCGGTGCCGTAATTGTAGTTACCGATCATGTTTGATTAACCCTTAGGAATTAAGCCTTGATTTCGAGCGTTTGCGGTTGCTGGGCGGTGTGCGGGTGATCACCACCGGCATACACCTTCATTTTCTTGATCATGGCATAGCCCAGCGGTCCCTTGGGCAGCATGCCTTTCACGGCCTTTTCCAGTGCACGGCCGGGAAAACGCGCCTGCATCTTGCCGAAGGTGGTTTCGTAAATGCCGCCGGGATAACCGGAGTGGCGATAATATTTCTTGTCGAGTTCCTTATTGCCGGTCACGCGGATCTTGTCGGCGTTGACGACAACAATGTAATCGCCCGTATCCACGTGCGGGGTATAAATGGCCTTGTGCTTGCCCCGCAGACGGCGGGCAATCTCGGCGGCCAGGCGGCCCAGCACAACGTCCGTGGCATCGACCACGAACCAGTCGCGTTTAACTTCATGGGGCTTCGCGGAGAAGGTTTTCATGACAACCTCAAAATCCAGTTAATTTCTGGTACCAAAAATGCGCCGAATCCAAAACCCGGCGCTCGAAAAAGAGCGTGATTTTAAGGAGAAATTGCCCGTCATGTCAACGTCATCGATGGCCTGACCGCGTACAATAGGCATATGTTCGGGTTTTATGCCGCCAAAGTCGCCTCCGTCCTGATTCTCCCGCCACTCATTCTGGTCTGGCCGCCATTGCTGGCCTGGGCGCTGAGAAAACCCCGTCTCGCCATCCGTCTTGCCGTACTGAGCCTGGGAATCTTTACCCTGATTTCACTTCCAGTCGTTGGCGGCTGGTCGCTGCAAAGCCTGGAAATCGCCCCGGCACTGGATTTATCGAAACCACCCAAGGCAGACGCCATCGTGATTCTGGGCGGCGGGCGCCGAATCAGCAGCCCGGAATATGGCGACGACACCGTCAACGCCTTCACCCTCGAACGCCTGCGCTACGCTGCGCTGCTGTATCGCACGACCGGCAAGCCGATACTCGTCACTGGCGGCGCGCCCGGCGGGGGCTGCACGCCGGAAGGCGAGCTGATGTCCAAAGCGCTTAATCAGGACTTCATGATTCCCGTGCAATGGGCAGAAAACCAGGCACTCACCACCTGGGACAACGCCAGATATTCAGCCGCCATCCTCAAAAAAGCCGACATCAAACGCATCTACCTCGTGTCCCACGCCTGGCATTTGCGCCGCGCCGTACCGCTGTTTGAAAAGGAAGGGCTGGAAGTCATCCCCGCCGGAACCGCATTTTCCAGCAGCGACAGCAACGACATGTTCGACTGGGTACCCAGCTACCGCGCCTACATGGAGACCTGGCTGGCCCTGCATGAATGGCTGGGCATCCTGTGGTATAAGACACGCGCATCTTTTCTGGAGTAAGTCATGAAAGCCCGCATCAAATGGATCGAAGGTGTCAGCTTTGCCGGCCAGAGCGAATCCGGCCACACCGTCGTCATGGACGGCCCGCCGGACTCCGGCGGCAAGAATCTGGGCGTGCGCCCGATGGAAATGCTGCTTTTGGGCATGGGCGGCTGCACAGCCTTTGACGTCGTGCACATCCTGAAGAAAAGCCGGCAACCGATTACCGATTGCGTGGCAGAAATCGACGCCACACGCGCCGACACGGATCCCAAGGTATTCACCAGAATCCACGTCCACTTCATCGTCAGCGGCAAGAGCCTCGACCCCAAGCGCGTGGAACAGGCCATCAAGCTGTCGGCGGAAAAGTATTGCTCGGCCTCGATCATGCTGGGCAAGGTGGCCGAGGTGACACACGACTTTGAAATCCAGGAAGCCTGAACCCCCTTGATAAAGGGGGTGGCGAGCCTGCGAGCCGGGGGATTTACTCGATTACAACCCGCAAGTTTTTTCCGTCGCGCCTCACGTCAAACAGCCGGTCGATATTCGGGTGCCTGCCCGGATTCTTGCGCGCATCCTCGGTATGTTCTGCATACAGGCGCAAACCTTCTTCCGCGGCTTCTGCATTGATGCCCCCCCATTTGCCCGCAAGGTACGCATACACGCGAAACGAGCCTGCCGTGCCCGGCCCGTTGGCGATTCGCGTCACCTCGACATTGGAATCATCCAGCAGAATAAGCATCTTGCCGCTGGCTTGCGGCAGCGCTTCCAGATTGTCCTTGAACACCATCAAACGTGATGCGCGATACGCTTCATCACCCTCGACATGCCGCGCATGGCAAACTTGACGGGTGGCGGCAGTTCCGCTGCGCCGTAATGGACGGCCGTTTCGGCGTGGCGGATCTCATCTTCCTTCATTTGCTCGACAATCGCACGGCTCTTGGCGTCGTGATCGGGCAACTGCTTCAGGTGTTCGTCCAGATGCGCCTCCACCTGACGCTCGGTCTCGGCCAGAAAGCCCAGATTCCACTTGTCGCCCAGAATGCCTGCCGCCGCACCCAGCGCGAACGAACCGGCATACCACAGCGGATTCAACAGGCTCTTGCGCCCGCCCAGTTCATTGAGCCGGTCTTCGCACCAGGCCAGATGATCGGTTTCCTCGCGCGCCGCTTCTTCCAGCGCAGCGCGCGCCTCGGGATTGCGCGCCGTCAGCGCCTGCCCCTGATACAGCGCCTGCGCGCACACCTCGCCCACATGGTTCACCCGCATCAAGGATTCAGCCTCGCGCTTTTCGGCCTCAGACAATTCGCCGCCCGCCAGGCCAGCAGCCGGATTCGGCCGCGCCGCACGCGCCGGCACAAACACCGTGCGCAGGCTGTTGTCAAAGGCAACGATCAACTGGTCAAATTTAAATTCTGGAAAATCCATCCACAACGCCTCTTATTCATGCACGACAAGAAAGTCCTTGCCCAATTCAACAAAACGACTCTGATCGAAGGCATCCGCCAAGGAAGCCAGGTGTTTCTGAATGGACCTTTCCAACTCTTCATTGGAAATATTGCCCGTGGACACCAGCAACAACCTCGAAGGCCGCGCTTGAATCAGGTATGACTGAACAAAATCATCGTCCTTGGTAACGACAATTCGTTCTTGTTGTTCAGAAAAGGCAATGATTTCATCGTCTGTCGTTCTATTTCCTTCGGGCAGATCGAGAGTATGTATTGCATCATGGCCTGCCTGATTTAGCCATACGCAAAAGCGCTTGGGCAATTGCGCATCGACCAGGAATTTCATGCCGCAAAACGATCCATCCGTTTGACATGCGCAAGTCTGGCGGCGAAAGACAAGGCTGCAAGAATGTCTTCCCTCTCAAGATCCGCGTAATCGGCAAGGATCTGCTCGATTGTCATTCCGCTTGCCATCAGTTCGAGTAAATTTTCGACCGGGTAACGCAAGCCACGAATGCAAGGTTTGCCATGACAAATGGCGGGATCAAGGGTAATGCGTTCGGACATTTCCATGCCATTTCTCCCTTCTTAGCCAACACAAGTTTAACCCCGGCCCCTCATTATTGCCACCCGACAGACCAGAAGCCGGGTTCGGCCGCGCCGCGCGAGCCGGCACAAACACCGTGCGCAGGCTGTTGTCGAAAGCCACAGTCAACTGATCCAGATTCATCATTACCCCTTATTTAAAGAGATCGTTATTTTTGCGGAACATGAAGATACTCGGAAAAACAGCCGGGATCACCCACGATTTCAAAATCGTAGGAGGCTGTAGTGCGCAATTGGCAAGACCATCCGAAACTCGGGTTGAATTGGATCAGCGATAGACTTCCCGGCGGTTGCCCACCCGCAACACGCGCACAACAACTCGGCGGTCCTGGATATCGCAAATGATTCGCCAGTCGCCCACGCGATATTTCCAGTAATTGCCCAGTTTCGCGCCTGCGAGCGCCTCACCCAATTCTCTTGGGTTGTCCAGCGCCGCCACGCGGGTTTTCAGGAAGCCAACCAATCGCTGTTGAATGGGCCGATCGAGCTTCTTCAAATCCTTGAGTGCATCCGGGTCGAACCCGATTTCAAAGCCCAAGCTCGCGCTCCACCTCCGCCAGCGGAATCGTCTTGCGATTCTTGCGCGCCCGCGCTTCGGCAAGATAGAAGTCCTCCAGATCGTCGAGGTACTCCAGAATCGCCTCGCGGGCAAGCGTGGATTTAGTCCGCCCGGTTTCCTGCGCCAGCGCGTTCAGGCGCGCCTCGATCGATTCGGGCAAACGAATGGCCAGCATGTCAGGACTCCTCAAAACAAGTTGTTATACAAGTATAACATTTGACGCTCAGCAGACGCACAATAAAAAAACGGGCTCCCGAAGGAGCCCGTTTCACCGTTCTATCCATCAACTGGCTTGCGCCAGTATAGGATTAGAAGGAGTGACGCACGCCAACCGACCAGATGCTGGCACTGTTGCCGGCGGTGAAACCGGTACCGTTGTTAGTAGCGTCCGTACCAAACAGCACGGTGTTGCCTGCAGTGTCGTTGTCCGTGGAAGCGTAAATGATGTAAGCCTTGGTGCGCTTGGACAGGTTGTAGTCCACACCCAGCGCCCACATTTCGCCGCCGTCATCCGCGCCAGCCACATCGGAGTCATCGCGGTTGCCGTAAGCGCCCTTCAGCACGATGTTGCCCATGGTGTACTGGCCGCCCAGCCACCAGGCGCTGTGGTCAGTAGCGGTAGCAGCCGCGCCGCCTTCGCTCTGGCTTTCGTAGATGGCGCCGATCTTGGCATTGCCGAAGGTGTAGCCCAGGCCCACTTTCCAGGCATCGGCATCAACGGTGGTACCGGCGGCAACCATGCCATTGTGCACTTCGTATGCAACGGAGGCGAACAGCGGGCTGTTGTCGTACATGCCCATCACGGACCACGCGTCTTGGTCTTTGTCAGCCGCGGCAGGCTCGTTGGTTTTCAGACTGACATACGCGATGGCGCCATGGAAGCCGCTGAAGGTCGGGGTGATGTAAGCCACGGTCTGGTCCACGCGCAGGTCGAACACGCTGCTGCCGAAAACGCCGTCTTCGGCGCCGATGATGGCGTTGTAGTCGCCGATGCTGTCAGCAAAAATGTCCAGCTTGCCGGTGGCCAGCTTGTAGGGGGTGTCGTGACGGCCCATCAGGACGGTACCAAAACCACCGCCCAGACCGACGAAGGTGTTACGCAGGCTGCCGTAGGTCGCAGTGTTGTTGTTGGAACCGGACAGGAATTCGGTTTCGACTTGCCACAGCGCCTTCATGCCGCCGCCCAGGTCTTCGGAACCCTTGAAGCCGATGCGGGAAGCATTGGACTTGCCGGTCACCATGTCGCTGTCGTCGCAGTTGGTCGGGCAGGCGCCGGTCACGTCGCCATTGACATAGTTCACGGAAAAATCGAGCTGGCCGTACACATCCACATTGGAAGTCGCGGCAAAGGCGGGCGCGGCAACCAGGCCGGCAACTGCCAGGGCAATCAGTTTCTTTTGCATTTAAGTTCTCCTTAACAGAACAATGAAAAAATTAGTAAGCTCTGCAGAGCTGTCCTAAAAAGATCGGACAAGGGCCATTATCCGGATTGATCCATCCGATTCAAGGAAAAACGTTGCAAAATCCCCAACTGGGTTGGTCTTTGCGTGGCTTTTTGGCAACCAGAGTGGCATAACTGAAAATATTAGTATTTATATACAATGAGTTACTGTGCTGCACCCCTACAACAAACCTTGTTGTATTCAGGGCACAACGAACAGTGCGAATAAGGCATTTCCGGGGTTTAGAGCCCGCATGAATGCTTCGCCGACCAGAAAACAGATCAAGCAGCGATTTGCTCGTAGGAAAAATGCGGAATATCGGCCCGCTTGGATGCATGTTCCAGGGTAAGCGCACATACCTCGCCGTTGGCATCCACGTCCAGCAATGTGTTCTCGTCCAGTTCGCGGGTTTCCGCGACATCGCCAAGCCGAAATTCGATGTAGAGGGTATCGGTGTCAGCGAAGTATTTGACTTTCATTGCTTGAATCCCCGATCAAAGAATGCATTGTGAACCGTTTCGCCGTCTTCCAGCAGGATAACCCGAAGGTATTTGTTCCCTGCTTCCGCAATTCTAGACCACTTCCGTATCCGCCCATCTGCTTGCTTTGCCTCATGTTCTGGATTTTGCATAACCTGAATGATCCATTTGTCTGAAATGGCAGCCCGGTCAGGCCGGTTGCGTGTTGCCTCAAAATATCGGGTGACTTTCATGACTTAAACAGGCTTGCCAAGGCTTTTCCGGGATTTCCGGCCCGCATGAAGGCTTCGCCGACCAGAAAGGCATGAACATCATGGGCGCGCATGAGGGCAACGTCTGCCGGGGAAAGAATGCCGGATTCGGTGACGACGATTTTTTGATTGCCACCCTCTTCCCCCACCCCTCTCCCCTCAAGGGAGAGGGGAGCGTTGGCGTCGTCTGACCCCGCCCCTTTCCTGTCGAGGGAGAGGGGGGTATGGGAACCGTCTCCCCCCTCCCCCCTACCGGGGAAGAGGGGAGCTTTCGCCCCTCCCCCTTGAGGGGGGAGGGGGTGGGGAGAGGGTGAAGCGGCGATTTGCGGCAGGAGGCCGATGGTGGTTTCAAGGCTGACTTCAAACGTGCGCAGGTTGCGGTTGTTGATGCCTTGCAGCGGGGTATTGAGGTGCAGGGCGGCGATAAGTTCTGCCGCGTTGTGCGATTCGACGAGGACGGCCATGCCAAGCGATTGGGCGAGGGCCTCGAGTTCGCGCATGCGTGGGATATCGAATATTTCACCCCCACCCTGCCCTCCCCCCTCGAGGGGGAGGGTTTGTTTTTTTACCCCCTCCGGCTCAGGGGAGAGGCCTGCTTTTTTAGCCCCTCCCCCTCGAGGGGGGAGGGGTTGGGGAGAGGGTGGCAATGCAAACGCCGCCACGATCAGCAGGATGCAATCCGAGCCCATGGCCCTTGCCTCATAGACCTGATACGGGTCGATGATGAAGTCCTTGCGCAGCACGGGCAGCGAACAGGCTGCACGCGCCTGTTTGAGATAGTCCGGGCTGCCCTGGAAGTACTGTACGTCCGTGAGCACCGATAAACAGGCCGCGCCGCCCTGCTCGTAACTGGCAGCGATTTCCGCCGGGTTGAAATTTTCTCGCAGCACGCCCTTGCTGGGGCTGGCTTTCTTGATTTCGGCAATCACGGCTGCCTGCCCGGCAGCAATTTTGGCGCGGATGGCACCCACGAAGTCTCGCGCCGGGGGCTGGTCTTTGGCGTGTGCGATCATTTCTGCCAAAGAAACTCCGGTCTGCGCTGAAGTGATTTCTTCGCGTTTGGTGGCGAGGATTTTGTTGAGGATGTCGGACATTTTTATTTGAACCGCCAAGACACAAAGGACGCCAAGAAACTCATAATTGATTCACCAACCGTTTAATGCCATTACGCATTAACGGCACATTGAAGTTAAGCAAGAAACCCAACTTGTAACCCCCCAACTTTAAATAGCTGAGCAATTGTGCAGTATGAATCAGACGCAGTAACTCGACAGCCTTCAACTCAACAACCACCTTGCCCTCGACGAGAAGGTCGATCCTATACCCTGCTTCGATACGAACACCCTCAAAACTAACCGGCAATTCAACCTGACTGGCAACTTGCAAGCCGTGCTGTTTTAGCACATGAACCAGGCAGGCTTCATAAGCGCTTTCCAGCAACCCAGGTCCTATCGCCTTGTGTACCCGGACTGCCGAATCTACCAGTACCTTGCCAATCTCGTCTTCTGTCACTTTGCGCGCTTGGCGTCTTCGCGGTTCAGGTTTGATTACTTAATGCGGCGTAGGCATCCAACTTGGCTATGGCTGCGCCCGAGGCGATGGCGGCTTGGGCTTGGGCAACCCCTTCCTGCAAACTTTCTGCCTTGCCCGATACATAAATCGCTGCGCCGGCGTTGAGGGCGACGATGGCCGCGGCGCCGGCGTGGATATCGCCCAGCGCGGCTTTGAGCATGGCGACGGCTTCGTCCCTGCCGTTTACGGCGAGGTCGCTCGCCGGTACTTGCGGCAGGCCGAACAGACCGGGTTCGAGTTCGTATTCGGACACATGACCATCTTTCAGCTCGGCGACATGGGTGGGGCTGGCAAGGCTGATTTCGTCGAGGCCTTCTTCGGCATGCACCACCAGCACGTGACGGCTGCCGAGCTCCTGCAACACCCTGGCGAGCTTGCCGGTCAGTTCTCGGTTGAATACGCCCAGCACCTGGTTGGGCGCGCCTGCGGGGTTGGTCAGCGGGCCCAGCATATTGAATAGCGTGCGCACGCCCAGCTCCCTGCGCACGGGGGCAGCGTGCTTCATGGCGCTATGATGGTTGGGCGCAAACATGAAGCCGACGCCGATTTCCTTCACCGCTTGCGCGACTTTCTCGGGCGCGAGGTTCACGTTCACACCCAGCGCTTCCAGCACATCGGCGCTGCCGGAGGTGCTGGAAACCGAGCGTCCACCGTGCTTGGCAACCCTGGCGCCGCAAGCGGCGGCCACGAATGCCGCGGCGGTGGAAATGTTGAAGGTATGCGCCCCGTCGCCGCCAGTACCGCAGGTGTCCACCAGATCATCCACGCCAGCCAACGGCACCTTGGTGGAGAGATCGCGCATCACCTCGGCCGCAGCGGCAATTTCGGTGATGCTCTCGCCTTTCATGCGCAGGGCAACGAGGAATCCGGCAATCTGCGCGGACGTCCATTCGCCGCCCATCAGCGCGCGCATGGCAATGAGCATGGCTTCGCGGGGCAGATCCTGGCGGTCGAGCAAAAGCGTGAGGATGTCTTTGTAGTTCATGATTGACTGAGCCTTCAGTTTTTTACCCCTCTCCCCAACCCTCTCCCACAAGGGGAGAGGGCGATTTCGTTAGCAGGCTGTTGAAATTTGCCCCGATATCCTGGTTGGCTGCATTTCCTGGAGCGTAACAGGCGCTGATTTCACACTGCCGCTCCAGTTCTTTACCCCTGCGCCAGCACTCAGGCGCA
>JACAED010000002.1 GCA_013389025.1 Hydrogenophilaceae bacterium
CTCGTGGCTACGGACGTTTCTCCACCATCCGCACCGTGATCTTCCTCATCGCCGGCAAGCTCGACTTCTCGCACTTCAACCCCCATGCCGCTTAACCCACTCGAAATTCAAAAGAGCCAAAAACTTTGTAAAAAGAAAAGTACCGATAAGGCCTTGGGCAGGGTGGTAAAATGCCGCAATGGAAGCAGTCCAGGCCGAACTCCCCATTGCCCGCGTCAGGGGCGAGCCGCTTGCGGAACTCCCCGCTGATCTTTATATCCCGCCCGATGCGTTGGAAGTATTTCTCGAAACCTTCGAGGGCCCGCTCGACCTGTTGCTGTATCTGATCCGCCGCCACAACCTGGACGTGCTGGACGTGCCCATGGCGGAACTCACTCGACAATACCTTTCCTACGTCGAAGCGGCACGGGCCTCGCGGCTGGAACTGGCGGCGGAATATCTGCTGATGGCCGCCATGCTGATCGAGATCAAGTCGCGCATGCTGCTGCCGCGACCCGCGCGGACGGAAGAGGGTGCCGAGCCGGAAGACCCGCGCGCCGAACTGGTGCGCCGCCTTCTGGAATACGAACAGATGAAGCTGGCTGCCCAGCGTCTGGACAAGCTTCCCCAGGCCGGGCGCGATTTCCATCCGGTATCCGTGGCCGTTGAAGCGGCGACCCGTCGCCTGCCCGATGTGCGGGCGGAAGACCTTAGCGCAGCCTGGCTGTCCATCCTGTCGCGTGCCAGGGCCAACAGGCATCATCGCATCAGCCGTGAAGAACTGTCCGTGCGCGAGCACATGACGCGCATCCTCAAATCCCTGCACCCCGGCCAGTTCCTGGAGTTTGCCAGCCTGTTTCGGCAGGAAGCCGGTGTCCCGGAACTGGTGGTAAGCTTTCTCGCCATCCTCGAACTTGCCAAGGAAACGCTGATCGATGTCACCCAGGCCGGACCGCTGGCGCCGATTTATGTCCGTTTGCATGAAGAAACCGCAACTGTTGATGAACTTCAGGAAGAGCCGTTGACACATGGATGAAACGCCGACCATCAATAATCTGGAAGAACTCAAGCGCGTCCTTGAAGCTGCGCTGCTGGCCGCAGACTCGCCGCTTTCCCTGCGTGAAATGAAGCGCATGTTCGAGCATGAACTCTCCGAGGACATGCTGCGACGGGCGCTGGACGAACTCAAGACGAACTGGGAAGGGCGGGGCACCGAGCTCGTGCAGGTGGCCGAAGGCTGGCGCTTCCAGACCCGGCCTGAAATGCAGCCTTACCTCGCTCGCATGCGCAACGAAAAGCCGCCGCGCTATTCGCGTGCCGTGCTGGAAACCCTGGCGATCATTGCCTACCGTCAGCCGGTCACGCGCGGCGATGTCGAGGATATTCGCGGCGTGTCGGTCAACGCGCAAATCATCAAGACGCTGGAAGATCGCGGCTGGATCGAGGCCGTGGGCCATCGCGACGTGCCGGGCAGGCCCGCACTGTTTGCCACCACGCCGCGTTTTCTGTCCGATCTGGGCCTGCGTTCGCTGCAGGAACTGCCGCCGCTTGAAGAACTGGGCAACCTGCTCGCGCCGGATACCGCCGTGACACCAGAGGAACTGGAAGAGGTGCGCGGGGAGATCTCGACAGAAGAAACCACTGTCGCGGAAATTCAGGAAATCCAGCCCGGGCCGCAAACCAAAGTTCAGGCGGCGGAAGAAATCAACGAGGATGTGGAAGCCGAATCAGACGCAACCCGAACCCCATTGACCGAATCCGAATCAGACCCCGATTCGGAAAAACAGGCGCTGGCAGCCGCCCCCTCACAGCACCACGAATAACAAACCGCATGCGATCAGCAGGCGGATAAATGAATCATGACTACCCGACGCCGCAGTCCGCTGCGCCCACCGAGCAAGCCCGCTGTAAAACCGGCCAGACAAAAGCCAGCGGCTGAGCATGAAACGCCATCGACTTCACAACCATCCGCAGAAGACAGCGTGCAAGCCCGCCCCAAGCGCTGGCAGGCCGAGCCCGAAGCGCCGGTCAGATTGCACAAGGCCTTGGCGGATGCAGGCATCGGCTCGCGCCGCGACATGGAAACCTGGATCGCCGAAGGCCGCATCACCGTCAACGATCAGACGGCAAAAGTCGGTGATCGTGTCACCTCGCGGGATGTCATCAAGGTTTCTGGCCGCCGCGTATACCTGCGTCCGCCTGCAGAGAAGCGGGTCCGCGTATTGCTTTACCATAAGCAGGAAGGCGAGATCGTGAGCCGCGACGATCCCAAGGGCCGCGTCTCCGTATTCAATCAGTTGCCAAAAATCCGCGGCGCCAAGTGGGTCAGCGTGGGCCGGCTCGACTTCAATACCGAAGGCCTGATGATTTTCACTACCAGCGGCGAGCTGGCCAATCGCATGATGCATCCTCGCTTTGAAGTCGAGCGCGAATACGCCGTGCGCGTCTTGGGCGAACTGACGCCGGACATGCAGCAGCAATTGCTGCAAGGCATCGAACTGGAAGACGGTGAAGCCCGGCTGGAAAGCCTGGTGGAAGCAGGAGGAGAAGGCGCCAACCGTTGGTGGCGCGCGGTGATTCTGGAGGGCCGCTACCGGGAAGTTCGGCGGCTATTCGATGCGGTTGGCGTCAAGGTCAGCCGTCTCATCCGCACGCGATACGGCCCGGTTGCGCTGCCGCCGCAATTGAAACGCGGACAAAAGCAGGAGCTGGATGAGAGGGACGTCCACGCCCTGCTGAAATGGGCTGGTCTTGCCGCGCCGCAAAAACAGCTTCGTGCCGGCCGCGCTGCCAACAGAAATTCGCCGAGCAGCCAGACGGGCGCCCGGAAAACCCGCCGTTGAGCAATCCTGAACAGCATTATCTGGTGTTGTGCCCCGCCAATCCGGCGTGGGTGCCGGATGACCTCGCCAGTCTGGTCGGCTCGCTTCGTCAATGCGGGCTGATCGGGTCAACCCGCCAGCCTGGTCTGTTCAACACGGGGCCAGCCTATCTTGAATGGATTACCTACCTGGGCTGTTCGCCGCAAATCGCACTGGGCGAGGCCGAAACAGCCACTGCAATCGGATTGCGTGGCCCGTTCAACGAACCAGTGTTTCTTTCTTCGGCCACTGCCAAGCCGCGATGCCGGTCATGCAGGCAAACGCTTGATCTGACGATGACACCGTTGAAGGCGGACGAAACCGTGATCTGTCCACGTTGTGAAACAACAGCTTACGCCGCAAAGCTCGACTGGAGGCGCAAGGCCGGGTGGGGGCGTTTCTTTATCAAAATCTCGAATGTGTTCGAATCCGAGGCCGTGCCGGGCGAGGCCTTGTTTGAACAACTCAGTCTTGATACCGGGCAGGCCTGGGATTATTTTTACTGGCGCAAGAACGCCTGATTTATTTTTCCGTCAGCTTCTTGATCACGCTCGCCGCCCATTCGCGCCCCCCCAGGCCAAAGGCCAGTGCAAACGCTAAACCGATAGCGCCAAAGCCGATGGTGAAAGCGGTGACCAGCAGATGGGTGCCGATCTGCAACTGTTCCAGCGCAACGAAGAAAACAAAAATGATGATGGCGTATTCTGCCATTGTGCTCAGCGTCAGCGCACCGCCCACGCCCATGTTGTTGAGATAGGCGAACACCAGCCGGTTGATGAAGCGCGCGATGAGAATGCCAAATACCAGCACCAGAATGGCAACGATGATATTGGGCAGGTAGAACACGACCTTTTCGAACAGATGGGAAACAGCCGTCAGGCCCAGACTGTTGGCAACCGTAACGATCACGACCAGCAGAATGATCCAGTACACCAGGTTGGCAATCAGGCGCGAGAGGGTCAGCTGGATATTGCCCTGGCGCATGAATGCCTCGATGCCGGTTTTCTGGCCCAGCTCGTCGAACTTGAGCACATCGAGAACCTTGCTGACCGCTGTGCGCACCAGGTTGGCCAGGACCCAGCCCAGAAACAGCAGCAAAAGAGCCGCCAGAAGTTGCGGTACAAAGCCCGCCAATTGGGTCCAAAATGAAGTGAGAGATGCGACGAAAATATCGAGTTGCTGTTGCATGAGCGCTCCTCCATTTCCAGTGAAGCGACATTATAACGGATCAAGAATGACATCATTTTTGTCATATTTTCCGGCGTAAGCTTGTACTGTTTATTGAAATGGTTTCTGCTTAGTGTGAGGCGCATCCCTAACCCGACAACATGAATGCTTCCTTCAGCCCGGCCCGGTTCCTCGATTTTTCTGGCCTTGATACGCTCATCCAGGCGATACGGTCAGCGGGTTACCGTTGCATGGGGCCGGCCATCGAAAACGATGCCCTTGTTTTACGGGAGCTGACCGGCGCGAGGGAATTGCCCAGAGGCATGCAAGCGGAGCAGGCGCCCGGCCAGTTCAAGTTGACGCACGATGCCGAAAACCGCTACTTCGCCTGGGCCAACGGCCCGCAGGCCATCAAGCCCTATGTGTTTGCGCCGCGCGAATCGCTGTGGCAGGTCAGGCGGGATGAAAAGGGTTCGCTAAAATTTGAATCCTTCACGCCTCAGCCTGAAAAGACCGCGCTGATTGGCGTGCGTGCCTGCGACCTGGCCGCACTGACCTTGCAGGACGCGCATTTTCTGGAAGGGCAATATTCAGATTCCAGTTACGCAATCCGTCGCAAGTCCTTGTTTATGGTGGCAATGCAATGCGCCGAACCGGCAGCCACCTGTTTTTGCGCCTCCACCGGCGATGGCCCGACGCCGCAAAGCGGCTACGACTTGTCTCTGGCCGAACTGCCGGATGGCTTCGTGGTCGCCGCAGGCAGCGAGCCAGGGCAAAAAGTGCTGTCTATGCTCGATCTGAATGAAGCCACGCCTGAACAGATTCAGTCTACCAAAGAACAAGGGGAAGCCGCCGCGCGCAGGCAAACACGCAGCCTGCCCGCACGTGACCTGCGTCCTTTGCTCATGAACAATCTGGAGCATGCACGCTGGGATGAGGTGGCGGCCCGTTGTCTTGCATGCGGCAACTGTACTGCCGTGTGCCCGACCTGCTTTTGTCATGCCGCACTGGATGAACCCGATGCCGCCGCGGGAAAGAGTCTGCATGTCAGGCAGTGGGACAGTTGCTTCAACGAAGGCCATGCTTACCTCCATGGCCACAACGTGCGGCCCGATACCCGCACCCGCTACCGGCAATGGCTGACCCACAAGCTGGCCACCTGGCATGAGCAGTACGGACGCAGCGGCTGCGTGGGCTGCGGACGCTGCATCACCTGGTGTCCGGCCGGGATCGATCTCACCGAGGAAGTGGCCGCGATGGCGAAAGGATCATGACGATGGGAGCAAACTTGCCTGCCAGCTTGCTCGTGCCCCAGCCCGCCGTCATCGTCGGGCGCACGCAGGAATCGCCCAGCATTTTTACCATGAAGCTTTGCCTGGAAGATGCCGCAGCGCAGTCGGCTTACCGTCACAGCCTGGGCCAGTTCAACATGCTGTATCTGCCGGGCGTGGGTGAAGTACCCATTTCCATCATGTCCGACCCCGACGACCGGCAGGCTATCGGCCACACCATCCGCACCGTGGGCCGGGTGACGAACAGGCTGGCCGAATTGCAGGTTGGCGATCGCATCGGCTTGCGCGGTCCCTTTGGCCGCGGCTGGCCCATGGAAGCCATGCAGGGCAGGGACGTGGTTGTCATCACCGGTGGCCTGGGCTGCGCGCCGGTGGTCGCGGTCATTCATTATATCTTGCGGCGGCGAGGTGATTTTGGCCATCTCACCATCATCCAGGGCGTAAAAAAGGCCGAAGACCTGATCTGGCGAGAACAATACGCGCAGTGGAACACCCAGCCCGACACCCATGTCATGGTGGCGGCGGACGAAGGGGGTACGCTGTGGCCGTGGCATGTGGGGCGGGTGACCGACCTCTTCGATCGCATCTCCATGCAGCCGGACAAAGCCATGGCCGTCATGTGCGGGCCGGAAGGCATGATGGTGGTTTCGGCCAAAATGCTGACAGAGCGCGGCCTGCCGGAAGAAAACATTTTTCTCAGCATGGAGCGCAACATGCACTGCGCGGTGGGACATTGCGGGCACTGCCAGTTTGGCGGTTCATTCATCTGCAAGGACGGCCCGGTGTTCAGTTGGCCGCAGGTGAAGGGGCTCATTGCCCATCGGGGGTTCTGACCATGTCGGCGAACATACCAGTCAAACCAAAAGTTGCCATCCACAAGTTCAGCTCGTGCGACGGCTGCCAGCTTGCCCTGCTGGATATGGGACCAGAATTATTAAGTCTGGCTGAGCAGGTGGACTTCGTCCATTTCGCCGAGGCCGGGCCATGTGATCCCGATACCCAGGTCGATCTCGCCTTTGTCGAAGGCAGCATCGCCACGCAAGAAGACCTGGACCGTATCCAGCGAATTCGGGCGCAAAGCAAGGTTCTCGTGGCCATCGGCGCCTGCGCCACGGCGGGCGGGCTACAAGCACTCAGAAATTCTGCAGACGGCACGCAGTGGGTGGCCGAGATTTATTCGCAGCCCGAGCACATCGACAGCCTGCCGCAGTCCACGCCGCTGTCTGCCCATGTCAAAGTCGATTTCGAGCTGTGGGGCTGCCCGGTCAATAGCCTCCAGGTCGCCGGGTTCATCAATCATTTTTTGCTGGGCGTATTGCCGCGCAACAATGCCGACAAGGTTTGCACCGAGTGCAAGCGGCGCGGGCTGCCCTGCGTGCTGGTCAGCCGCGGCATCCCCTGCATGGGGCCGGTGACGCGCGCGGGTTGCGGCGCCTTGTGCCCGGGCCTTGGACGCGACTGCTACGGCTGCTATGGCCCGGCGGAAAATCCCAATACCGATGCGCTGGCCGCGCAATTCAGGCGGCTGGGACTCACGCCGCAAGACATCGCCCGGCGCTTTGAAAACGTCAACAACTTCTCGCCGGCCTTCCTCGACGCAGCGCAAAAGCTTAGAAAGAGCCATCATGGCTGAGCGGCGCAAATCGCTCATGCTGAACGTGCCCGTGCTCACGCGCGTGGAGGGGGAGGGCGCGCTCGACCTGCGGATTCGTGATGGCAACATCGAGGAACTGAAACTGCGCATCTTCGAGCCGCCGCGTTTCTTCGAGAAATTTCTCGAAGGCCGCCACTACAGCGAAGTGCCCGATATCGTCGCGCGCATCTGCGGCATCTGTCCGGTGGCCTACCAGATGACCGCCGTGCAGGCGCTTGAAAAACTCTTTGGCGTCGAAGCCGGCCCGTGGGCGTGTGACATGCGCCGCGTGTTCTACTGCGGCGAATGGATACAAAGCCACGCGCTGCATATCCACCTGCTGGCCGCGCCGGATTTCTTCGGCTGCAACAGCGCCATCGAACTGGCGCGCATCCATCCCGAGGTTGTGCGGCGCGGCTTGCACTTGCAGGCAGTCGGCAACGAGATCATGGAACTGTTCGGCGCGCGTTCCGTGCACCCGGTCGGTTTGCGTGTGGGCGGGTTTCACCATGCACCGTCTAAAGCGCAGGCCAAAGCCTTGCGGCAGAAGCTGCATGATGCGTTGCCCCAAGCCGAGGAACTTGTGCGCTGGACCGCAGGTATTCCGCTGCCAAACGACAACCAGCCCTTTATTTCCGTCGCGCTCAGGCACGAAACCGGCTACGCCATCGAAGCCGGGCAGATTGCCGCCAGCGACGGACTAAACATCGGCGCGCCGGAATACGACGCGCATTTCGCCGAATACCAGCAGCCGCATTCCACGGCGCTCTTTAGCGCCTATCACCAGCAGCCTTATCTGGTCGGCCCGCTGGCGCGTCTCAACCTCAATCACGCCCAGCTTCCGGAAAATATCCGCCATCTCATATCGGAAACCGGATTGAGTTTTCCCAATGGCAATGTCTTCACCAGCATGGCCGCGCGCGCCGTGGAAATCCTGTTCGCCATTCAGGAAGCCGCGCGATTGCTGGAAAACTATCAGGTTTCCGATTCACCCTATGTCCCCGTCAAACCCAAAGCAGGCATCGCCCATGGCGCCACCGAAGCGCCAAGAGGATTGCTGTGGCACCGTTACGAAGTGGACGACACAGGAATCATACTCAACGCGCGCATCGTCCCACCCACCAGCCAGAACCAGGCCCGCATCGAAGAAGACCTTCGACTGTCACTACTGAATTTCGGCCTCGACCACGAAGACGATGCCCTGCGCCTGCATTGCGAAAAAGTCATCCGAAACTACGACCCGTGCATCTCCTGCGCCACGCATTTCCTGCGAATGAATGTTGAACGCTCATCTAGTAGGGCGGGAATCCATTCCCAACGGACAAATGCCGTCAAAGTATTGCCGACCTACGAATCCCTTCAAACGGAAGAGAGGGGAAATAACCCAATAAAGAAAACCCGCATCATCGGCATCGGTTCCCCCTTGGGCGACGACCAGGCCGGCTGGCGGGTTATCGATGCACTGAAAGGCCGTCTACCGCCCGAAATCGAACTCATCAAGCTCGACCGCCCCGGAACGGGTTTGATTCCGCTACTGGAAAACACCCGCCACGCGATTCTCATCGACGCCATGCAGGGCGGCGCCGCCCTGGGAACCATCCGGCATTTCAGCAAGGCGGAATGGGCGATTTGCCAGCAAGGCTTGTCCAGCCACAGCGTGGACATGGTCGATGCACTGAAGCTGGCAAAGGAGCTGGGAGCGTTGCCGGAAACCATCGAGCTTTACGGAATTGAGATCGGCCCAGCCATGCCGGGAGAAACATCCTCAGAAGCAGTCAGGGCTGCCACGGAAAACCTGGCCGACATGATTGTCAGGGAATTAGAGTTTTCTTAAGAGGCAATAGGCGATAGTCCTGATAGTCCTATTGTGCTACACGCGCTCAAAATCCTCTTTTCTCAGCATCAATACAAACGCATCTCCGGCGCTGGTTCCCAGCCAGGTGAAGGGCAGGTCGGGGAAGGCGGCTTCGAGCGCGTCCGGACATAATCCAGGCATTTCACACAACGGTCACCAGTTCGGAATACTGCTTGAGCAAGGCATCGGCTGTGATCAGATGCAAGGGTTCGTAAATTGCCTGTGCGACAAGAAGCCTGTCGAAAGGGTCGCGGTGATGATGCGGTAAGGACTGGACGATGGCCGCGTGGCTTGCGCGCACCGGCAGTTCCGTGAAGCCGCTGGCCGAGATTCCTGCAATGAGGTTTTCACTAGAGACATCGAGCTTGCCAATACCGGTCTTGATTGCAGCTTCCCAGATCGAGGCTGCGCTAATCAGGACTTCCTCCGCTTCCACTATCAATTTGCGCGGCAGTTTGCCCAGCTTGCGCGAGTCTTCCAGAAACCACAGGAAAACTTGGGTATCAAGCAGCAGCCTCACCTTTTCCCCTCAAAGGCATCCAGAATTTCATCGGGCAGTGGCGCGTCAAAGTCTTCTGGAGTGTGCAGTTTGCCTTTCAGGAAACCGGGTTTTCGCTCGGGTTTGTTCTTGCCATACGGTACAAGCCTGGCGACAGGCTTTCCGGCTTTGGCGATAACGGTTTCCTGACCTGATGAAACCTCATCCAACAGTTTGGATAAATGGGTCTTGGCTTCGTGAATGTTGACGGTTTTAGATTGCATGACGTCGGTTCCCTTTATAAATAACTTAGTCTAGCTTAGTCTAATTGTACCTGGAAAATCAAGCCGGGAGTTTCGGGTATCCATTCATCAAAAATCCTCTTTCCTCAGCATGAACACAAACTCATCCCCGCCGCTGGTTTCCAGCCAGGTGAAGGGCAGGTCGGGGTAGGCGGCTTCGAGCGCGTCGCGGTTGTGGCCGATTTCGGCGATCAGCAAGCCACCAGGGTTGAGGTAGGCGGGGGCGTCGGCGAGGATGTTGCGGATGTGGTCGAGACCGTCCTTGCCGCTGGCCAGTGCAAGTTGCGGTTCGCGCTGGTATTCCTGCGGCAGTTCCGCCATTGAGGGCGCGTTGACATACGGCGGGTTGGTCACGATCAAATCATACGTGCGGCCCTTGAGCTTTTTCATCAGGTCGGACTGGATGAGGTGGACGTGGTCCTGCAAGCCATAGTCCGCCACGTTTTTCTTCGCCACTTCCAGCGCATCTTTTGAAATATCCACTGCATCGACGGATGCATTGGGAAAGGCGTGTGCCATGAGGATGGCGAGGCAGCCCGATCCGGTGCAGATGTCCACGGCGTTGTGGATGGCTTCGGGGTCTTGTACCCAGGGGGCGAGCTGTTCGCGCAGCAGTTCGGCGATGAAGGAGCGGGGCACGATGACGCGCTCGTCCACGTAAAAACGGAATTCGCCCAGCCAGGCTTCGTGGGTCAGATACGCGGCAGGGATGCGTTCCTTGACCCGGCGCTCGACAACTTTTTGCACTTGCGCGGCTTCGATGTGCGTGAGGCTGGCATCGAGAAACGGCTCCAGCCGGTCCAGCGGCAGGTGCAGGGTGTGCAGGATGAGATAGGCGGCTTCGTCGTAGGCGTTGTCCGAACCGTGGCCGAAAAACAGCTCGGCCTCGTTGAAGCGCGACACCGCAAAGCGCAGCCAGTCGCGCACGGTGATGAGGGATTCGGTGTCCTTGAAGGGATCGGGTTTTCTGGGCATGGTGGTATTGTTGATCAGGCTGCCTGTTTCAGTGTGAAATCGACCCGCACCTTGTCAAACGGGCAGACGATCTTTCCGCTGTCAGTTTTTTCCAGCAGGCCGATTTCCAAAAGCGCATGTACGTCACGATGCACGGATTTAACATCACGCCCAAGCCTGCGCGCGGCCTCACGCAAGCTCATTTCCCCGGCGCCGCTCATGATTTCCAGCACGCCCCAGCGCTTGGGGGTGATTTCCGAGAACAGTAGTTCCGGGCTGGCGTAGCTAAAGGTCGCCTGCTGCGCGCGGCCTGATTGGGCTGCCTGCCTGATGCCTTTCGCGCCTGCCTTGAGTGCGGCTTTCCAGTCAGGATTGATTTCGATGACGGCGGTTTTCACTGTGGTCCTCATGGCATTCTCCTTTCAACCTCGGACAGAAAATCATCCAGCAGTTGATCGATCGATACAAAACGGTAGGCGTGCTCTTTTTCATCCAGATGCCTGTGGTCTCCCTTGCCGCGCGCATTGTCGAACCCGACAATGCGCTTGCCGTCCAGCACGTAAACAAGACGGTATTTGAAAGCATGGTTACGAGGCGGAACCGGGCAGGGCAGCTTCCAGATTTTCATTTCGATCAGTCCGCCATTAGGCAGGCGTTGTCTGTGCTGTTTGAGCAATTCTGCCTTCATGTTGGCATTTTTGACAACACTTGAGGGCAAGTCAAGCCGTCAGCCGTCAGCAACTCGGTGAAAACGATCCCTGTCGTCTGGAAACGATTCCCGATCTATGACGCTGGTGATTTCTCGATTTGCGGTGAGGCCGGTGCCGGACAACCTCGCGCCTGGCCCAGTCCCTTGAGGTAGGCCCGCCGCACGATGCCGGCAGAGATGGCGGAGGCGACTTCCTTGGAATGCCGTTCGGCGCCGGTGAGTTTGCGCACCCAGCCGCGATAGGGTATCCAGCCTACTGCCGCGCTTTTGATTGCACCAATGGCGATATCGCCCGCTTCCCCGGTTCCGCGTTCGAGCAGCGTGGGGTCAGCATCAGGCTTGAGGGCATCAAGGTCAGGGCCCAGTGCTTCGTCCAGTCTGCGGATTTCCTCGGTCAGCGTTTCGCAGGTCGAAATGACAGGTTGCTGGTAGGGCGATTTTCTGGCTTCGATCAGCACGGCGGGAATCTTGGTGCGAAGCAGATTGAGGTCAACCAGTGGGGTGGTGATCGCCTCACCCACGCGCGAACTGGTTTCGGTTTTCGGCGCGGTACCCTGCACGGCGCAGGCGCAAAGAACGGTGGGCAGAGCCAGCAGCACCACTGCACGAGGCACCGTATCCGGAATCGGGCTGCCCATGATCAGGCCAGCAGCTTTTCCAGCGTCTTCAGATAGATCGCTTTCAGCGGTTCGATATCTGCCACAGGAATGTTTTCGTTCAGCTTGTGGATGCTCGCATTCATGGGGCCGAACTCGATGACCTGCGGGCAGATGTCGGCGATGAAGCGGCCATCCGATGTGCCGCCCGTCGTGGAAACATCCGGGCTGATGCCGGTGACTTCCCGGATTGCTTCTGAGATGCGGTCCACCAGATCGCCCTTGGGCGTGAGGTAGGGCTTGCCGCCTTCTTCCCAGACGAGATCGTATTCCAGGCCATGTTTTTTCAGGATGGCGTGGGTGCGTTCGATGAGACTTTCCTTGGTGCTGGCGGTAGAGTGGCGGAAATTGAAGCGGATTTCGACTTCGCCCGGCACGACGTTGGTGGCGCCGGTGCCGCCGTGGATGTTGGATATCTGCCAGGAAGTCGGGGGAAAGTATCCGTTGCCTTCGTCCCACACCGTTGCGGCCATCTCGGCGATGGCGGGTGCGGCCTGGTGGATGGGGTTGCGGACCAGATGCGGGTAGGCAATGTGGCCCTGGATGCCCTTGACGGTAAGCTTGCCGGACAGCGAGCCGCGCCGCCCGTTCTTGATGGTGTCGCCCAGTCTGGAGACACAGGTCGGTTCGCCAACGATGCAGTAGTCGATGTTTTCGCCGCGCGCGGCCAGCATTTCCACCACTTTTACCGTGCCGTCGGTAGCGACGCCTTCCTCATCGGACGTGATGAGCAGGGCGATGGAACCTTTGTGGTTGGGATGCTTCGCAAGAAAGCTCTCGATGCTGGTGACGAATGCTGCGATGGAGGTTTTCATGTCCGATGCACCACGGCCATATAACACGCCATCGCGGATCGTGGGGGTAAAGGGGTCGGACAGCCACTGATCCAGCGGGCCGGGGGGCACGACATCAGTATGGCCGGCAAAACAAACCACGGGTGAACCGGTTCCCTTGCGTGCCCACAGGTTGGTCACCCCATTTGATTCCAGGGTTTCGAATACGAAATCCAGTCTCGCGAGGCGCGACTGGATCAACTCCTGGCAACCCGCATCGTCGGGGGTGCTGGATTTGCGCGAGATCAGATCTTTGGCGAGTTCGAGGGTATTGCTCATATTGATTGATTTATCCAAAAGAAATTTTCACCACAGAGACACAGAGGCACAGAGAAGTTCAAGAAAGCTGGAGGTTAATCAACATCGCTCCCACTATTCATGGCGTCGCTACTCATGGCACTTGGGTTGATGACTGGACACCGAAATTCTCTCTGTGCCTCTGTGTCTCTGTGGTGAATTAAATCAGGTTTTCATTCTGAAAATTTCCGCATATTGTTCGGGCGAAAACCCCAGGTGATATTTCCCATCGACCTCAAGCAGTGGCCGCTTGATTGCGCTGGAAGTGGCCTGCAGAAATTCGAACGCAGCTTTTTCAGTGGTGATGGAATCCTTGACCTCGTCCGGCTGCTTGCGCCAGGTCGGGCCTTTCTTGTTGATGAGCGGCTCCCAGCCAAGCTGTTTGGAAGCCTTTTTCAGCACATCGAGCGGCACGCCCTGTTTTTTGTAATCGTGGAATTCAACCTTCTGGCCGTGCTCGTCCAGCCAGGCACGGGCTTTTTTGACAGTATCGCAGTTGGGAATGCCGTAGAGCTTCATTGCAGCGGTAAAATCGGGGTTGAACGATAGACCATTTTACCCAACATGAGACACCACGCAGGTAAAAACTCGCCGCCCGGCCCGGCAGACTGGCGCACGCTGAAAAAACTGGGGCCGTATTTGTGGGAGCATCGCTGGCGCTTCATTTTTGCCGTCATCTTCCTGATCGGTGCCAAGATTGCTACCATCGGCGTACCGGTACTGCTCAAGCACATCGTAGACAGCCTGGATTCGTCCAAAAACGCCGTGCTGACCCTGCCTGCTGCGCTGATTGTCGGCTATGGCCTGCTACGGCTGGCCACCACACTGTTTTCAGACTTGCGCGACATGATCTTTGCCAAGGTCACGCAGGGCATGATCCGCAAGGTCAGCATCGAGGCCTTTCGCCATTTGCATGATCTGTCGCTGCGCTTTCATCTGGAACGGCAGACCGGCGGCGTGACGCGCGATATCGAGCGCGGCAGTCAGGGTATTTCCGTCGTCATCAACTACCTGCTGTTCCGGATTGCGCCGACATTGATAGAAATCCTGCTGGTGGGCGGCATTCTGCTCGTGCAGTTCGACTGGGTGTTTGCGCTGATTACCGTGGGCGTGCTGGCGATCTACATCGCCATGACCGTGGCTATCACCGAATGGCGCACCAAGTACCGCAGGAGGATGAACGAGCTGGATTCGGTGGCGACCACTCGGTCGGTGGACAGTCTCATCAATTACGAGACGGTGAAGTACTTCGGCAACGAGAAATTCGAGACCGAGCGCTACAACGCCAGCATGGAACAATGGCAGGACGCGGCAGTGAAAAGCCAGAATTCGCTCTCGCTGCTCAACATCACCCAGGCCTTCATCATTGCGCTAGGGGTGACCCTGGTGCTATGGAGAGCTGCGGATGGTGTGGTTTCGGGCCAATTGAGCTTGGGCGATCTGGTGATGATCAATGCATTTTTGATCCAGATTTTCTTGCCTCTGAATTTTCTGGGGGTCATGTACCGCGAGATCAAACAGTCGCTGACTGACATTGAACGCATGTTCAAATTGCTCACACAGAATATCGAGGTAAAAGACAAAGAAAATGCCCCCTCTCTGAAAATAACCAAAGGGGAAGTCAGATTCGAGGAGGTCAATTTTTCCTATGACCCGGAACGCCCGATCCTGAGAGATGTCAGCTTTGAGATTCCTGGTGGGCGCAATATCGCCGTCGTTGGCGCCTCCGGCTCGGGCAAGTCTACCTTAGTAAGGCTGTTGTTCCGCTTTTACGATGTGACCGGTGGCCGCATTACCATCGATGGACAGGATATCCGCGACGTGACGCAGGAGTCTCTGCGCGCCGCCATCGGCATCGTGCCGCAGGACACCGTGCTGTTCAATGACACGCTGTACTACAACATTGCCTACGGCAAGCCAGGCGCCAGCCGTGAGGAGGTCGTCGAGGCGGCACGAGCCGCACACATTCTTCATTTTATCGAGTCGCTCCCCAAACAGTGGGATACCATCGTTGGCGAACGCGGCCTCAAACTTTCCGGCGGGGAAAAACAGCGCGTGGCCATTGCCCGGACGTTATTGAAAAATCCCGTCATCCTGTTGCTGGACGAGGCCACCTCCGCGCTGGATTCCAAAACCGAGAAAATCATCCAGGCCGAGTTGCGCGAGGTAATGAAGCATCGCACCACCCTAACCATCGCTCACCGGCTCTCCACCATCATCGACGCGGATGAAATCCTGGTCATGGAAGCCGGCCGCATCATCGAACGCGGGCGGCATGATGTGCTGCTGGCCATGGGTGGGCATTACGCGCACATGTGGGAGATGCAGCAGCAACAGGCGGTGCGTGAACAGGAAGCGGCTTGACTTTTTACCACAGAGACACAGAGGCACAGAGAAAATCATAAATAAAACATTCGGACGGAAAAACTGTGTCCACACCGCTTAACCCCTGGTATTTGCCCATGAATTACTCTCTGTGCCTCTGTGTCTCTGTGGTGCTCAGTTTTTTATGAAAATCAGCAAAGTCTCCTGGGCAGAAGCGGAACCTGAACTTTCCGCCATCCGCCGTGCCGTGTTCATTGAAGAACAACAGGTGCCGGAAGCACTGGAATGGGATGGCGAAGATGAATCTGCGCTGCATGTACTGGTTACGGAAGACGGCCAACCCATTGCCTGCGGACGGATGCTGGCGGACGGGCATATCGGCCGCATGGCGGTATTGAAGGATCATCGCGGCAGGGGAGCGGGGCGGCTGATGCTCAAGACCCTGCTGATGGAAGCGGAAAAGCTCCGGCGCGGGCGCGTGTTTCTGAATGCGCAAACGCAGGCGGCGGGCTTTTACGCAAAATATGGTTTCTACCCGGTGGGCGGGGAATTCCCCGACGCCAATATTCCTCACGTTCGAATGGAGAAAAACTTGGACAATTTCAGCGAGACCCTCAATGCGCGCTCTGCCATCCCCGGCCGCTTGCGTTTTCAGGATAGCGGCCCTGGCCTGCCGGTGGCCGAGATCACCACGCCGGATGCCATGGCCCGTGTGGCGATTCAGGGCGGCCAGGTGCTGGAGTGGCAGCCCAATGGCCAGAAGCCGGTGATCTGGGTTTCAAGGGCAGCCGTGTATAAGCCGGGCAAGGGCGTGCGTGGCGGCGTGCCGGTGTGCTGGCCCTGGTTTGGTCAGTTGGAAGGCAAGGGCGCGCACGGCTTTGTTCGCACCCGCATGTGGGAAGTGCGCGAGGCCAGAACCGATCTGGCCGATACGGTCGTGATGCGCCTGGGCATCAAGGATGACGAGGCCACCCGTGCGCAGTGGGAACATGCTTTCGATCTGGAATTGATCGTCACGGTGGGTGCTGCACTGAAAATGGAACTCGTTACCCGCAATACTGGCGACAAACCCTTCACCATCACTGACGGCCTGCACACCTATTTCCGCGTGGGCGACATCAGGCAAACCAAAGTGCAGGGGCTGGACGGCACGGAATACCTCGACAAGGTGCGCGACTTTGCCAAGGAACGCCAAATCGGCGCGGTGACCTTTAGCGGCGAAACCGATCGCGTCTACATCAATACCACCGCCGACTGCCTGATCGAAGACCCGGTATTCGGCCGCACCATCCGTATCGCCAAGGCAGGCAGCACTTCAACTGTCGTCTGGAACCCTTGGACGGAAAAGGAAAAAGCCTTTTCCGACATGGCCGCCGGCGAGTATGCCGACATGGTGTGCGTGGAAACCGTCAACGCCAGCCCCGACGAAATCACCCTTCAACCCGGTGGCAAGCACACTCTCACTGCCTTTATCGGGGTCGAATAAGCCGGCTTGCTACATATACGCGCGCGCTTCCTCTCCAGGATCAGGCAACCCGGCCACGCGCCACGCCTCGCGTGGCCCATTGAACAACTCGTCAAGGCAATGCGGTCCCATGCCCACCAGATGGCAGGTATGCGAAACAGCAGGAATGGAATGGCAATTGATCCAGCTATGGCGCAAATGCTGGATGATTTGCCAGTGCGTCACGCTCAGTGGGCCAATGCCGTCGATTTTTGCGATGGCCTTGGCAATTTCCTCGTTCCATTGGCTGCTGTCAGTCAAAAATCCCGTCGAATCAAAATGCAGATGAGCTTCGCTCAGATCCATGACGTTCTCCCAAAGTGACAGAGTATGTTTTTTGTATAGCAAGCCTCGGCATTAGCGCCAGCGCTGCATGCATAAGGTTGAGCATTCCTGACATTGTTGATGGCAGCAGGAATGGCGGTTTGATACTGGTCGAACGGCATTCCTGAGGCTGAGTAACAAGTAAACCCGATGACCGCAATTCATTCACTACAGAACCACAGAGCAGAAAACGCGTTATGCCAGTTTCCTGCCTCACATATCGGGTGAAGCACGAACGCCGTAAATTTCTATTTAAAATCAACCATTTGCATCTGTATCTTGGTGGGTGGCTGCCTTTTTTGGGGTCAATCAACGCCCGCCAAAACAGGCACGGCGGCTCACGCCAGCAACTCAAGCATCCGAAATTCCTTTCCAGGACAAAAATCGCGCCGGGCCTATCGAAAAACTGTCCGGCTTGCCGATTCACAACGAAGCAGCCATGAAATCCGTAACCGGGTGTTCATCCTGAGGGTGAATCCTGGAGACGTAATACAAAAGGAAAGAAAGTTGGAAGTCTGGCATTTCGCACCAATGCAGGAAGTGATGTCCGCCCTGGATTCGCCTTCGGCCATTCGGAAACCGGTAAGCATCAGGTAACGGGGCAGGCATGAATTCGTCTCGTAAGAAGATCCTGGTCATCGATGCCGATCCCGCAGAGCGTTCGTTGTTGCACGCAAACCTGGAGCAGGCAGGCCATGAAGTGCGCTCGTTCGGGGACAGCCAGGCTGCGTTACAGATGCTGACCATTCAGGAAACGGATATGGTCATGCTGGATGCGAACCTGCCTGGGAAAAATGCCGCCCGGGTCTGCTCGTTCATAAGAACACAAACCTGCAACAATCTGCCCATCATCCTGCTTGCCAGCCAGGACGATCTGACATCCGTCGAACAGGCATTCGAAGCGGGCGCCACCGATTTTCTGGTCAAACCCATTGACTGGCGCCTGTTTGGGCAACGGGTCAAATACCTGCTGCATGCACACGAATTCAGGGACGAGCTGATCAGGTCGAACGCACGCAACTCGGCCATACTCGATGCCATACCGGATACCTTGCTGAGACTTGACAGGCAGGGGCGAGTGCGCGACGTTCGCGAGACCGCCAGGGCAGAAATGACTGGCGGGGCGCAATACGATCTGGCAAACAGCCTGCCAGCGGAGGTGGTGGCGCGCATCATGGAAGCCGCACTCCTTGCACATTCCAGCGGAACGGTTGGCAGTCTGGAGATCCAGCTTGAGCTGGATCAGGAACGGCAATTTGAAGTCAGGCTGGCAAGAATCGACCTACAGGAAACGCTCTGCCTGTTCCGCGACATTACCGAAACCCGTCAGGCTGAAAACCGGGTCTACCGCCTGGCCCACTTCGACAATCTCACTGGCCTGCCGAACCGCCTGTCGTTTTCCGAAAGACTGGCAGATGAAATCCAGCGCGCCGGCCGCATCAACGACAAGCTTGCCGTGCTGGTCATGGATCTGGACGGGTTCAAGACCATCAATGAATCCATGGGCCTGGGGGCGGGAGACCAGTTGCTGAAATGGGTTGCCGATCGCCTGCAGCAGGGGCTGAGGTCCTACGACATGGTGGCGCGGTCGGACTCCATCGGCAGGGGGGTCGATCTGGCGCGACTGGGGGGCGATGAGTTCACCGTGATCATGCCCCATCTGAAGGATGCGGAAAACGCGGTGAATCTGGTTCAGCGCATCCACGAAATGATGCGCGATCCCTTCATTCTCGAAGGGCGCCAGGTTGTGCTGACCACCAGCATCGGCATCGCCCTTTATCCTGATGACGGCGACAATGCGGCAACGCTGATGATGCATGCCGATACGGCCATGTCCCACGCCAAGAGCCAGGGACGAGACAACTACCAGTTCTACAACGCCTCGCTGACGCAAAACGCGTTGCGCAGGCTGGACCTCAAAAGCAATCTGCGCCTTGCGCTTGAACGAAACGAATTCTTCCTTGTTTATCAGCCGCAGCTTGATCTGGCGAGCGGCCGCATCCAGTCGATGGAAGCGCTGATTCGCTGGAGGCACCCGGAGCATGGTCTGATATCGCCGATGGAATTCATTCCTGTCGCGGAAGAGAGCGGCCTGATTGTGCCCATTGGAGAATGGGTGCTGCGCACTGCCTGTACCGATGCCGCACGCTGGAAGGCAGCCGGCTATCCATTGCGCATGGCGGTCAACCTCTCTGCCATCCAGTTCCGCAGCCCGCAGCTGGTCAACCGCATCAAGGATATCCTGCGCCAGACGGGCTTTGCCGCAGAACTTCTGGAACTGGAAGTGACGGAAGGGACCCTGATGGATCACACCGAGGCAACGCTGGAAACGCTCAATGCCTTGCGCAAGGAAGGCATGCAGTTGTCGCTGGATGATTTCGGCACCGGCTATTCGTCATTGAGCTATCTGAAGCGTCTGCCGCTCAGCAATCTGAAGGTGGACCAGAGCTTTGTGTGCGGCCTGCCGGAGGATGGCGAAAGCCTGGCCATCGTGCGCGCCATTGTCGCGCTGGCCAAGAACCTGGGCTTTACCGTGACCGCCGAGGGTATCGAAACCGAGGAGCAGGCACGCATCCTCAACGAACTCGAATGCGAAACCCTGCAGGGATACTTCATCGGCAAACCCGTCCCCGCGGAAGAATTATCCGAGCTGATGAATCGACGCTGGAGCCCGATGGGCCTTCGTCATGAATCACTCAATCCGGCAAGGATGAAGGCATGACTCAACTCGAAAGGATCAGATCTTCCGGAAAGCTGCCCAGCCCCAAGGGCGTGGCGTTGGCGATCATGGAAATCAGCCAGCGGGAGGATGCCTCGCTGGCTGAAGTCGCCCGGGTCGTGCAAACCGACCCCGCCCTGACCAGCCGCCTGTTGCAGCTGGCCAATGCGGCAGGGCAGGGATGCCGGTCAGTGGTGTCGATCAATGATGCCGTCATGCGCCTGGGCATGTCGGTGGTGCGCATGCATGCGATGGGCTTTTCGCTGGTGGACCAGTATGCCAAGGGGCCATGCGAAAAGTTCGACTATCAGGAATTCTGGTCCGATTCACTGCTGATGGCGGTGGCGTGTCAGGAACTGGGAGGCGTGATCAGGGTTGCCACACCGGAGGACCTGTTTGCCTGCGGCCTGCTTTCCCGGATCGGCAGGCTTGCATTGGCTACCCTTTACCCGGCTGAATATGCCGTCATCCTGGAAAGGGCGGCTGCCGGAGAATCGCTGCAGGCGCTTGAACGCGAAATGCTGGAACTGGAGCACACCGAACTGACCACGGCGATGCTGGTGGATATCGGCATTCCCAAGGCATTGGCCGAGCCGGTCCATTACCATGAGTCACCCGAGAAATCCGGCTTTGCCGAAGGCTCCAGACCCTATGAGCTGACGCAGCTGCTTTTCCTCGCCCGCAATATTGCCAACCTTGCCATGGCCGGAGAAACCGGCCGGCACGACAGGATTTCCGAAGTGATGCGCCTGGGGGCCATGATCGGACTGGATGCCGAATCGCTAGGCTCCCTGTTCGATCGCATCGTGCAAAAGTGGATGGAATGGGGCGTCCTGCTCAAGGTTCCGTCGACCCCTCTCCCAAGCTTCAGTGCCATGGCAAGCGCCCCGGTGTCACGCCAGGAGCCGGAAAAATCCGCATCCAGAAAAAGGGTGCTGCTGGTGGAGGATGACCCGACCACCAGACTGCTGACTGAAGATGGCTTGCGCGAGCGACTCAATTGCGAAGTCTACTCGGCGGAAAACGGCAAGGTTGCCCTCGCGCTTGCCCTGCAGGTCATGCCGCAAATCATCATTACCGACTGGTTCATGCCGGGCATGGATGGCCTGGAATTCTGCCGCGCGCTTAGAGCGACGGATTGGGGGCAGTCGATGTACATCATCATGATGACGGGCGAAGAGACTGAGGAAATGATCGTCGAGGCATTCGAGGCGGGAGTGGATGACTATGTCACCAAGCCGCTTGGCATGCGCGCACTGAACGCCAGGATGCGCGCCGCGCTGCATTACGTGAATTTGCTTGAATCATGGGAAACGGACAGGGCGCAACTCAAGGAATTTGCAGCGGAGCTGGCCATTACCAACCGCCGCCTCGAACGCATGGCCATGACCGACCTGCTGACGGGATTGCCCAACCGGCGTGCCGGCATGGAAGCGCTGGCCAAGGCCTGGAGCAATTCGCAACGCAGCCAGCAGGCAATGGCCGTGCTGATCATCGATATCGACCATTTCAAGACCATCAATGACCGTTACGGCCATGCTGCCGGCGATCTCGTTTTGCAAAGAATCGGCAGGGAACTGCAATCGGCGGCGCGAAAGCATGACAATGTCTGCCGTCTCGGCGGCGAGGAATTCATGGTGGTTTGTCATGAGGCCGATCCAAGATCCGCGCTCATCGTTGCCAGGCGCATGCTTGAAACCGTCAGGAATCTGAGCATTTCCTACGAAGGGCATGAAATCCGGCCGACTGTCAGCATAGGCGCTGCCAACCGGGAGGAGGGCATGAAGGACGCGGAAAGCATGGTGCGCTGTGCCGACAATGCCCTGTATGTCGCCAAGAATTCAGGCCGCGATCAGGCCTGTTTGCATTCACAAGGCAAGTCGCTGCGCATCTATGATGGCGAGTCGACGCGGCAAGCCCGGGTTCATTGAAGCTTGCCTGATGCCGCCATGTTCATGAAGCTGGCAGGCATCCGCAGGATATGGCCCGCAGGGCGAAGCATGTGGGCCATTCAGACGTCAGAATTTCAGGTTGAGTGGACGATTGCAAGTTCAGCGTGCTGCAATGCCGGTCGTTTTTCCCCTCTGCCAATGGTGAGCAGGTCCCAGGCCAGCAGCACGAAGCCCGCTGCGAACATCCAGCCGAAAACCTGCCGCCACCACATGCCCTGCACGAACCAGTGGTGCGCCTGCGCGGTGAAATAACCCATCCAGCCTGATCCTTCGATGGCACGTTCGATCTGAGATTGTTCGTAACCCGCAACCAGCATGCCCATGACCATGCCGATCATGCCTACATTGAGCAGGATCATGGCCCACTTCCACTTCCAGGCGCCCGCCAGCCCCCCGCTCATCCAAACATTGCCGCGCCACTTTTGCAGCGCGATATAGAAGAAGGCAATGACCAGCGTGGCGTAGGCGCCAAAGAAGGCCAGATGACCGTGCGAGGCCGACCACTGCGTGCCATGCGTGTACAGGTTGATTTGCGGCAGGGTGTGCATGAAACCCCACACGCCCGCGCCGAAGAAGTTGCCGAAGGCATGGGCGATGATCCAGGCCAGCGCAGGATGGTTGGTGTTCTTCATCTTGTGCGCGCCCGCATCGAACACGGAGTGCACCACCATCGCCACCAGCGGGATGGGCTCCAGCGCGGAGAAGAAGCCGCCGATGGTCAGCCAGTATTCCGGCGTGCCGATCCAGAAGTAGTGATGACCCAGTCCGAGGATGCCGGAGCCGAACATCAGCGCCACTTCGATATATAACCAGGTTTCGACGATCTTGCGGCGCACGCCCAGCGTCAGCATCAGGCCGTAGGCCATCAGGCAGCCGACCAGCACTTCCCAGGTCGCTTCCACCCACAGGTGGATCACCCACCACCACCAGTACTGGTCGACGGAGATGTTGGGGGTGTAGAACATGCCGGCGAGATAGAGGCCGGCCAGCGCCACCAGGTCGAGCACCAGCACGCCGGAAATGCCGCTCCACTTGCCTTTCATGAAGGTGGCGGCAACGTTGTAGAAATACACCAGCACGCATACCACGATGCCGATGTCGGCCCAGCGCGGCGCTTCGATGTACTCGCGCCCTTCGTTGATGAGCCAGATCGAGCTGTGCTCGCCGGGGCCGACCTGGATCAGCAGGTAGACCACCACCACGACCGCAACGGCCAGCGTGAACACCCAGAACACCAGGTTGCCGAGCGCGAGCCCTACGACAGGGACACCGGA
>JACAED010000038.1 GCA_013389025.1 Hydrogenophilaceae bacterium
CTGGTACACCGTGCCGGTGGGCGCGGAGACGGCATCCCACAGCGGGTTGTTGGCGCCAACGTCGGCGTAGATTTTCCGGTAGGCGGCGGCATCGGTGGCGGTGTTCATCACAGCGGCAATCTCGGCGTTGCTCGGCCACAGGTCGCGCAGGTAAACAGGCTGCCCGTCCTTGCTTGTGCCGACTGGCTCCTTGTCGAAATCAATATCCACACGACCGGCGAGCGCAAACGCAACGACCAAAGGCGGTGACATGAGGAAATTGGCCTTGACGGCCTGATGCACGCGCGCTTCGAAATTGCGGTTGCCGGACAGCACGGAAGCCACCACCAGATCGTTGTCGGCAATGGCTTTTTCGATCTCGGGCTTGAGCGGGCCGGAATTGCCGATGCACGTCGTGCAGCCGTAGCCCACCACGCTGAATCCCACTTGCTCCAGCGCGTCCATCAGCCCGGCCTTGTTCAGGTATTCGGTGACGGCGCGGGAGCCGGGGCCGAGGCTGGTCTTGACGTGTGCGGGCGGCTTCAAGCCCAGCGCGGCGGCCTTTTTCGCCAGCAGGCCCGCAGCCAGCATCACGCCGGGGTTGGAGGTGTTGGTGCAGGACGTAATCGCGGCAATGGCGATGTCGCCATGCCGGATCGGGGTGTCGCCGGAATGAAGGGCGGCCGCGCCCTTGCCGTAGCCGCCATCGGCCACGGGTTTGTCCATCAAGCCCGTGAAAGCCGATTTCAGGTTGGCCAGCGCAATGCGGTCTTGCGGCCGTTTGGGGCCAGCCACGGACGGTTCGACGGTGGACAAATCCAGTTCCAGCACCTGCGAGTAGTCAATCTCGCCCGCCCTGGGCATGCCAAACAGGTTCTGCGCCTGATAGTAGGCGCGAATGGTATTCACCTGCGCGTCGCTTCTGCCGGTGGCGGTAAAGTAATGGCAGGTGGCCTCGTCCACCGGAAAAAAGCCCATGGTCGCGCCGTATTCCGGCGCCATGTTGGCAATGGTGGCCCGATCGGTAACGGACATGGCGGCTGCGCCCTCGCCAAAGAATTCCACGAATTTGCCGACGACTTTCGCCTTGCGCAGCATCTCGGTAATGGTCAGCACGATGTCGGTGGCGGTGACGCCGGGTTTGGCCGCGCCTTTCAGATTGACGCCGACGACATCGGGGGTGAGGAAATATACCGGCTGGCCCAGCATGGCGGCCTCGGCCTCGATGCCGCCCACGCCCCAGGCAACGATGCCCAGGCCATTGATCATGGTGGTATGGCTATCGGTGCCGACCAGCGTATCCGGAAAATACACCCCGTTCTTTTCCATCACGCCGCGTGCCAGGTATTCCATGTTGACCTGGTGCACGATGCCAACACCGGGCGGCACGACCTTGAAGGTGTCAAACGCCTGCATGCCCCATTTGAGGAACTGGTAACGCTCGCGATTGCGCTCGAATTCGATTTTCATGTTGAGGTCGAGCGCGTCCTTGCTGCCGTAGGCATCGACCTGAATGGAGTGGTCCACCACCATGTCCACCGGCACCAATGGCTCGATTTTCTTCGGGTCCTTGCCCATCCTTTGCGCGGCGGAACGCATCGCGGCCAGGTCGGCCAAGAGCGGCACGCCGGTAAAGTCCTGCAGAATGACGCGGGCGACGGTAAAGGGAATTTCTTCGGTCCGTTCTGCATTGGGCTGCCAGTTGGCAAGCTGTTTTACATGTTCGGTCGTGACCTTGATACCGTCGCAGTTGCGCAAAACTGATTCCAGCACGATGCGGATGGAAACCGGCAGGCGTGAAATCTTGCCGATGCCGGCGGCTTCAAGCGCGGGCAGGGAATGGAATTGACCGGCGGAAAAGGACTTGAGGGTATCGAAAGCGTTGGCGGACATGGTCGGAACAGTCGGAAACGTAAGCGAAAACCGTTATTCTAGCGTTTTTGCGTATTTCCCCTGAATCCCCATGAGCAAAGCTTCAAACACTCGAACACCCCGCTCCATGACCTCGATGAAGAAAAAAGCCCTCGACTATCATCGCAACCCCAAGCCGGGCAAGCTGTCGGTTGAATCCATGAAACCCTGCGCCACTCAAGCCGAGCTTTCGCTGGCCTATTCGCCGGGCGTGGCCGAGCCGGTGCGCGAAATCGCGAAAAACCCGAAAACTGCCTACGACTATACCAACAAGGGCAATCTGGTCGCGGTGGTGTCCAACGGCACGGCAATCCTGGGGCTGGGCAATCTCGGGCCGCTGGCCTCCAAGCCGGTGATGGAGGGCAAGGGGGTATTGTTCAAGCGCTTTGCCGGCATCGACGTGTATGACATCGAGATCAATGCCAAAACGGTGAAGGATGTCGTGAGCGTGGTCGAGGCCATTTCGCCAACCTTTGGCGGCATCAACCTCGAAGACATCGCTGCCCCCGAGTGCTTTGAGATCGAAGCCCAGCTCAAGAAAAAACTGGACATCCCGGTGTTCCACGATGATCAGCATGGCACCGCCGTCATCATCTGCGCCGGGCTGATCAATGCGCTGCATATTCAGGGCAAGAAGCTGGCCGATGTGAAAATCGTTTGCCTGGGCGCCGGCGCAGCAGGGCTTTCGTCGATGAATTTATTGGTGGCGATGGGCGCAAAGAAATCCAATATCACCCTGGTCGATTCGAAAGGCGTGGTCAGCAAGGCACGCACCGATCTCAACAGATACAAGAAACCGTGGGCGCGTGCCACCCAGGCCAAGACGCTGGAGGAAGTGATGAGGGGCGCGGATGTGTTCATCGGCGTCTCGGGCGCCAATCTGGTCAGTCCAGAGATGGTGAAATCAATGGCCGAAAAGCCGGTTGTTTTCGCGCTGGCCAACCCCGATCCGGAAATAACGCCCGACAAGGCGCACAAGGTGCGCAAGGACCTGATCATGGCGACCGGGCGTTCGGATTATCCCAACCAGGTCAACAATGTGCTGGGCTTTCCGTTCATTTTCCGGGGTGCTCTGGATGCGCGCGCCAAAACCATCACGCAGGAGATGCTGATCGCGGCGTCGAAAGCCCTGGCCGAGCTGGCGCGCGAGAAAGTGCCCGCCTCGGTGCTGAAAGCCTATAACCTGAAGAAACTGGAATTCGGCCCGGAATACATCCTGCCCAAGCCTTTCGATCCGCGCCTGATTGATCGCATCCCTTCAGCGATCATCCGGGCAGTCAAACGCGGAAAGTAGCGCTCATTTCTGCTGGAGCATCCAGTCCACGATTTGTTTCATCGTGTCGGGCTGGATGTTGTCCGCATGGGGTGGCATGGGTACGCTGGTCCAGGCACCATGCCAAGGACCACCACCGCCATTCCTGACTTTTTCATAAAGTTTTTCAGCGGCATTGGGCTGATTTGCATAGCGCAGGGCAATCTGTTTGATTGCAGGGCCCACGGTCTGCCTGTCCATGAAATGACAACCCATGCAGCCGTTTTTTTCTGCCTGTACCTGGCTGGCATGAAGCGGAATAGAGGTCAGGGACAGGAGAACTGCACCAATGATCACTCGGGTTTTCATGTTCAACTCCTTGTTCACAACAAGCCGCGACAGGCTAAACTGACGAACAAACTGACGTCAGGACAAGAATGCATAACAGACCTGTGTATCTTAATTTATTTCGCCTGCATTTGCCACTGGCTGGATGGGTGTCCATCCTGCATCGCGTAAGCGGCGTTTATTTGTTTCTGCTTCTGCCGTTTGCGCTTTACCTGCTACAGCGTTCGCTTGCCAGTGAATCAGGATTCGAAGAGGTGTCCGTGTGGATGGGCACCATCTTCGGCCGAATCCTGGTTCTGCTGATGCTGGCCTCCCTGGCATTTCACATGATCGCCGGGATTCGCCATCTTGCACTGGATGTTCATTGGGGTGTGTCGAAAGACGCAGCAAGAAAATCCGCCATGCTGGTTTTTACAGCGGCGCTGTTGTGCGTCCTGCTTGCAGGCTGGGGGCTGTTCCTGTGAGAAAGCCCATCACCGGCACGCACAGTGGAACCGGCTGGTGGCTGGCGCAGCGCGTTTCGGCCTTGATCCTGTTTATTGCCGGAACCGGATTGCTGCTCGGTTTCTGGTTTGCTGCCCCGTTTGACTTTGCTGCCTGGCAGGCGGCATTTCGGCACACTTCGCTCAAATTGCTGGTGTGGCTCGTAGTGGCCAGCCTGTGCCTGCATGCCTGGATCGGGCTGCGTGATGTGCTGATGGATTACATGAAGCCGGTTGCCTTGCGCTTGACTGCCAATGTGCTGGTGCTGCTCGTCCTGGCATTGTGCATGGTGTGGACGACAGTGATTGTGTGGGGGAGCGATGGATAAGCGCTCATTTGACGCCATTATCGTCGGTGGCGGCGGGGCCGGCTTGATGGCTGCACTGCAACTGGCCGATTCCGGTTTCAAGGTCGCGGTGGTGTCAAAAGTCTTTCCCACGCGCTCGCATACGGTATCGGCACAAGGCGGCATCACTGCCGCGCTGGGCAATGTGTCGGAAGACAGCTGGCACTGGCATATGTTCGATACCGTCAAGGGATCGGACTATCTGGGTGATCAGGATGCCATCGAGTTCATGTGCCGTGAGGCGGCAAGCTTGGTCTACGAACTCGAACACATGGGGCTGCCGTTTTCGCGGCTGGAAAACGGCAAGATCTACCAGCGGGCCTTTGGCGGGCAGTCCAAGAATTTCGGTGGCGAGCAGGCCATCAGAACCTGCGCCTGTGCCGACCGTACCGGTCACGCCCTGCTGCATACCCTATACCAGCGTAATCTGGCAGCACGCACGCAATTCTTTGACGAATATTTCGCGCTCGATCTTGTGCGTGACGGCGAAGGCTATTGTGTCGGACTCACTACGCTGAACATCGAAAACGGCGAACCCCTGCTGATGGAGGCGCGCGCGACCCTGCTGGCAACCGGTGGCGCGGGCCGCGTATTCTCAAACACCAGCAACGCCATGATCAACACCGGCGACGGACTGGGCATGGTGTTGCGAGCGGACTTGCCGCTGGAGGACATGGAATTCTGGCAGTTTCATCCCACCGGCATTGCCGGTGTGGGCAGTTTGATCACTGAAGGCGCACGCGGCGAGGGAGGCTACCTGCTGAATGACAGAGGTGAGCGGTTCATGGAGCGCTATGCCCCGCATGCGCTCGACCTGGCCTCACGCGACGTGGTCAGCCGCGCGATCGCCACCGAAATCTACGAAGGACGCGGCTGTGGAGAGCATAAAGATCATGTGCTGCTCAAGCTGGATCATCTGGGCGAAAAAATCATTGCCGAGCGCCTGCCGGGCATACGCGAGCTGTCCATCCGCTTTGCCGGCGTTGATCCGGCCCAATCCCCGATTCCGGTTGCACCCACCGCGCACTACATGATGGGGGGCATTCCGACCAATCTGCATGGCCAGGTGGTCGTTCCGGCTCGCTACGGCCCCGAAGAACCTGTTCCCGGTCTGTATGCGGTGGGCGAGTGCGCCTGTGTGTCGGTGCACGGCGCCAACCGCCTGGGCGGCAATTCATTGCTGGACCTGGTGGTGTTTGGCCGTGCTGCGGGCAGGCACATGGTTGGATACCTGCGCGAGAATCCTTATCCGCGCAAGCCTGGTGATGAAAATATCCAACGCAGCATGCGGCGCCTGAATCGCTGGGAGGAAGCGCGTGGCGGCGAAACCGTGGCCGGCATCACGCGGGAACTGCGCCAGTTGATGCAGAAATACTGTGGTGTGTATCGCAGCAGGAAGGTGTTGGCAGAAGGGCTGGACAGGCTTAATGGCCTGTTCGGGCGAATGGAGGCGATATCGTTGGGTGACACCAGCCGCGTGTTCAATACGGCCCGCATCGAGGCGCTGGAGCTGGAGAATCTCATGCTGGTCGCCCGCGCGACCCTGGTATCCGCGCTGGCGCGGGAAGAAAGCCGTGGCGCGCACACGCGCGAGGATTTTCCGGCGCGCGATGACGACCATTGGCTCAAGCACACCCTGTATTCGCTGGAAGGTGACCTGCTCGACTATAAACCCGTGCGGCTCAAGCCGCTTTCGGTGGAAGCTTTCAAGCCCAAAGAGCGGAGTTATTGATGAAGTTCCGTCTTTACCGTTTCCAGCCCGAGTCGAACCAGCCGCCTTGCATGCAGGATGTCGAGCTCGATATCGACCCGGCCGGCAAAATGCTGCTCGATGCGCTGCTGGAACTGAAGGCAAAAGATGACACCTTGGCCTTTCGCCGCTCGTGCAGGGAGGGCGTGTGCGGTTCTGATGCCGTCAATGTCAATGGCCGCAACGTGCTGGCCTGCATTACGCCCCTGGCAGATTTGAAACAGCCCGTCGAAATCCGCCCGCTGCCAGGGCTGCCTGTCATCCGTGACTTCGTCGTCGACATGGAGCCTTTCTTCCGGCAATACAAATCGATCAAACCCTGGCTCATCAATGATGACCCCGAGCCCGAGCGCGAACGGCTGCAATCGCCCGAGGAACGCGCCGAGATCGAGGGCGCCTATGAGTGCATCCTCTGTGGCTGCTGCACCACGGCCTGCCCCTCGTTCTGGTGGCATCCAGACAGATTTGTCGGCCCGGCCGGCCTGCTACAGGCCTGGCGCTTCATTGCCGACAGCCGGGACCAGGCCACCGAAGAACGGCTGGATTACCTGGAAGACACATATCGGCTTTATCGCTGCCGGGGCATCATGAACTGCGTTGAAGCTTGCCCCAAGGGCTTGAACCCGACCGAGTCGATTGGCAGGATCAAGACTTTGTTGGTCAGGCGCAAGGTGTAGAAGTGGAAGAGGAGGGGTGTAAGACACTCCAAAAGGCAAGCCTGCGCCGCCTGCGCTGGCGCTGCCGCCGTGGCTTGCTGGAGCTCGACGTCTGGCTGCAAGGCTTTGCAGCTGCCCGGCTGGAAACGCTGACCGCATCGCAGTGTGCAATCCTTGAAGCCATTTTGGGGGAGGCGGATGCGGATATATTGGCCTGGCTCGACGGTCGGCAACCCGTCCCTGTGGCATATGAACAAATGATTGCAGACATGCGCGCGGCTGTGTGATTCGTGAAGGCCGCGTTAAAATCAACCAACTCCAGTGCACTTAAGCAGGCTTGGCCATGAGCGATAAGAATACCGTCACCCTTACTTTCAGCGATGGACGCCCCCCCATTGAGCTGCCTTTGCTTGACAGCACCTTGGGCAAGCAGGTTGTGGATGTGCGCCCATTGGCCACACAGGGGATCTATACGCTGGACCCCGGGTTTACCGCCACGGCCAGTTGCGAATCCCGCATCACCTTTATTGATGGCGAAAAGGGCCTGCTGTCGCATCGCGGTTATGCCATCGAGGATCTGGCCTACAAATCGGATTTCATGGAGGTGTGCTACCTGCTGATTTATGGCGAGCTGCCGACGATCGAGCAGAAACTGGCCTTCGAAAACAGCATTCGCCATCACAGCATGCTGCATGATCAGGTCAGCACGGTGTTTCGCGGCTTCCGCCGTGATGCCCATCCGATGGCGCTGATGATTGGTGTGACCGGCGCATTGTCAGCCTTCTATCCCGATGCGCACAACGTGTTTGACGCCAAGACGCGCGAGATCGCGGCGCACCGGTTGCTGGCCAAGGTGCCGACGATTGCCGCCTGGGCCTACAAATACACGATGGGCGAGCCCTTCATGTATCCACAGAACCGCATGGGCTACGCTGAGAATTTTCTGCACATGATGCTGGCCACACCCTGTGAACCCTACGAGGTCAACCCGGTACTGGCGCGTGCGCTGGACCGCATCTTCATCCTGCATGCCGATCACGAGCAGAATGCCTCGACCTCCACCGTACGGTTGTCGGGGTCATCGGGCGCCACCCCGTTTGCCTGCATGGCCGCGGGCATGGCCTCGCTGTGGGGCCCGCTGCATGGCGGCGCCAACGAGGCGGTTCTCAGGATGCTGGAGGAAATCGGGGACGTCAAACGCATCCCGGAATTCATCGCCCGAGCCAAGGACAAGTCCACCGGATTCCGTCTGATGGGCTTTGGCCACCGCATCTACAAGAATTTCGATCCGCGGGCCAATGTCATCCGCGAAACGGCGCACGAAGTGCTGGACGAACTCGACATGCATGACGATCCCCAATTCAGGATCGCGCTGGAGCTGGAACGGATCGCGCTGGAAGACGACTACTTTATCCAGAAGAAGCTCTATCCCAATGTGGATTTTTATTCCGGCATTGTCTTCCGGGCGTTGGGTATTCCCGCTGCCATGTTCACACCGATTTTTGCCCTGGCACGCACGGCGGGCTGGGTGGCGCAATGGAGCGAAATGCTGTCCGATCCCGCGCACAAGATCGGCCGTCCGCGTCAGCGTTACATCGGGCCACAGTTGCGCGAATACGTGCCTATCGAGCAGCGCGGTGTGTAAAGCAAAGCTGTAATCAGACGACGGCTTCCCATGAAGCATCAAGACTGGATCGACAGCAGCGCCCTTTACGCGGCCAATGCTGCGTATCTCGATGCGTTTCCCGAAAGCCTGCCTGCAGAGGTGCTTGAGCACATCCCTGTTGGTGAAGGCAGCGAGTCAATCGACCGGCTGGAAAGGCTGTGGGAGTCCAAGCAGGTTGGCGCGCTTCGTATCATCAATGCCTATCGTTCTCTTGGGGTTAGGCAGGCAGACCTCGATCCGTTGCGCCGGTTTCCCATCGAGCCGCTGCCCGAACTCACACCCGAATACTACGGCCTTGGCCCGTCCGATCTCGGTCACGAATTCGATACCGGTACCCTGCTGGGACCCAAGCGGGCGAGGCTCGCGGATACACTCGCGCGTCTTGGCCGCATCTACTGCGGCACGGTGGGCGTGGAATACATGCACCTTTCAGATGTGCCGCGCAAGCGCTGGATACAGGAGCGTTTCGAGGCAACAGATGGCGTCTATTCTCATCCAGCCGAAGTCAGGAAACAACTTCTCAAGCGTCTGACCGATGCAGAAACACTGGAGAAGTTCATCCATACCCGCCATGTCGGGCAAAAGCGTTTCTCGCTAGAAGGCGCGGAAAGCCTCATTCCTCTGCTGGATACCGCAATCGCCCGTGCAGCCCTGCATGGCGCTCGTGAAATCGTCATGGGCATGGCGCATCGCGGGCGCATCAATGTGCTTTGCAATCTGCTGGGCCGTTCGCTCGATGATTTGTTCGAGCAGGCGAAAAACGGCGGTCCGGGTTCGCCCCTTTCGGGTGACGTGAAATATCACCAGGGTTTTTCCAATGACATTGCTACCCCCCAGGGCCCGGTACATCTGGCGCTGGCTTTCAATCCTTCGCACCTGGAAATCGTTCATCCGGTGGTGCGCGGGTCGGTACGCGCGCGTCAGGATCGTCGGGGTGATGTCAAGGGTTATGAGGTCGTGCCGGTCATCCTGCATGGCGATGCCGCGTTGTCGGGGCAAGGCGTGGTCATGGAAAGCCTCAACATGTCGCAGACACGGGGATTCCGCAACGGGGGCGCGATTCATGTCGTCATCAACAACCAGATCGGCTTTACCACGTCCGACCCCCGTGACGTGCGCTCCAGCCTGTATTGCACCGATGTGGCGAAGATGGTCGAGGCGCCGGTGTTCCACGTCAATGCCGACGATGTCGATGCGGTGGCCTGGGTGGCACAGCTTGCAGTCGATTTCCGCTATACCTTCCACAAGAACGTATTCATCGACCTGGTGTGCTTTCGCCGCCACGGGCACAACGAGCAGGACGACCCGCTGGTGACGCAGCCCTTGATGTATCGCAAGGTACAGGAACATCCTGGCACGCGTGCCAAATTTGCCAGGCAATTGCAGGAGCAGGGCGTGATCGATGCGGGTGAGGACGACGCCATGATCAAGGCCTGCCGCGCGGTGCTTGAACAGGGAAAGAGTCTCAGCCCGCCTGCCGCCTCCGATTTCAAGCAGGTCTTTGCCACCAGTTGGGGGCGTTTCCGGAATGGGGATATCCTGATGCCGGCGGACACGACAGTTCCACTGGCCGATCTGAAGCGGCTTGGCGAACGCATGACCACCGTTCCTGATGGCTTTACATTGCACAACCGGGTGACCAAGGTAGTGGAAGATCGCCGCAAGATGATCAAGGGTGACTTTCCACTTGACTGGGGCATGGCCGAGCATCTGGCCTTTGCCAGCCTGCTTGATGCCGGGACCAATGTGCGGTTGAGTGGGCAGGATTCCGGGCGCGGGACATTCTTCCATCGCCATGCCGTCTGGCATGACCAGAAAAGGCAAAGCCGTGCCACGGGTGTCCACATCCCGCTGGAACACCTGCATGAAAGGCAGGGCACATTCACTATCATTGATTCGCTGTTGTCTGAAGAGGCGGTGCTGGCCTTCGAGTATGGTTACGCGACAGCAGAGCCGGACAGCCTGGTCGTCTGGGAGGCGCAATTCGGCGATTTCGCCAATGGCGCGCAGGTGGTGATCGACCAGTTCATCGCCAGCGGCGAGGCCAAATGGGGCCGGTTGTGCGGCCTGGTGCTGCTGCTGCCGCATGGTCATGAAGGACAGGGACCGGAGCACTCATCGGGCCGCATCGAGCGCTTCATGCAGCTTTCCGCGCAAAACAACTGGCAGGTCTGTGTGCCGACAATGCCCTCACAAATCTTTCATCTGCTGCGCCAGCAAATTGTTCGGCCTGTGAGAAAGCCGCTGGTTGTCTTTACTCCAAAGAGCCTGCTGCGCCATCCGCAGGCGGTTTCGAGCATGGATGATCTGGCAAATCGCCGGTTCCACGCGGTGATGGATGATGGTGAAGTTCCTGCCGAAGAGGTCGGGCGAGTCGTAGTTTGTTCCGGCAAGGTTTATTTCGATCTCCTTGCCGCGCGCGGCGATCGCAAGGATGTGGCGCTGATCCGCATTGAACAGCTTTATCCCTTCCCGGAGGATGCCTTGCGCGAAATCCTGTCGCGTTATGTCGGAGCGAAACATTTCATCTGGGCGCAGGAAGACCCCATGAACCAGGGTGCCTGGTATGCCATCCTGCATCACCTCAACCATTGCATTTCCGGGGGCAGGCGGTTTGCCTATGCAGGACGCGAAGCAGCGGCTGCCCCGGCTTCGGGCTATGCCGTTCGGCATCAGGCCGAGCAGGAAAGGCTGGTAAGAGAAGCCTTGGGGGATGCGGAATGAAAATCGAAGTCAAAGTGCCTCAGCTGTCGGAATCGATCACATCCGGCACCTTGCTGGCGTGGCGCAAGCAGGCCGGAGAAAAAGTCCAGCGCGACGAAACTCTGGTCGATCTGGAAACAGACAAGGTCATCCTTGAAGTGCCCGCGCCGGCAGATGGCGTGCTGGAAAGCATTACCCAGGCCGAAGGGGCGACGGTGAAGGCTGGAGAAACACTGGCCATCATCGAAACCGAAACCACTACCCGAAGTGAAATTCCGGCCACTCCTCCTCAAACCGTAAAAACAATAGTCCAGCCGGTTCAACCTGTTCCACCTGCGCCACCGGTCGAGCATAGCCTCCCAAAATCCGAAGTGCTGCCCGTCAAACGCCTGCCGGACGACGGCCCGCACAGGCAGCGTTTAAGCGTGCAAAGCCGGGAAGGGCGCGAAACCCGCACGCCTATGTCGCGCCTGCGCCAGCGCGTGGCCGAACGCCTGGTTGCAGCGCAACACACGGCCGCCATCCTGACGACTTTCAACGAGGTCAATATGCAGCCGGTCAACGAACTGCGCCAGCGCTACAAGGCCGAGTTCGAGGTGCGCCACGGGGTCAAGCTCGGTTATATGAGCTTTTTCGTTCGCGCCGTGTGCGATGCCCTGCGCCAGTTTCCAATCATCAATGCCTCTATCGATGGCGAGGACATTGTCTATCACGATTACTACGATATTGGCATTGCCGTGTCCACGCCACGAGGCTTGGTCGTGCCCATCCTGCGCGATGCCCAGCGCCTCTCGTTTGCCGAAATCGAAAAAGGCATCGCCGATTTCGCCGCCCGTGCTCAGACGGGCGCCATATCAATTGACGAGCTCACCGGCGGCACCTTCTCCATCACCAATGGCGGCGTGTTCGGCTCGCTCTTGTCCACGCCCATTCTCAATCCGCCGCAGTCCGGCATCCTCGGCATGCACAAGATCCAGGAGCGCCCCGTGGCCGAAAATGGCCAGGTCGTCATCCGGCCCATGATGTACCTGGCTCTGTCCTACGACCATCGTCTCATCGACGGCCGGGATGCGGTGCAGTTCCTCGTCGCTGTCAAGGCCGCGCTGGAAACGCCGGAGCGGTTGCTGCTGGATGTATGAGCATCTAATCATCCGCAAATAAAGGTTGTGGCTGCCTGGAAAACCTGTATAGTTCGCCCTTTCGCATGTCCAGCCAATCGGCATGCGGGTCTCTTGAAACGATCTCCTTGATCTCCCATTTCGTCTGCCTCGATTGGTGCTGCCATATGCGCAGCAGGCCGTCGCAGGAAAAAATAAATGACTACTGAAGTAACTCTTGCCAGCCCCGGCTTTGATAGCCTTGGCTTGGCCGAATCCCTCGTGCGTGCGATTCGTGATGCCGGCTACACCACGCCCACGCCGATTCAGGCGCAGGCCATTCCGCTGGTGCTGGCAGGTGGCGATCTGCTCGCTGCCGCGCAAACCGGCACCGGCAAAACCGCCGGCTTCACTTTGCCGATTCTGCATCACCTGACCACACGCCCGGTACAGAATCCTAAACCCGGCCGCCCGCGCTGCCTGATCCTGGTGCCCACTCGAGAACTGGCGGCACAGGTGGAAGAGTCCGTCAAAACCTACGGCAAATATCTGTCGCTGACATCGATGGTGATGTTCGGCGGCGTCAACATCAATCCGCAGTTCAAGGCGCTCCGGTCGCGTGTGGACATTCTGGTGGCGACGCCGGGCCGGCTACTCGATCACCTCGGACAAAAAACCGTGGATCTGTCCGGCGTGGAAATTCTGGTGCTGGACGAAGCCGACCGCATGCTGGACATGGGCTTCATCCGCGATATCAAAAAGGTGCTGGCCGTGCTGCCGAGGAAACGGCAGAACCTGCTGTTCTCGGCAACGTTTTCCGACGAGATCAAGACGCTGGCCAATGGCCTGCTGCACAACCCCGGCTGTGTCGAAGTGGCGCGCCGCAACACCGCGTCGGAACTGGTCGAACAGTCGCTGTATCTGGTGCCGCAGGCGCACAAGCGCGACTTGCTGGCGCATCTCATCAAGCATCACGACTGGCAACAGGTTCTCGTCTTTACCCGCACCAAGCACGGTGCCAACAAGCTGGCGGAAAAGCTCGTCAAGGATGGCATTGAAGCGGCCGCCATCCACGGCAACAAGAGCCAGTCGGCAAGAACCAGGGCGCTGGCAGGATTCAAGAACGGCGATGTGCGTGTGCTGGTGGCCACAGACATCGCCGCGCGCGGCATCGATATCAACCAATTGCCCCAGGTGGTGAATTTCGAACTGCCCAATGTGCCGGAAGACTACGTTCACCGCATCGGCCGTACAGGCAGGGCGGGCAGCGCGGGCAAGGCACTCTCGCTGGTGGACAGCGAGGAAATGGGCTACCTCAAAGACATCGAAAAGCTCATCAAGCGCAACATCGTGCGCGTGGAAGTGGAAGGCTTCATCCCCACGCCGCGTGCAGAGTCCGCGCCGGATATCCGGCCCCCGCGCCAGCCCCAACGTCGGCCTGGAAACAAGCCCAATGACAAAGGCCGCCAGGCATCAGGCAAGGAGCAGCAACAAAACAAACCTCAAGCGA
>JACAED010000007.1 GCA_013389025.1 Hydrogenophilaceae bacterium
GAAAGTAGGTCATCGTCAGACTCCCCTCTCCCAAACCCCCGCTGAAAAGCGGGGGTTTCTTGTTTGCGGAAACCTCAGAAAAGCCGGTTTGTACTGAACGGGATGCGGCATCCTGCCCGCATGCTAGTATTCCTCGCATGGAAAAAAGGGGATATTCGGCAAAACTGATTCCACTCCTCAAACACATGTCCGATAACCGTTTTCATTCAGGCGAGGACATGGCTCGCCATTTTTCAGTATCGCGCGCCACTGTTTTCAACCTGTTGAATGAGGCCGGGAATCTTGGGCTTCAGATTCATGCGGTCAGAGGCAAGGGATACCGGTTGGCGACACCGGTGGAATGGCTAGATGTGGACAGGCTGGAGACTGAAATCAGCCATCATGGGCTTGGTTATACGCTCATGCATCAAGACATGGTCGAGTCGACAAATTCCTGGCTGATGCTGGAAGCTCAGGCTGGAGCAATCCACCAGACCGTAGCCCATGCCGATCATCAATACGGCGGCAAAGGCCGTAGAGGAAGAAGATGGGAATCGTCGCTGGGAGGCGGGCTGGCATTTTCGATTCTGTGGCGCTTTGACAGGGGGATCAGCCAGCTGTCTGGTCTGAGCATTGTGGTTGGCCTGGCCTTGGCGCGGGCGATGGGTCGCTTGAGCCCCACTCCCGTCCAGCTCAAGTGGCCGAACGATTTGCTGGCCGGTTACCGGAAACTCGCAGGCGTACTGGTCGAAGTTCAGGGAGAAATGTCAGGCCCGTCGTTTGCGGTCATTGGCATTGGTTTGAACCAACGGTTGCATGAAAGGCAGAGGCTGGAAATTGACCAGGCGGTTGTCGATCTGGCACAGATTGGTGTCGATGCACGCATTGAAGAACTCATGCTGGCCATACTCAAGGAACTCTCGACGTTAATGAAGGTGTTTGAGCAGGATGGCGTGCTGCCATTGATTGATGAATGGACACGATGGCATGCACATCAGGACAAGGAAGTTGTGATCCGACTGGCCGATGGGACGACCTATTCGGGCATGGCAAGAGGCCTGGATGGTAATGGCAATCTAAGGCTGGCTGGCAAGTCCGGGGAGGAATTCATTTTCTCCTCGGGTGAAGTCAGCTTGAGGGGTAGAGTTCACGCATGATGAAGCAGGTTCTGGTGCTGGATATTGGTAATAGCCGGATAAAATGGGGACTTGCAGGGCCATCGGGCTGGATCGAAAGTGATGCCGGATCGAACATCGAAATCGAGAGGTTGTTCAGTCAATGGAGGCATTTGAACAATCCATGGAAAATAGTTGGCAGCAATGTCGCGAGCACCAAGGTCGCCGACAAGGTGGAAAGCTACTGGCATGAACGTGGAATTGGACTCAAGTGGATCCAGACTTCAGAGGCCGCATGTGGTGTCACCAATCGTTATGAAAGACCTGAGCTGTTGGGCACGGACAGGTGGGCAGCCCTGATCGGAGCATGGCACAGAACCGAGCGAAGCTGTCTTGTTGTCGCTGCTGGCACTGCGATGACAATTGACATGCTGAATGACAAAGGCGAGTTCATGGGAGGCCAGATACTGCCGGGCAGAAATCTGATGCTTGGATCCCTGGTGTCCGGCACGCATGCCTTGCAGGATCATCCCGGCCAGGTCAGGACATTGCCGAGAAATACCGCAGATGCCATGGCAACCGGTATAGCCAATGCGCTGGTGTCGTCGATTGAGAACGTATATCGGCAGATGCGAGCTTCAAGCGGCGACAGCCCCGCCTGTCTGATTACGGGTGGTGATGCAAAATGGCTGCATGAACACTTGAACATTGATGCCCGGATCGAACCAATGCTGGTACTGGATGGGTTGTTGAGGATCGCGGAAGAAGAGGAAAGTGGATTGTGAAATGGATTTCAGGTTTGCTGCTTCTGGCCAATCTGGCGGTGGCTGGGTATTTTCTCTGGGTCAAGCAAGCGGGAACTTTTCAGGCCAGGCAATTCGTGCCACTCAATGCGGACAAGATAAGCCTGCAGAGTGTTCACATTTCCGGAGTTTCAAAAAAGGGGGTCACCGACTCGGCCCTTAACGCAAGTGAACAGATTTGCGTGGAATGGCGTGGGATGTTGGAGAGGGATCTGGAGCGGGGTCGGGAGGCTATCAAGAAGCTCGCAACGCAGCGCGTCATGTCGGTGGAGGAGCTACCGGTCAGCAGAATGTATTGGGTCATTTTTCCGCCCCTGCCAAGCGAGGCGGCTGGGTTGATCAAGCTCCGTGAACTTGCTGCCCTGAAGGCAAAGGAAGCAACGCTCATCAAGGACGGCAACTGGAAATACGGCATTTCTCTGGGCTTGTATGCCAATGAAGAAACTGCGCGTCGCCGTTTGCGCGAGATAGAGGGAATGGGTGTGACGGGTTTGCGCCTTGAGACGCAGCCCAAGCCGGGAACCACGTTTTATTATCTGATTCGGAGCGAGGATATCGCCACATTGAAGGATCTCGACAACATCCGTCAGTCATTCCCGGCAACCACGATTACCCGAGTTGCCTGCAAGAAGTGACAAAGCCTGATTATTGATGGGCAACTCAAATACTTGACCTTCCCATCAATAGCAAGCCGAGGTTGGATTGTTATTGATCCGAAACACCTTGGCTGCTGGACAATTTGAATATCCCATACTGGCTATGCTTGGGTAAGGTATTTTATTCGGATCAATAACGGGCCAGATGATCGACGATCAGACCCGCAAAAACTGCAAAACCAAACCACGTGTTATGAAGGAAGGCTTTGAAGCAGGCTTTCCGTTCGCGATTTCTGATCAGCCAAAGATGGTAGCTCGCAATGGCGCCCGCTGCCACCAGTCCGGCAAAATACAACAGCCCCAGTTCAACTCGAATGCCTGTATAGGCTAGCAGCATCAAGGAAGTCAGGTAACAGAATGCAATTGCCGCAACATCCAGCCTGCCGAAAGTAATTGCGGATGTCTTGATGCCGATTTTTAGATCATCGGGCCGATCAACCATTGCATACTCCGTATCATAGGCAACCGACCAAAATAGATTTGCAGCAAGCAGCAGCCAGGCTTCCGTGGGAACCTCGTTTCTGACCGCGGCATAGGCCATGGGGATGCCGAAACCAAATGCCACGCCCAGATAGGCCTGCGGGATGGCAAAGAATCTTTTGGTGAAAGGATAGGTGGCGGCCAGCAGCAAGGCAGGAACGGAGAGCAGGATGACAAGCCGGTTCAATGGCAGGATCAGGATGAAAGCCACGATCGAGAGAACGCCAGCCAGCAGCAATGCTTCTTTCGATGTGACTTCACCTGTGGCAAGTGGCCTGGACTGAGTGCGTTCAACATGGGCATCGAAACCGCGATCGGCGTAGTCGTTGATGGCACAGCCAGCAGATCGCATCAGGACCACACCCACCACAAACACCATCAGGATCGTCAAGGGGGGGAGCCCCTCCGCTGCGAACCATAATCCCCACAATGTAGGCCAGAGCAGCAACAGTATGCCAACGGGACGATCGAGCCTGAGCAGACGGATGTAGGGGTGGATTGAGCTAGGCATGGTGAACAGACCCGATTTTCGGTAGAAAGACTTCTGTGACCATGAGGGGGTGGCCCATCAGGTAAAACAGCGAACGTCGAGCCCAGAGTGTCTGGCGGATGTCGCATATTCCGGAACGTCTGGCCTGTCTGGCCAGCGGGTGATGGGCGGTCAATCGCCGATACTGCAACTGTCCTCGACGCACACGCGGATTATTGAACAGCACTTCGCCAAGCGGACGCGTGCCGAGCCGGGTCACGCCACCCCATGGCCCGCGCAGGGATTTGATGGCAACCACGCTATGGGCAAACACCACTGTCTGATGGTCGCAATTGAGGATCACTTCACGAACATAAGCCAGGTGTCGATGCGCGATACCCAGAGGCTTGCTTTCGTCCCTGCTGGCATGGGACAGACCGGTTCGTATCGGCCGAACCGAAAACTCGCTGCAGCATTGCTTGAGCCTGCGTGTCAACGAGCCTTGATCGGTCAGCCAGCTTCGCAATGAGCGAGGCAGCAAAAAGGGATGATCCAGCCAGCCTGAATCTGAGGCCTTGAGCCTGTAACGCAAAGTAGTCGACCTGAGAACGTGATAGCGACATTATGCCAAATAGCCTGGCGATAATAATCACGAACCTTAGCCTGATGCCAGCATCATGCGTGTACCGAACCATCTTGCAAGGTGCGCGCTGACCGCATCGGGCTGCTGCTGTATGAGCTTGGGTGCATGCATCCGAGCGAGCTCAAGCAGATCGATATCCCGCTCCGGGTTGGCGAAACGCAGCAGGGGAACGCCGCTTTGACGTGATCCAAGCAGTTCGCCAGGTCCACGCAACAGCAGGTCCTTGCGGGCGATCTCGAAACCGTCGGCTGACTCGTAGATGATTTTCAGCCTGCTACGGGCGTCTTCCGAAAGCGGGTTCTGGTATAAAAGAATGCAGACCGATTCATGGTTTCCCCGACCAATGCGCCCGCGCAGCTGGTGCAGTTGCGATAATCCGAAGCGCTCGGCATGTTCGATCACCATCAGCGAGGCGTTGGGAACGTCCACCCCGACCTCAATCACGGTGGTGGAAACCAGCAACTGAACCTGATTGGATACGAAGGCGTCCATGACGGCATTTTTATCGGCTGTTTTCATGCGGCCGTGCACCAGTCCGATTTCGATACCCGGCAATTGCTTTCGCAGGGTATGGAAGGTGTCCAGGGCGGTCTGCAATTGCAGCTTTTCGGACTCCTCGATCAGTGGACAGACCCAGTATGACTGGCCGCCAGACGCGCAAACATTTCTTACTCGCTGCAGGATTTCCTCACGGCGCGAGTTTGCAACCAGCTTGGTGGTGACAGGTTTTCTGCCGGGAGGCAGCGAGTCGATGACCGATACATCCAGATCAGCGTAGTAACTCATCGCCAGGGTACGTGGGATCGGAGTGGCCGACATCATTAATTGATGTGGCTCCAGCCCCTTTTTACTGAGTTCCAGACGTTGCCGGACGCCAAAGCGGTGTTGCTCATCAACAATGGCGAGACCCAGATTGCGGAAATGAACGCCTTTTTGGAACAAGGCATGCGTGCCCACTGCCAGATTGGCTTGTCCGGATTCGATACGCGCAATTGCATCCCTTTTTTTTGCTATCGACAGGGCTGATGCCAGCCATGCAATCTCTACACCAAGCGGTTCCATCCAGCCTTTCAGCTTTCTGTAGTGCTGTTCGGCAAGAATTTCCGTTGGTGCCATGATGGTGGCCTGCATGCCGTTTTCCACCGCCTGGAGACAGGCCAGTGCGGCGACAATGGTTTTGCCGCTGCCAACATCGCCTTGAAGCAGTCGTCGCATTGGCTGGGCAGAGCCCAGATCACGACTGATTTCAGACCATGCCCTTTCCTGGGCAGGCGTGAGCCTGAAGGGCAGGGAAGCACGCAAGGCCTTTTCGAGATGCACGCCGGATTTCATTGGCGTTGCGTGTTTGTCGGCACGGGCCTTACGGGCCAGCCGCAGGGAAAACTGCTGGGCCAGCAGCTCGTCATAAGCCAGGCGCCTGAAGGCCGGGTGGCAATGCGACTCCAGGTCTGCCAGTCTGATGCCGGGTTCAGGTTGATGCAATAACTGGATTGACTCGGCGAATCCGGGAAATTCCATTCCTTCGTAAGCTGATTCGGGCAAGGTCTCGGACAGATCGATTTGCGACAGTGCCCTGACGATCAGCTTGCGAAGCATGACTTGCCCGAGACCAGCCGTGGTGGGATAAACGGGCGTCAGGTTGGCGGGCATGGGCGTGTCAGCTGTAACGGCCTGGAAACGGGGGTGAATCATTTCCAAGCCGAAAAAGCCGCCGCGTGCTTCACCCGAAAAGCGCATCAGCTTGCCGGGCTGTAGCGTCCGTGCCTGAGCAGGATAAAAGTTCAGCAGACGGACAACGAGCTGTCCAGAGTCATCGGCAACGGTTGCGACCAGTTGACGTTTGGGCCGGTACAGGATTTCGGCACTCTGCACGGTTGCCTGAACAACAGCTGGCAGTCCCGGCACCAGATCACGAATCGGAGTCAGTCGTGTTTCATCTTCCCACCTCAGCGGCAGATGCAACGCGAGGTCTTCGTCGCGATGCAGGCCCAGCTTGTCGAGTTTGCTGCTGACCGTTGAAGGTACAGGAAATGAAAAACCCACCGACTGGCGTTCAATCAGTCCATTGCCATGACGGCATCGGCCTCAACCAGCGCGCCGCGTGGCAGCGCGGCAACACCTACGGCAGCGCGGGCAGGATAGGGCTGCTGGAAGTACTCGGCCATGATCTCATTGACCTTGGGAAAGTGGGCCAGGTCGGTAAGAAAGACATTCAATTTGACGATGTCGTTCATAGTCCCGCCCGCAGCCTGGCATACCGCAGAAAGGTTTCTGAACACCTGATGAATCTGCGCCTCGATGCCGTCAACAAGTTGCATGCTCGCCGGATCGAGCCCGATCTGCCCGGACAGAAAAACCGTACTGCCTGCCTTGACGGCCTGGGAGTAGGTACCAATGGCTTGAGGTGCATTCGAGGATGAGATGATTGCCTTCATGTTGTTTTGTCAGGGGTGGTCCTGGGGATGGAAATCATTGTGAGGCGGCACGGCCGTCCTTCTTGCCCTTCATGCGGAATATCCTTACGACCTCGGTGAGCTGGCGCAGCGCGCGCATGATGCGGGCGAGATGCATACGGTCTTCGACCTGAAGTGTGAAATAGAGCATGGTGTACGGGCTGCCATCTTCCTCTTCCATGGAGACGTTGCCAATGTTGGAGCCTTGCTCGGAGATGGCTGACGCCACATGTGCCAGCACGCCGCGCTGGTTGGCGACGACCAGTTTGATGGAAACATCAAACAGGCGGCCGGGCTCGGTTTCCCATTCCACGTCAAGCCATTTTTCCGGGTCGGTGCGGAAATTGCGTATGGTCGGGCAATCGTGAGTGTGAATGATGAGGCCACGGTCCTTGTGGATGAACCCAAGGATCGGATCACCAGGAATGGGATGACAGCATCTGGCCAATTCCACCGTCACACCCTCGGTTCCGCGGATGGTGATGGTTTGCGGGTGTGGTGCATGTCCGGTTTCGTCTCCCATCAGATGCAGCAGCTGATGTGCGACCACCATTGCCGGTTTGCGGCCAAGGCCGATCTCGGCATAGAGCTCGTCAACACCCTTGCTGCTGGCGTCCCTGGCCAGCCTCTGCAGCATCAACATGGTAGGCGCAGGTGCATCCGGATTGAGCGCCTTGATGGCATTTCCGAGAAGCTCCTGACCAAGCTTGATCGAATCCTCCAGTTTGGTGGTGCGCAGGTACTGGCGAATTTGCGAACGGGCCTTTCCGGTGACGGCAAAATTCAGCCAGGCCGAGTTGGGCGCAGCGTTGGCTGCGGTGATGATTTCCACATGATCGCCGTTGCGCAACTGCGTGCGAAGCGGCATCAACTCGTGGTTGATTTTTACCGCGACACAATGGTGGCCGATGTCGGTGTGCACCGCGTAGGCAAAATCGACCGCGGTGGCGCCTCGCGGGAGCGACATGATGTTGCCACGCGGCGTGAACACATAGACCTCATCCGGAAACAGGTCGATCTTGATGTGCTCGAGAAATTCGGGCGAGTCCTTGTTGTCTGCCTGGATATCCAGCAGTGACTGCAACCAGCGGTGCGTGCGCTTCTGCACATCCGACAAGGGTGTGTCCGAACTTTTGTAAAGCCAGTGCGAAGCGATTCCCGTCTCTGCAAAACGATGCATTTCCTGGGTGCGTATCTGGACTTCAATGGGCGTGCCCTGAGGACCGAACAGAATGGAGTGCAGGGACTGGTAACCATTTGCCTTGGGAATGGCGATGTAGTCCTTGAATTTCCCTGGTATGGGTTTGTACAGACCGTGCAGGGCACCCAGTGCAAGGTAGCAGGAAGGGACGTCCTTGACCACAACCCTGAAGCCGTAAATGTCGAACACCTCGGAAAAGGCCAGATTTTTCTCCTGCATTTTCCGGTAGACGCTGTACAGATGTTTCTCCCGGCCGGCTACCGTAGCCTCCACTCCAGCCTGCACAAGCTTTTCCTGTATGGCGACCTTGACCTTTGCGACCAGTTCCCGGCGGTTGCCTCGTCCAGCCTGTACAGCCTTCATCAAGACCTTGTAGCGGTTTGGATGAAGAAACTGGAATCCCAGGTCTTCCAGCTCCTGGTAAACTGCATGAAGGCCCAGCCGGTTGGCGATCGGCGCATAGATGTCCAGTGTTTCTGCAGCGATGCGTTTGCGCTTTTCAATCTTGAGTTCGCCCAGGGTACGCATGTTGTGCAGCCGGTCTGCAAGCTTGATCAGGATGACCCGGACATCCTGGGCCATCGCCAGCAGCATCTTGCGGAAATTTTCCGCCTGAGCATGCTGCTCGCTGGCGAAGGAAAGCTTGTCGAGTTTTGAGACACCCTCAACCAGATGGGCGACGGCCTTGCCGAACCGGTTTTGAATGTCCTCTGTGGTGGCGGAAGTGTCTTCAACCACATCATGTAATACCGCTGCAGCCAGTGCCTGGGCGTCCAGGTGCCAGTCCGCCAGAATTACGGCGACCGCGATCGGATGGGAAATGTAGGGATCCCCGCTTTTGCGGAACTGGCCGTCGTGGGCATCCCGGCTGACGTAAAATGCATCCCTGACCAGCTCGATATCGGCGGCCGGGAGGTATTCCAGATGAGGGGCGAGTGCGGAGAAGTCAGCCGGGCTGGTAATTCCGGCCTGACCATGTGATGCGCGTGAAGGCTCAGGCCTTGCCTCGATTGAGTATCTCAAGCCCCACCTTGCCTGCTGCGATTTCACGCAGTGCGGTGACAGTTGGTTTGTCGCGGCTTTCAACCATGGGCTGGGAACCCTGGGCCAACTGCCGAGCCCGGTAGGTCGCAGCCAGGGTCAACTCGAAACGGTTGCCTATTTTTGCCATGCAGTCATCTACGGTAATTCTTGCCACGTTTTGACTCCGAAAAACACAATCAACTCTTGCCAAAGGCCTCGAACAACTTCGACAGCCTTGCTGACTGTCGCACAGTGGTGAGGCGCGACGCATTGACCACGGCAGTGAGATCCAGCAAAGCCTGATCAAAATCGTCATTGACTATTATATAGTCGAACTCGCCCGCGTGGCTGATGTCTTCACAGGCTGCCGCCATGCGTTTCTCGATGACTTCCTGTTTGTCTTGTCCGCGATTGTTCAGACGGTTGCGCAGTGCGGAAAGCGAGGGAGGCAGAATGAAGACCGAAACCGCATCGGGGAAATGCCGCTTGATCTGGCTGGCGCCCTGCCAGTCAATCTCGAGGAGAATGTCATGTCCTGCGGCGATCTCTCCGGCGATCCACGTTTGTGAGGTGCCATAGTAGTTTCCGTATACCTCGGCACTTTCAAGGAATTCACCTCGACTGGCCATCTCAAGAAAGACATCCCTGCTTACGAAATGATAATCCTTGCCGTCGACTTCGCCTGGGCGGGGCGCGCGGGTGGTATAGGAAACGGACAAGCGTATGGATGGATCATTCTTGAGCAGGGCCTTGACCATGCTGGTTTTGCCGGCACCGGAAGGTGCGGCAACTATAAACAAAACGCCTTTATTCATGTGTTGACTGAATCATTCAATATTCTGAACCTGTTCGCGCATCTGTTCGATGAGCACCTTGAGTGCCACGGAGATGCGGGTCGTTTCCAGGGATACGGATTTTGATCCCAGCGTATTGGCCTCACGGTGCATTTCCTGCATCAGGAAGTCCAGCCGCTTGCCTGCGGCACCGCCCTTGTCCAGTGTCCGGCGAACCTCGGAAACATGGCTGGACAGCCTGGACAATTCTTCCTCGACATCGCTTTTCTGGAAAAACAGGGCTAATTCCTGGGACAGACGGTCATTGGCTGTGTCTCCAAGCGCCTCCTTGAGACGGCTGGTCAGCTTTTCCTGCCATGCCGACATGATACCCGGAAGCGCATCCCTCGCCTCGGCAATGCAGTCCTCAACGCCTGCAAGCCTTTCCAGAATGTGGTTCTTGAGTTTGCCGCCCTCGCGGCTTCGGCTTGCTGACAAGTCATCGAGCGCAATTTCCAGTTCGGCGAGAATCAAGGCCGAGGCATCCTTGTCCGATCTTTCATCAAAAACCAGCACGCCTTTCCAGTTCAGGATATCGGATACACTGAGGGGGGCAGCGTCGGGAAATCGTGCGAGAACATCCTTCTGCCAGTGCGACAGGGACTCAAGAATGGAGCCATTCAGGCCGATATCCAGATAGGCTTCAGGCAGCGGACTGTACGTCATCCGGCATTCGACCTTGCCCCGGACAAGCCGGGCGGCAATCGCTTCACGGATGGCTGCTTCCATGGTGCGCAATTCTTCAGGAAGCCGGAAGCTGATTTCCAGATAACGCTGGTTGACGGACCGAAGGTCAATGACGAGTTGTGCCTTGCCCAAATCGGCGCTGTGGCTCGCGTAACCTGTCATGCTGGAGATCATGTCGAGTTTTGTATCGAAGTGACTGGATTCAAGGTTTTAGATGCGGCCGGAACCGCGGATAAAATGATAACAGGTTAAATGACATCCCATGGCGACCCAACCCAACCAGTCACTGCCTAACGGATATCAGCTGAACGAGTACACCATCGTTCGCAAGATTGGTGGTGGCGGTTTCAGCATGGTTTATCTTGCCCGGGATGAGGCCAACAACCCTGTTGCCATCAAGGAATACCTCCCAGGAGCGCTCGTATTGCGAACTGAAGGTTCCGTTGTGGTAGAGGCAAACTCTGACGACAACCGCAATATCTTCCGCCATGGAATGAAATGCTTCTTCGAGGAGGGCCGGGCGCTCGCCAAGATCAATCATGCCAACGTCATCCGGGTAATCAATTTCTTTCGCGCAAACGAAACGGTGTACATGGTCATGCGCTATGAGCGGGGCAAGACCCTGCAACAGCACATCCAGGCACATCGCGGCAATATACGCGAAAGCTTTATCCGCCGGGTATTTGCGCAACTGATGACCGGTCTGCGTGAAGTCCACACGCACAAGCTTTTGCATCTGGACATCAAGCCATCGAATATTTACATCAGGCTGGACGGTTCCCCCGTGCTGATCGATTTCGGCGCGGCGCGGCAGACGCTGAATCAGGAGGAAAGCAGGCTTCAACCCATGTATACCCCTGGTTTTGCCGCTCCCGAGCAGTATCACAACCGGGAACGTCTGGGTCCTTGGACGGACGTGTACAGCATTGGCGCAAGCATATATGCCTGCCTTGCAGGATATCCACCGCAGGCAGCCGATGCCAGGCTGCTCAACGACAAGCTGGCACCGGCCAGAGAAACATGGCGAGGAGAGTATTCGGACCAGTTGTTGGCAACCGTGGATCAGTGCCTGCAACTGAATTACATGGAGCGTCCTCAAAGCGTCTTTGCATTGCAAAAGATCATGCTCGACAAGAATTCCCTGCATCAGCGCAGGCCTTCCATACTCAAATCCATCAAGCGGTCACTGAACAAGGAAATCTTTTAGGGAATATGCCTTAAACTGGATACAAATGAAATTCACCATCTATCAGGCTTCCCGGCAAGGGGGGCGCAAGAACAACCAGGACAGGGTGGCCTATTCATATAGCCGTGATGCCTTGCTGATGGTGGTGGCTGACGGCATGGGCGGCCACATGCATGGCGAAATCGCCGCACAGATCTGCGTGCAGACCCTGACCGATCAGTTTCAGCAGCTTGCCAAACCGAGGTTGCCCGATCCGATGCAGTTCCTCAGCGAAGTGCTGACGCGTGCACATTACGCCATCAACGATTACGCGGTTGAGCACGATCTGCTGGAGATTCCCCATACCACCTGTGTTGCCTCGGTTATTCAGGACAACATGGCGTATTGGGCGCATGTGGGCGATTCTCGTCTGTATTTCTTCAGTGAAGGCAAGCTGATCGGCAGGACAGAGGATCATACGGCGGTGGCACGCATGGTCAAGGATGGCCTGATCACCGAAGAGGAAGTCGCCCATCATCCGGATCGGAACAAGGTCAGCAACTGTCTTGGGGGCTACCTCGTGCCAGAAGTCGAATGTGCGCCGCCTATTCCCATACACGAATCCGATACCTTGCTGCTGTGCACGGATGGCGTTTGGGGATCGGTCAGCATCGCCGAGATGGCTGCGATCCTGTATACCTACAATCTCGAAGACGGTGTGCGACACTTGATGGATCACGCAGAGTTTCGTGGCGGTGAAAATGGTGACAATCTTTCCCTGGTGGCCATGACCTGGGGAGACGCCAGATTGCCAAGCGGGGAAACTGTTTCCACCCTGTCCCTGCCCGAACATGGTTTCTCGACACAGATCAACAAGCCGGAAAGTACGAGAGCAACCACGATATCTGATGATGAAATCGAACGCGCCATCGCAGAAATCCAGAACGCCATCAAAAAACTGTCCAGGGAAGCGTAAAATCCCGAGTTTTCAGCCTGGAGTCAGTTGTGTCTCATCGACCTAGCGGCCGTGCTGCCCATGCCATGCGTTCTTTGCGCATCACACAGAAATACACCAAACATGCAGAAGGTTCGGTGTTGATCGAGTGTGGCGACACCAAGGTCATCTGCACCGCCAGCGTGCTGGAGAAGGTGCCGCCGCACAAAAAAGGCACAGGCGAGGGCTGGGTGACAGCCGAATACGGCATGTTGCCGCGCTCGACCGGTACCCGTACCGAGCGCGAGGCAGCACGCGGCAAGCAGTCTGGCCGTACACAGGAAATCCAGCGGCTGATCGGGCGTTCGCTGCGCGCTGTCGTTGACCTTGCCAAATTGGGTGAGCGCACCATCCATATCGATTGCGATGTCATACAGGCCGATGGCGGCACACGTACCGCAAGCATCACCGGCGCCTATGTCGCACTGGCGGATGCGGTGAACTGGCTGATTGGGCAGGGCAAACTTACCGACTCACCCTTGCGGGATCATGTCGCGGCCATTTCCGTGGGGATCTACCAGGGCGTGCCTGTGCTTGATCTGGACTATGCCGAGGACTCGGCATGCGATACCGACATGAATGTGGTCATGACAGGCAGAGGCGGGCTGATCGAGGTGCAGGGCACGGCAGAGGGAGAGCCCTTCTCGCGCAAGGAGCTTAATGAATTATTGGATCTTGCCTCGGACGGCATCCGGCAACTCATAGAGGCACAAAAAGCCATATTGGGGGAATGATGCAGAAGATCGTGATTGCATCTGGCAATCCCGGCAAGCTCAGGGAAATCCGCCGCATACTGGAGCCGCTTGATTTTCAGGTCGTGCCGCAATCCGACTTCGGCGTGCCGGAATGCCCCGAACCACATGTCACTTTTATTGAAAACTGCCTGGCCAAGGCACGTCATGCCGCCTTGCACACGGGGCTTCCTGCGCTGGCGGACGATTCCGGCATCTGCGTCGATGCGCTCAATGGCGCGCCGGGTGTTTATTCGGCGCGCTATGCAGGCGAGCCGAAATCCGATCAGCGTAACAACGAAAAGCTCATCGCTGCCCTCAAAGGCGAGACCAACCGCAAGGCGCATTACTACTGCGTCATCGTGCTGGTGCGTCATCCCGACGATCCGCAGCCCCTGATTGCCGAAGGCAGCTGGCATGGCGAAATCATCGACACCCCGCGTGGCCAGAATGGATTCGGCTACGACCCCTATTTTTATTTGCCCGAGTTCGGCAAGACCGGCGCCGAGCTCGAACCCGACCACAAGAATGCGATCAGCCACCGCGGCAAGGCTTTGGAATTGCTCGTCAGCAAGCTGCGCGCAAGCCGCAGTCAATGATTTATCGATTGGCGGCAGACGGGTTGCTGCTGCTGCATCTGTTGTTCATCCTGTTTGTGCTGGCTGGGGGGGTGTTGGCGTTGTGGAAGCCTTCCTTGGTCTGGCTGCATGTTCCTGCTGCAATCTGGGGGATGCTGATCGAATTCATCGGCTGGACCTGCCCGCTGACCCCGATGGAAAATCATTTACGGAAACTTTCGGGCAATGCCGGGTATAAGGGCGGGTTCATCGAACATTACCTAATGCCCCTCATCTATCCAGACTGGCTGACGCTCAAGGCGCAGTTTGTGCTGGGCAGTCTGGTGTTGTTGGTCAATATCCTGATCTATTCGTGGTTATGGCATCGAGGCACGTGGAAGAGAAAATAGTCCAGTGGCTGACGCCACATGTCAGCACCCCCCCTCCGCTTTCCCTGTATATCCATCTGCCCTGGTGCATTCGCAAATGCCCGTATTGCGATTTCAATTCCCACGGTGCCGATGCCATTCCCGAAACGGCTTACGTGCAGGCGCTTTCACGCGATCTTGAGCTCAGCCTGCCGCTGATCTGGGGAAGAAAAATTCATTCGGTTTTTTTCGGCGGCGGCACGCCCAGCCTGTTTTCACCGGATGGCATCGACCGCATTCTGACCACGGTGCGCACACTTACCCAGCTTGAGCCGCTGGCGGAGATTACGCTGGAGGCAAACCCTGGCACGGTGGAAGCGGGACGTTTCAGGGGGTATCGAGAGGCAGGCGTGACTCGCGTATCGCTGGGCATCCAGAGTTTTCAGGATGAACTGCTATCGCGGATCGGCCGCATCCATGATGGGCGTGAAGCGAAACATGCAGTGGAACTGGCGGCCGCAACCTTCGAAACCTTCAACCTGGACCTGATGTATGCCCTGCCGGACCAGACTCAGGCACAGCTCGAATTGGACATTGAAACGGCGCTGTCGTTTCAGCCGCCGCATCTGTCCTGCTATCACCTGACACTGGAGCCCAACACGCCGTTTGGTCAGGCGCCACCGGCCAATCTGCCGGATGACGAAGCGTCTTCATGCATGCAGGACTGGCTTGAAGCCTGCCTGGCCGATGCCGGTTTCGATCACTACGAAACCGCTGCTTTCGCCAGACCTCGCCAGCACTGCCGACACAATCTCAATTACTGGACGTTCGGCGATTATCTTGGCATAGGCGCAGGCGCTCATGGCAAACTTTCCTTTCACGACCGAATCATCCGCCAAATGCGCGTCAAGCATCCCGCGCAGTACATGCAGACGGTCGCAAAAGCGGAGCATGTCGCCGAAACGCGCGAGCTCACACTCAAGGATCTGCCCTTCGAGTTCATGATGAATGCCTTGCGGCTTACCGATGGCGTTCAGCGGGAATGGTTCATGCAGCGCACGGGCATCCCGCTCAGTAGCTGCGCGTGTGCGATCAACTCGGCTGTTAACAGGGGCCTGCTCGAACAAGACCCCGCCCGCCTCAAACCTACCCAGTTGGGACGGCGATTCCTCAATGATTTGCTGACTTTGTTTTTATGGCTCTTTTGAATTTCGAGTGGGTTAAGCGGCATGGGGGTTGAAGTGCGAGAAGTCGAGCTTGCCGGCGATGAGGAAGATCACGGTGCGGATGGTGGAGAAACGTCCGTAGCCACGA
>JACAED010000040.1 GCA_013389025.1 Hydrogenophilaceae bacterium
CACCAGTCCGCCCAGAAGTCGACCAGGACGGGCGTGGTTTTCGATGTTTCGATGACCTCCTTGTCGAAGTGCTCGTAGCTGGTGTTGAAAATCAGTGCGTCGTGTTTCTTCAATGTCATGCTGTTCCAATCAGTGCAAAGTCATTCGTTGTCTGGCAACAGGGGATGCGCCGACTGCATGTGCTCCAGGTCAACCGACTCGATCTGGCTGAACCGTTTGCTGATTTTCTGGCTGGTAGTATGCACCTGCTGCGCATCCTCATGGGCCTGGCGGATATGGTCTGCCAGTTTGCGCATGCGCTCGTCAAACCGGCCAAATTCCTTGCCCAGTTTGGAAAGTTCATCCTTGATGATGTGGATCTGCTTGCGCGTTTCCACATCCTTGATCACCGCGCGCGCCGTATTCAATACCGCCATTAAGGTTGTCGGAGACACCGGCCACACGCGCCGCTGCATGGCGTACTCGACCAGATCGGGATGGTGCGCGTGTATCTCGGCGAAGATCGCTTCAGCAGGCAAAAACATCACGGCGCCGTCGGAGGTTTCATGCTCGATGAGATACTTGGATGAAATGTCATCCACATGCATTTTCACATCCGCCTTGAACTGGCGCATGGCTGCCGCCCGTTCGGCCTCCGCCAGCATGGGGTCGAACATGCGGTTGAAATTCTCCAGCGGAAACTTTGAATCCACCGGCACACGTCCCGTGGGTTCGGGCAGGATAAGCAGGCAATCGACCCGGTTTCTGTTCGACAGCGTCGCCTGGAACTCGTAGGCATCCGGCGGCAGCGTGTTGCGCACCAGGGCCTCCAGCTGCACTTCACCGAAGGCACCACGCGAACGCTTGTCGCCGAGTATCTCCTGCAGCGTGACGACATTGCTGGTCAGGCCGTCTATTTTCTTCTGCGCTTCGTCGATGGTTGCCAGCCGCGCCATGACGTTGGCAAAGGTTTCGTTGGTTTTCCTGAAACCTTCATCCAACCGTTCGCTCACCTTGCCTGAGATTTCGGCCAGGCGGGAATCCACCACGCCGCCCAGCCGCGTGACGGTCTCCTGGATCAGCTTTTGCTGCTCACGTCCCTGATTCGCAAACGTCGCCAGCGTTTGCTGCAGAAACTGCTGCTGGCCGGTCTTCAGCGCATCGCTGCTTTGTGCCAGTGACTGGGATTGCTCAAGCCTGAGCATTTCCAGCGATTGCCTCAACCGCTCGGCCGTGTCAGTCAGTGCACTTTGCATGCGGTCACTCTGCTGTGAAAGGCCTGCATGCAAATCGCGCAGCATGGACTGATGCCGATCGCCCAGCTCGCGCTGCTGGCTCGCTGCCTGCTCCTGTTGCGCTCGCTGAAGACCGCCCATCCTTGCCCACAGGACAAGCATCAGCAGCGCCAGGATGACAACCGCCACCAGCACAAGAATCAGTTCAATATCCATACGGACAATTATACTTCCCCGTCATGCGTGCTCTTTTTCTTCTGACCCTGCTTTTCCTTGGTGTGACCTGCGCTAAGGGGGAAACGTTGTCTGGCACTGTCACCGGCGTGGCCGACGGCGATACGCTCTACCTCACTGACAAACAGAGCGGCATACACAAAATCCGCCTGCTGGGCATCGATGCACCGGAACTTGGTCAGGCCTGGGGCAATGCTTCCAGACTATCGCTGAGAAAGCTGGTTTATCGTCAACCTGTTCAGATCGAGTGGCGTCACCGTGATCAATATGGACGATTGCTCGGCAAGATTGTGCTTCCCGGCAACCGCGACGCGAATCTGCTTCAGCTTGAAGCTGGCATGGCATGGTGGAACCGGAAGTACGCTTACGAACAAACGAATGCGGATGCCATCCGTTATCGCGAGGCCGAATTTGTGGCGCGAAAAAAACGCCTGGGATTGTGGTCGCAAAAAAGCCCCGTGACACCCTGGCACTGGCGCTATGCAAACCCGAGGGAAGTGGATAAAGTAAAGCCATGAAAACTGCTGCCAATTCCCAACCCATTTCCTGCCCGCCGCCTCGCCTGATGCCGTGGCGTGTATGGACCATGCTGGCCGGGAATGCGCTGTTGAATTAACCGACTTTCAGTACACCCATTCCAGGCCACGCCGCCACAAGCGCCGTGGCCTTTGTTTTTCCTCACAAGGGGACATTCATGCAAGAAGAAATGAATCAGAAAACCGTTAATGCTGCCTACCTCGGCGTCATCGCCATCTGGTCGACCACCCCGCTGGGCATTGTCTGGAGCAGCCAGGGGCTGGATTACCGACAGGCCCTTTTTGGCCGCACCCTCATCGGCCTGCTGGTTGCCGGCATGATGCTGGCCGCCCTGCGCCGTGCCTTGCCCTTCCATCGCGCCGCCCTGCTGACCTATCTGGTTTCCGCATTCGGCCTGGTCGGTGGGCTCATGCTGACATATTGGGGCGCACGCTTTGTCCCTTCCGGATTGATCTCGGTGTTGTTCGGCCTCTCGCCGCTGATGACCGGCGTGCTGGCCGCGCTCTGGCTCGGGGAAGACAGCCTTGGCCTCCGCAAGATTGCTGGGCTGTTGCTCGCACTGGCCGGGCTGTTCGCCATCTTCAATGGCAGCCTGGATCTTGGCGCAGCCGCACTGCCCGGTGTGGCCACCATCCTCGGCGCGGTATTCCTCCAATCCATTACCCTGATCTGGATCAAGCGCCATGGCACTCATCTCGATACGGTGTCATATACCTTTGGCATGCTGGGATTGGCCACGATTGCGCTGCTGCCGATCTCCGTCCTGTCGGGGCCGTTGCCGGATTTGGTGCCGATGAAAGCCGGACTTGCCGTGTTATATCTCGGCGTGTTCGGCTCCGTTGCCGGCTTTGCACTGTACTACTACGTCACCAAGCATCTGACTGCCGGCACCGTATCGCTCATCACGCTGATTACGCCAGTGACTGCGCTGATCCTTGGCCACGTGTTGAATGCCGAGCGCATCCCGGCGATTGTCTGGTTGGGCATTGCGCTGATCGTCAGCGGGCTGGCACTCAACCAGTGGCACGCGCTCAGATTGCTTGGCGCGCCGGCAGTGGGCTGGCTGGTGGATATTTCTGGACAAAACCGGAAGCGAGGGTGAGCTAAGCGCTTTCCCTCGCCGCCCGCTTGCGCTCGTGCTCCTGCAAGTGACGCTTGCGGATACGGATGGACTTGGGCGTGATTTCAACCAGTTCATCGTCATCGATGAATTCGACGGCGGATTCGAGAGTAAGCTTGATCGGCGGCGTCAGGCGCACGGCTTCGTCGGTGCCGGAGGCACGGACATTGGTCAGCTTCTTGCCCTTGATGGGATTGACCACCAGGTCGTTGTCGCGGCTGTGGATGCCGATGATCATGCCTTCGTACAGTTTGTCGCCGGGGCTGACGAACATGCGACCGCGGTCTTCCAGGTTCCACAAGGCATAGGCAACCGCCTCGCCGTTTTCCTGCGACACCAGAACGCCGTTGTGGCGGCCGGGCAGGTCGGCCTTGACCGGGCCGTATTCGTCGAATACGTGGCTCATCAGGCCGGTACCGCGGGTCATGGTCAAAAAGTCGCTCTGGAAACCGATGAGGCCACGCGCGGGAATGCGGTATTCCAGACGCGTTCGGCCGTGGCCATCGGACTCCATATTGACGAGCTCACCCCGGCGACGACCCAGTTCTTCCATCACCGCGCCCTGCGTGTCGTCGTCAAGGTCAACGGTAAGCATTTCGTATGGCTCGCATTTCTCGCCATTGATCTCCTTGTACACGACACGTGGTTTGGCCACGGCCAGTTCAAAGCCTTCGCGGCGCATGTTTTCAAGCAGGATGGTGAGATGCAGTTCGCCGCGACCGGACACGCGAAACACATCCGCATCTCCGGTATCTTCCACTTTAAGCGCCACGTTGGTGAGCAGTTCCTTGGTCAAACGATCGCGAATCTGACGGCTGGTGACGAACTTGCCCTCGGTGCCGGCCAGCGGTGACGAGTTGACCATGAAATCCATGGTCAGCGTGGGCTCGTCCACTTTCAGCATGGGCAGCGGCTGGGGATTGTCCTTGTCGGTAATCGTCACGCCGATGCCGATGTCCTCGATGCCGTTGATGAGGACGATGTCGCCGGCCTCGGCTTCATCCACCAGGATGCGTTCGAGACCCTGAAAACCCAATACCTGGTTGATTCTGCCGGTTTTTGTTTCGCCGCCTTCGCCCCAGGCCACTGCAACCGTCTGGCCCGGTTTGATGCGGCCGTTACGGATGCGGCCTACGCCGATGCGGCCGACATAGGACGAGTAATCCAGCGCAGCGATCTGCAGTTGCAGCGGCGCATCGGCACTGCCTTCGGGCGCCGGTACATGACTCAGAATGACTTCGAATAATGGCTTCATGTCCGACGCATTGCCGCCGGAAGATGGCGCATCCTTGAGGTCCATGCACGCCCAGCCATTGAGGCCGGATGCATAAACGATGGGGAAGTCCAGCTGCTCGTCGGTGGCGCCAAGCTTGTCAAACAGATCGAACGTGGCGTTGATGGCGTAGTCAGGGCGTGCGCCCGGGCGATCCACCTTGTTGACCACGACGATGGGGCGCAGGCCCAGCGCCAGAGCCTTCTTGGTGACGAAACGCGTCTGCGGCATGGGGCCCTCCACCGCATCCACCAGCAACAGCACGCCATCGACCATGCCTAGCACGCGCTCCACCTCGCCGCCAAAATCGGCATGCCCGGGTGTATCCACGATGTTGATGTGTGTGTCGCCGTAATCGATGGCCGTGTTCTTGGCCAGGATGGTGATGCCGCGCTCCTTTTCCAGGTCGTTGGAATCCATGATGCGTTCGTCCATCTGCTGGTTGTCGCGGAAGGTGCCGGACTGTTTCAGCAGCTGGTCGACGAGCGTGGTCTTGCCGTGGTCAACGTGGGCGATGATGGCGATGTTGCGTAGCTTGCGGGACATGGTGCGGGCCGAATCGGGAAAAGCCCGCCATTTTAGCAGATTTGAATATACAGGCGGTTACCGTCCGTACAGCGGATGCCCGGCCAGACGCCGGTCGATTTCCTCGATCTGGCGCTGATAGGCCAGGCTGCCGGGTTTGTCAAAGCGGCGAACGAATTCCTGATGCGGCAGAAATTCGGGCATGTCGGCAAAGCTGGGGGAGAGCGCGGCATCGTCGGCCAATTGCCGCAAGGCTGCCTGTACCGAATTGGCTGCCGCCCCGGTGGCCAGTTCGCCCAGGCGCGCACCCGCGCGATCGTAAGCCAGGTCTGTAAAGCTGAAGCCGGAGCCGGATTCGATGTCTTCCTCCTCCTTGGCCAGGCCGATGGCATTGGCCAGACGTCTGCCGCCCGCTGCAGAAAGGGCAGCGGAAATCAGCAGGTGCTCCGCCGCATCGCGCCGGCCATGCAGCTTGAGCAGAACAGGTGGCGCCCGGCGTGTCGTGCGCCCCTTTCCCTCCAGCAACTGCGGCAAACTGACGCCGGCCACATAGGCGCCCAGCGCCGTCAGGGCCGCGCGGTTTTCTGCCGCCGGATCCCCGCCCCGCTGCCTGGCATACAGGAAGACATTGCTCACCAGTTCTCGTGCCGGTTGCTGGCTATGATTGGGATACCGGTTTGTGGTCTTGCGTACAAAGCCGGCATAGGCCAGTAGCCGTTCCTTTTCCTCCGGCCCCACCAGCACTTCCGCACCCTTGCGCTCCAGCATGGTCAGCAATTTAGGGTGCCACTGGTAATCCAGGCTCAGCCGGTCCTCGTGCATGTCCACGCGCTGCACGGCATTCAGCAACGTGGCCAGCGAGGCATCCTGCTGCAGCCAGTTTTGCGCAATCCACCACACGCCACGGCCCAGAAAAGCCGGCAGCGGCAGGCCGCCCAAACGCATGCGCGTGATGATGAGCAGGTTTTCCTCGTTGGACAGGTCGGCGGAGAAGTTGAGGTAATGACCCAATGGGTTCTTGCGCACGCTTAGGGTCAGGTTGATTTCGGCCCAGCCCGGCTCCAGGTTGGCTGATATTCCAGTGACGGGCTTGACCACCACGGCATAATTCAGCAGGCGATTGACCTCTTCCTCGGACAAATCGAGGGTTTGCAGCGTATTGGCTGCGCGCGAAGGCGGGACATTGCGCTCGAACAACTGCTTGGCCCAGACCAGATCGGCGCGGCGAATGCGGTCGCCCGGCTCCACGCGCGGCTGGCTGTCCAGAACCAGCCAGGCCAGCGTTGTCAGGGCGGCTGCCAGCAGCAGTATGAGTACCAGCAGCCTGCGCATCACGCTTTTTTCAGCCTTCCTGGTTTCTCATGAAATCCGCCGTCTTGAAAAACGCAGCGGTCAATTCGGCTTTCAGCTTCTCTTCGAGGTTGACGTCGTTCATCGCGCGCTTCATGCAGGCCATCCACTGGTCGCGCTCGGATTCGCCGATCGGAAATGGCATGTGACGGCGGCGCAGGAAAGGGTGGCCGAAACGGTCTGTGTACATGGGCGGTCCGCCGGTCCATCCAGACAAAAACCAGTACAGCTTGTTGCGTGATTCGGTCAGGTCGGCAGGATGCAGCTTGCGGATGCCGTAGTAATCCGGGTCTTCGTCCATCAGGTCGTAGAAGCGTTCGACCAGCTTGCGGATCGCCGCATCCCCGCCGATGCGGTCGTAGTGCGTTTCCATGTTCGCCCTTATTTCAGTCATGTGACACTACCGGCTTGACGCGGAAAGCCGCCTCTTTAGCGCGGCGCCGTGCTTCGTCAACGGTATCGGCATTGGCCAGTGCTACGCCCATGCGCCGCCTGGGGAAGGCCACCGGCTTGCCAAACAACCGGATATCGGACTCGGCGACACGCAATGCTTCATCGACTCCTTCGAACGCAATGCCGGCTGCCTCCGTGCCCCCATAGATCACAACCGACGCACCCGGCCGGCGCAAGCTCACATCCACCGGCAAGCCCAGAATCGCCCGCGCGTGCAATTCGAATTCATTCAGGCGCTGCGTGGCCATCGTCACCATGCCGGTGTCGTGCGGACGCGGACTGACTTCGGAAAACCAGACCTGGTCGCCACGCACGAATAATTCCACGCCAAAAATGCCCAGCCCGCCGAGGTTGTCGGTCACGGCTTTGGCCATGGCGCGGGCGGCTTTCAGCGCGGCGGGCGACATGGCCTGCGGCTGCCACGACTCCACATAATCGCCGTTGACCTGCACATGGCCAATGGGTTCGCAAAAATGCGTCTCCACCTCGCCATTCGCGCCACGGGCACGCACGGTCAGTTGCGTGATTTCGTAGTCGAAATGGATGAAGCCTTCGACAATCACGCGGCCCTGATCCACCCGCCCGCCGCTGGCCGCATACTGCCAGGCGGCTTCGAGTTCATCCGGCCCGTTGACCTTGCTCTGCCCCTTGCCGGACGAGGACATCACCGGCTTGACGATGCAGGGATAGCCGATGCCGCCCTCGATCGCCGCCCGCATGGTGTCAAGCGAATCGGCAAAGGCATAGGGTGAAGTTGGCAATCCCAGTTCTTCTGCCGCCAGACGGCGGATGCCTTCCCGGTTCATGGTCAGCCAGGCCGCGCGCGCGGTGGGTATGACAATCGTGCGTCCTTCGTCTTCGATATCCACCAGTTCATCGGTGGCAATGGCCTCGATTTCCGGCACGATGACATGCGGCTTTTCCTGTTCCACCAGCGCGCGCAGCGCACGAGGATCGGCCATGTTGATGACATGGTGACGGTGCGCCACCTGATGCCCCGGCGCGTTGGCATAGCGGTCTACCGCGATGACTTCCACGCCCAGGCGCTGAAAGGCAATGATGACTTCCTTGCCGAGTTCTCCCGAACCTAAAAGCATCACACGGGTGGCGGAGGGACTGAGGGGCGTACCTAATTTCATGATGGACACAACGAAATAAATATTGGCTGATTGTAACGCAGCCGCATTGCCTGCTCTGCCACCGAGCATCTATTGAAGTGGCTCGACTTCCGCCCGAATATTGAATTGCACCTGCTCGGTGGCGCCGATCATCTGCTGATTGCTGATGCCCGCGAAGCCGATGCGCACGCGGTGATAGCCGTTTTTTTCCACCTTGACGCTGGCACTGGCTTCAGCGCCGTCGGCGACAATGACAAAGTCGTGCTTGCCCGGCGGCAGCGTCACAGTCAGGCCGCGCCGGGCCTCGGCAAGCTTGCTCCACTTGCGCGTCATGCCGAGAAACTCGCGCTCGCCAGCCTGCACATGAAAAACCTGCACATCCCGATGCAGGCTTTCAGTCCCTTGCGGTTCTGGCAGGTAGAACTCGACATAGCCCTTGGGCCCTTCGTCAAACGCCGCCTCCGGTTCGGGTTTGCCGCAAGCAGTCAGGCCCAGCAGCATGGCCAGCCAAAGCCAGGCCACCACACGTGTCATGTCTTCTGCCCCTTGGGCTTGGTGTCCGCGCCGTAAACGCCCTTGTGTTCGAAGGGCATCCAGTCTGTCTTGTCTGTCTTGACCCGCCCTTTTACCTTGTAGGGCACGCCTTCCTTGAGCATGTCGAACGGCATGGTCTTGACTTGCGAGATGATGTTCTTCGATTCGGTGATAGCTTCGACATGCATGATCGTGCTGGATGCTGCCGGAATCATGGCCGATGTGCTGGAAAGCCCCTTGGCAAATGGCCGGCCATTTACTTCAAGATCGAAATCCAGTCCTTCGATTTTCAGGTCGAAGTCGTTGGGGTTGGTCACACGCAGGCCCAGGTCAAAACGCTGCTCGAACAGTCCCAGGCTTTTGATATCCACCGCTGCAACGCTGACCTTTGGCGCCACCACCCCGACAGGCAAGGTGGAACATCCGGCCAGCATCAGGCAGAGCAGCCATGCATTGAACCTGTTCATTTACAATCCCCTCAAAGCGTTACCCGCGCCATTATCCCAAAAGTCACGCCCACCCCAATCCAGAGTAAAATAGTCAACTTTATAGAAAGTTATTTGATTTATGCGTCCCGCCCAGCTTATTCCCATCCTAGAACGCGAATTCCTGAGCGCCGCCGAAGGCCACCACACCCCGGTGATGATGTGGGGACCGCCCGGCGTGGGCAAATCGCAGATGGTGAGCGAAGTCGCCGCGAGGCATGGCGTGCCGGTCATCGACATCCGCCTGTCGCAGATGGAGCCGTCCGATCTACGGGGCATTCCCTTCAGAACGGGTGAAAACGTGGAATGGGCGATTCCCGCCATCCTGCCCAACGCGCAGCGCCATGGTGAGAAGGGCATTCTGTTTCTGGACGAAATCACCTCGGCGCCGCCCTCTGTTTCCGCTGCGGCCTATCAGCTGATTCTCGACCGCCGGCTGGGGGATTACAAGGTACCACCAGGCTGGGCAATTTTTGCCGCCGGCAACCGCCAGGGCGACCGCGGGGTGACCTACGCCATGCCCGCACCTTTGGCCAACCGCTTTTCACACTTTGAAGTCGAGGCCAATCTCGACGACTGGTCGCAGTGGGCCTACGAGAACCACATCGATGATCGCCTGATCGGCTTTCTGCGCTTCCGCCCCGAACTGCTGTTCGACTTTGATCCGTCGCGCAATCCCACCGCTTTCCCCACGCCACGTTCGTGGGAATTCGCCCATCGCGCATTGCAGAAATTCGGCGATCAACCCGATCTGCTCGGCCCCGCGCTGGCGGCCTGCGTGGGCCAGGCCGCGGGTATCGAGTTTTCCGCCTATCTTGCCAATCTGTCGCGCATGCCTGATCTGGATGCCATTGTCGAAGGCCGACCGGCTGAAGTGCCGCGCGATACCGACCTGCAATATGCCGTTGCTGCCGCGCTGGTGGCGCGCGCCATCCGCAGCAAAAACAGCGGCAACATCAAGGAAATGCTGGGACATATCCTCGACTACGCCGCGCGGTTTCCACTCAAGGAAATGGGCGTGATGCTGGTCTCCGACATCCACCGCAATGTCGGCCAGAGCCTTTTTGCCGTGCCCCAGTTCGCCAGTTGGGCGAATCAGGTGGCGGATATTGTGTTGTATGAGTGACTTTTCACCACAGAGACACAGCGTCACAGAGAACCCTATTCACCTTTTGATTTTCTCTGTGCCTCTGTGCCTCTGTGGTTAGCTTTTTTTCATGCCTGCCAACATCAACCCGATCACCTTCGCCAACGACCCCGCAACCAAGCTCGCGGCGGCGCGCACGCGGCTCATTCTGGACAAGCCGTTTTTGGGCGCGCTGGTGTTGAGGCTGCCGATGATCGAGGCCGGGCCGTGGTGCAAAACCACCGCCACGGACATGAAGAATTTCTACTACAACCCGGCGTACATCGACAAACTGTCATTGTCACAAACCGAGTTCGTCCTGGCGCACGAAGCCTTGCACTGCGCGCTGACGCATTTCGTGCGGCGCGGCCATCGCATCCAGCGCAAATGGGACCTGGCCTGCGATTTCGCCATCAACCCCATCCTGGTGAAAGATGGCCTGCAACCCCCGCCCGAGGCGGTGGTGCTGAACCAGTTCGAGAACATGAGCGCCGAGGAAATCTATCCTTGCCTGGATGACAACCTCGATAACGAAACCCTAGACCAACACCTCTACGACAACCATGCCGACGGCGCGCAGAATGGCCAAAGCCAGCAGCCACCACCGGAAGATGCGCAGCGTGATAAAAAGGACAAACCCACCGATAACGGCGGCGCACAGCCCAAGGATCAGCCACAACAAGGCCAGGGCAGTGGCACAAAACCGAATCCACAGCAGGGACAAAGCGGCCAAAAGTCCGGCGAGGACGAGCAAAACGGCGAACTGCCCGTGCCTTTGACGGCGCATGAACGGGAGGAACTGGCGCAAAAATGGCAGCAATATCTTGCCAGTGCCGCGCAGCAGGACCAGCAGGCTGGCAAGCTTGGCGGCGCCATGGCGCGCATGGTCGATGCCTGGCTGGAGCCGAAACTGCCATGGCGCTCGCTGCTGGCGCATTATTTCTTCGATCAGGCGCGCAACGACTACAACTACATGCGGCCCTCGAGGCGCGAGGGCGACATGATCCTGCCCTCGCTGAAAAGCGCGCAGTGCGATCTGATCGTGGCCATCGACACCTCCGGCTCGATCGGCGAGGAAGAATTGTCCGAATTTCTCTCCGAAATCAATGCCATCAAGGGCGCGCTGCCGGTCAGAATCACCCTGCTGGCCTGTGATGCCAAACTGGCCGAGGACGGTCCCTGGGTGTTCGAGCCCTGGGAGGAATTCCGTCTGCCGCGCGCCTTCCAGGGTGGCGGCGGCACCGATTTCGCGCCGGTATTCGAATGGGTGGAACAGGAAAACCTGCGCCCTGATGCACTGGTGTATTTCAC
>JACAED010000053.1 GCA_013389025.1 Hydrogenophilaceae bacterium
CTGATCTGGCCGTCGGCCGTGAGCGTCCCGGCAAAGGCGTCGCCCGGGATGGGACCCTTGTAAATGCTGTCGTACTGGCTGATGACCACCACCGAGCCCACCGGTGTGCGCACGTCGTCTGTGGCGGTGGGCAGGCGGTTCGCGTCCCAGTTGAAGGGCACGCCCCAGAAGGTGGGGCTGGCGCAGGTGGCGCCGAAGTGGGCGTTGCAGTAGCCCTGCCAGTCCAGGAAATACTGGAACTCGTGGAACTCGGTGGTGGAGCCGTTGTACCAGCTGGCGGTATAGACCGGGGCGTTGCCTGTCCAGGTAACGATCATCGCGCTGGCCGGCTGGGCCAGGGCGGCGCAGGCGGCCAGCACGGCCAGGCTCAGGGGATGGCGGCGAAAAGCCTGAACGCGTTGCGGATGAGACATGCGTTCCTCCTTACAAGTCAAAGGGATAGAGGTAATTTATGACCACTTTAGCCCGACTCAAACACCCCCTCAATGATACAAATGCATTAACGCGGCGATTTGCGCCTTATTCCTCGCCTGCACGCGGCGGCAGGCGGCGGCCAGGTGGTTGCGCACCGTCGCCGGGGAAAGGTCGAGCAGACGCGCGATTTCCTTGTGGTTCAGGCCCTGCGCAGTGTACGCGGCGATCTCCCTCTCGCGCGGCGTCAGACGGTCGATGGCAGCGCGCTCGCGCGTCTGCACCAACAGCAGGTCATGAAACGGCGTGAGCTTGAACACCAGCCGCTCGCTGGCAAAGCGCTGCGCTTCGCCCCGCGCCGCGGCCTCAGCCAGCAGGGGCGGCAAGACGGGGCCACTCCAGTCCGGCCATTCCTGCCGCAGCAGGCGCGGAAAATCCCCCTCGGCGTAATGCAGCACCCCGGCCCGGTCGGCCGCCGCCGCGCCCCACGGCCCCCCGGTGCGCGGCGTCGAAACATTGACCAGATGCGTCAGGCGATTGCGCGTGCATGCCTCGATCAGGTGCGGGAAGGCCGCCTGCATGAAGCAGCGCTCGTCCTCCGTGAAGGGACGGTCGCGCGCCGCCCGCCACAGGGCGATGTCCTGCAGCAGCCCGGAGAGCGGATCGACATCCAGCGTGCTGAGCACATGCTCGATGCCGTAGCGGTCGATGTAGTCGTAGATCGCGACCAGCCGGCCGTCGCGCGAATCCGCGACGACGGAAACGCCCGGCTGGCGCAGCGACTCGAGGAACACCACATCGTGCCGGGCGATCCCGGCATAGTCGGCCATCAGCTGCGCCGGCTGGCGGTGCAGCCAGTACGAGTGCACCACCGGCAGGCCGTCCGCGCTGGCATGGCCTGCCGCCCATATTGCCGAATCGAAATGGACATGCTGCTTGAGCGCCTCGAACGCCCAGTCGACAAACGATTCCACCGGCTGCGACGGCGCACCGCGATGCAGCGCGAGCGCCAACGAACTCAGCTTTGCCAGGGCATTCATGATTTCCTCCGCTCATTCCCGATTCGCTGCGGGCGAAGGCCCGCGGCGGCGGCTTCAGTATAGTCGAATGAAATGACGGGAAAGCGAGAGGCATTCCGATGCGCGGGGAACAGCAGGGACAGGACTATCCTAACCGGCAATTCCTGCCGGATAGGAAGCCTTACCCCCTGCAAGTGTTCAGAAGCCCACGTACTCCAGCCCGATGAAGCCATTCAAGCCCGGCGTGTTGTAACCACTAACCAGTTGATACTCTTTATCGAGCAGGTTGTTGACCCGCGCAAGGACTTTCAATCCCGGTTTGATGCGGTAACTGGCACGCGCATCGAGCCGGGCATAGCCGGGCAGTTTCTGGGTGTTGGCGGCATTGGTATAACGATAGCCGGATGCAGTGAGCCCTGCGCCAAACTCCCAGTTGCCCAGTTGGTGAGACACCTCAAGCGTGCCATGCCATGGCGCGCGATAGGTCAGGCTGTTTCCGGTCGTTTCATCTTCGGCATCGAGCCAATCAAGACTGGCCTTTAACCGCGTAGTGCCGATCCGGGTTTCACCCGCAAGTGTCACCCCATCGAGGCTTGCGCGGTTGACGTTTTGCATGGTTGGAAACACGTAAACAATCAGGTCTTTGACGCGATTGCGATACGCCACCAGGCTGGCTTGATGGACACCTTCGCTGTAACGCACGGCAAATTCCAGATTGCGCCCGCGTTCCGGGCTGAGGTTGGGGTTGCCGACAAAGAAAGGGGTCGCTGGCCAGTAGAGATCATTGAAGGTGGGGGCCTTGAACGATGTGCCGTAGCTGGCAGACAGCCGCCATGCCGGCGTCAGGCGATAAGCATAGGCCGCCATGCCAGTGGTATGTCCGCCGAAGTCATTGTAGTCATCATGCCGTATCGAGGCCTGAATGCCATGCGCGCCCCACTCGGCGCGATATCCAAGCTGGCCTGCATTGACCGCACGACGGGTTTTGCTGAATGCCACCGAGGCATCGACGTGTTGTTCGACACGCTCCAGGCTGAAGGTCAAATCACCGTCAGGAAGCAAAAAATCGTTTTGCCATTGATACTGGTGTTGATGGGTGTCAAAGCGGCCAGGCGCGCCGCCAAAGTTTTCCGTGAGATTCTGCCCAAGCCCGGCGGTAAAACGGCTTTTCCATTGGTCGGTCAATCGGCCTTGCCACCATGCGGACAGTCCATTGACCTCATTTTTAGCGTAATCGCTGGCGGTGCCCGCATCGTATTCGACACGGCTGTAATTGTGGGCGCCAATCAAGCCGATGCGATGCCGTGAATCAAGCGCATGGTCGAGATTGAGGTGCAAGCTCAGCCGACGCTCGCCGTCCTCGTCAGACACATAGCCAAACGTGCCCGGGCGCGCAGCGGAAAAGCCGCCATCCGTTCGGGCATAGCCGGCACCCAGGCTGAAACGGGTCGAACCTGTCTCGCCGCTGTAGCGCAGCGCACCCTCAGCCAGGCCGGCGCTGCCCAAGCCCGCATTGACCGACAGCGCAGGCTTTCCGCTGCCGCGTTTGGTAAAAATCTGAATCACGCCGGAAACTGCATCAGCACCGTAGAGGCTGCTTGCCGGTCCGCGCAGGATTTCGATGCGCTCGATCTGTTCCAGGGCAAGGGTCTCGACCGGCGTGGTCCCGGCTGTAGCCGAGCCTATGCGCAGGCCATCCAGCAACACCAGGGTATGCCCTGAATTGCCGCCACGAATCCTGACACTCCCCACGGTGCCGCTTCCTCCCTGTTGGGTGATTTCGATACCGGGTTGAGATTGCAGAAGTTCAATGAGCGTGCTCTGGCCCGATTCGGCAATCTGCCGTGCATCGATCACGGTCAAGTCCCCCAGCGCCCGGCTCATGGCCAAGGGGCTGCGGGTGGCCGTCACAACGATATCGTCGCCCGTAAAAACCGGCAGGCTTTCGCCTTGTGCAGAAACAGAAAAAGCAAGCGCAAGCGCCGCGGTCAACGCAAGATTGGCGTGTTTCATGATGGTTTCGAGTGGTGTTACGCCAGGATCCCCGCTGGCGGGTTGAACATGCCGGGCAATGCCGGTTTCAGGCCGGTATCCAGGCTTGCGCTTGAAACCCATCGCCTTCCCGGGCTTGGGCCCAGTGGCGTTTGTGATGAATCGTTTAGCGCTGACCGTTGCGGGGGCAGCACCGGATTGGCGGCCTGGCCGCGCACCGGTTTCCCGTTTAACCCTGGCTGTCTGAAATCAGCCAGGGCACCTGAAGCTGTAATGTTACCTTGCCGACAGGCTGACAAAAACCTGCCCGGATGGGTTATAGTTTTTCATATGGACAAAGCACTTGCTTCACTGGAACAGAAAATCCGGCTGGCTGCCGAGTTGTGCCAGCGATTGCGCAAGGAAAACCAGAGCCTTCGCCAGGATCTGGCCACCTCTCAACAACAAGTCAAGTTGCTCAACGCCAGGCTGGATTCCGTCAAATCCAGGCTCGACTCGGTCATCGATAAAATTCCAGGCTGATGAGCGCTCCCCGCAATATCGAAATCAGTTTGCTTGGCCGCACGTTCAAGGTGGCCTGCAGCAAGGAAGAAGAGCCACAACTGCTGGCAGCTGCGGAATATCTCGACAGTAAAATGCGTGATATCCGTGAAAACAGCAAGGTCATCGGCGTCGAGCGCATTGCGATGATGGCAGGCCTGAATATCGCCCATGAACTACTGGCCAAGGGCGGCGTGAGCCGTGAACCGGAATACCGCGAAAGAATCCAGTCGCTGGAATCCATGCTGGACCAAGTACTGGCAGACCAGAACGCTTTGTTCTAGTTCTAGCGCTTGCGCTTGCACCACCAATACCTGCCTCTGATACACTCTGAGCGTTCCCTGCGGTGTTCGAGACAGTTGGCAATTTCTCTGAACCAATGCATACGTGCAAGGCCGCGGCTAACCTGGGTGTGGGTGTGCGCGCAACACGTCTTGTGTGCCCAAAGCATCTTCAGCTGCAGCCATCTTGAACCCAGGTTCAAGAGTCCGCCGGTTGTCACGGCACAGGCGGGGAACACTTTCCATCCATGAAATCCGGCTCCAAGAAAACCTTGCGCAAACAGCTGCGTGCAGCGCGCCAGGCGCTGCTGCCTGCTTACCGGCGGCAGGCAGCCAGAAGTGCGCTTCGTCGGCTGATGCGCAGCGGGTTGCTATCGAGGGGCCGCCGCTGGGGGTTTTACCTGCCGCTGGACGAAGAATTCGATGCGCTGCCGCTGCTGAACGAGGCGCTGCACCGGCACAAGGAGTGTTTCCTGCCGGTTACCGCGAATCGGGACGCCCAGCCGCTGCGGTTTGCCCGGCTGGACGGGCGGCACAGTGTGATCCGTAATCGCTACGGGATCGTCGAACCTCACAGCAATCGACTGATGAATGCCCGCTGGCTGGATATGCTGATCGTGCCGCTGGTGGGGTTTGATGGACGGGGCCGGCGTCTTGGCATGGGTGGGGGATTTTACGACGCCACGCTGGCCTTTTTGCGTCGCCGCAGAAACTGGAAAAAGCCGTATTTGATCGGATTGGCATTCGAATGCCAGCGAGTGACGGAAATCCCGTCCGAGCCCTGGGATATCAGGCTGAATGCAATTCTGACCGAGAAAGAATTTTTCCGCTTCTCCACTCAGTAACGCTGCATCATGCCACTGGCAACGGGTTCCTGCGCTTTGTCCTCTATCGAAAGCCGGTTGTTTTGCGGCGTAAAAAAGGGCAATCTGAGCCAGTTGTTATCGGTCTCGGGCTTGGCTTGTGGTGCAATCACTCGCCCATCACCTGTTACCTTGATCCAGGGCACGGACATGCCGGCTGGGGTGATGGCATGCTGGAAATATTTTTCTTCGCGCATGTCCTCGATGTTTTTTACGGGTCTGGCCGGATCATTGTTCGACTTTGTCAGCAAAGCCGGTTGGAAAACCGGGTTGACGGACGAAAACATCAGGTCAAGCACCGCTTCGGGACCGAATTTCTGTGCCATGTTCTTGATGGTCTGCATGTTTCCCAGACCTGCGTTCAGCAAGCATCCTTCCACCAGGCTCTGGTCGGCAGGCTTTGCACCTATTTTGGCCAAGCCTGAATCGCTGGCGAATGACGATGTCATTGCAAGGAGCATGACGAGAACCATGCCGCCACAATGAATGTCTGTTCTGTTACCGTACATCATCAAATTCCTCTGGCACAAACCACGCAGGATGAATCCTGTCTTTTAGCTTTTGGATATTGTAATTCAATGAAAAACCCCCGGCACCAGGCCGGGGGATATTGCAGCACAATTTCCTTACAGGGAAATTACTTGGCGGCAGGTGCAGGAGCAGCCGCCGGAGCCGCGGGAACGAATGCGGCAAACGGATTGGCCATGTTACCGTAGGTAGCCGGGTTCATGAAGCTGCCCCAGGTACCGTAGGTCTTGGGATCGACGGCCATGTTCGCCCAGCCGGTGTACAGGTTGGGGTTGAGCGGAGCCATCATCAGGTTCATGTTGGCGGGATTCAGGGGAGCCGTCATCCAGTTCATGTACAGGCCGGGGTTCAGCATTTGCATGCCGGCGTTCCACATGCGGGGATCCATGGGCGCCATCATCCACTTCATGTACATGTTCGGGTTCATGAAGGGAGTCATCATGGCCGTGTAGAAGTTGGGGTCCATGGAAGCGCTCATCCACTTGGTGTACAGGTTGGGGTCCATGAACACGGCGTAGTTTTGAGCAGTGGCGGGGTTCAGCGCAGCCTGGCCCATCTGGGTGTAGGTGGCGGGATTCATGCCTTGGGTCATCATGGCAGCCATGGTGGCGGGATCCATCAGCATGATCATGGTGTTGACCGCAGCCTTGGGATCCTTGGCAGGCTCAGCAGCAGTGGCAGGGTTCAATAGCATGGAAGCGGTTGATTCGGGGGTGGCAGTCGCAGCAGAAGTGCCGTTGGCCATAACGGGCATGACAGCAACAGCCAGCAGGGCAGCAGTAAGTTTTGCGATTTTCATGAAGCTCTCCAAATGATCAAAGGGGTGAGTAAAATCTTAAAGTGGAAATAGTTAACCACAAATATAAGTATATTCCACTAATCAAAGATACTCGAAAAGGACTTCTGGTTTAACTCTTATGAACAACAAATGTGTTTCACATAAACAACACAATTACCAATAACGCAACAAACGGCTTTATTACAACATCAATCTGGATAAGGAAAAAACATCTATATTAATCAAGCCAATAAGGAATTAGCGCTTACCCTCCTGCTTATTCCCTGAAATTTCAACGTCCATCTCGCCTCTTTTCAGCTTTCCGACATACTCATGGAGCGCCTGACTGACCTTGCCACTGAGCAGGTATAAGCCGATCAGATTGGGGAAAGCCATCGCTAGTACCAGCCGATCCGTAAAATCCAGCAAGTTGCTTGCACTCACCACCGAGGCAAGAATGATGAAGACGATGAAAACCAGCCGGTAGACAATGGCGCTTTGCTCGCCAAACAGATACGACCAGAAGCGCTCGCCATAATAAGACCAGGAAATCATGGTGCTATAGGCAAACAGAAAAACCGACACCGCCAAAATCATGGGAAACCAGTCCGAAACCTGGGCAAAAGCAACGCCCGTGAGCGCCGCGCCGTTTTTGGCCTCGCGGATGGCGGCGGTGGCTGGGTCGTTGTAAACGCCCGTCAATACGATCACCAGCGCCGTCATGGTGCAGATCACGATGGTGTCGATGAAGGGTTCGTAGAGCGCCACCATCCCCTGCCGGACGGGATATTTGACTGAAGCCGCCGAATGCGCGATCGCCGCCGAGCCGAGCCCCGCCTCACTGGAAAACACGGCGCGCTTGAAGCCCTGCACGATCACGCCAACCATCCCGCCCGCCACCGCCACGGGCGTAAAAGCCTCGCTGACCATCTTCCCAAGCGCCGCCGGGATGTCAGCCGCATGGCTGGCAATGATCCACAGGCACGCCGCCAGATAAATCAGGATCATCGACGGCACCACGGCTTCGGCGGTATGGGCAATGCGCCGGATGCCGCCGATAATGACAATCCCAACCAGAAAAGCCATCAGCAGGCCATAGGCGATCGGTGTTTCGGCAAAAAAACTGACCTGCTGCTGAACCGCGCCCAACGACTGGCTGACCTGGAAAGCACTGCCCGCGCCAAACGAGCCCAAAATGGTAAACAGCGCAAACATGCCGGCCAGAAATTTGCCTGTGCCCGGCAGGCCCTTCTCAGCAAACCCTTTGGACAAATATTCCATGGCGCCGCCCATCACCCTGCCATCCGGACGGAATTCGCGGTACATTTGCGCCAGGGTGGCCTCGGTAAACTTGGTGGTCATGCCCAGAAACCCGGCCACGATCATCCAGAATGTCGCCCCCGGTCCGCCGAGGGTAATGGCAATGGCCACCCCGGCGATATTGCCCAAGCCTACCGTGGCGGACAACGCCGTGGTCAGGGCCTGAAAAGGCGTCACATCGCCCCGGTCTTCGCTGGTCTTGTATTTCCCCCGCAACACACTGAAGGCATGCCCCATCATCCGCAGATTGACGAAGTTCATCCGCAAAGTGAGATACACGGCGGCCACAATTAGCCAGGCCACAATGAAGGGCATTTCCGGCTCGCCCGGAAACACATCGAAGAAAATCACCGACGCTAGATAACCATTCAGCGTGCCGAACCATTGATCCAGCACACCCGGATTGGCCTGAGCCGCCACAGGCATCATGCCGGACAGCAAGGTAAGCAATATTTTTTTCATCGATTCCTCCTTGTCCGAATGTTACACCAGCGATGAAGTACAAAAAAAAGCCGGCTTCAAGCCGGCGCCACGGTATAAAAAAAGCCGGCTTCAAGCCGGCTTTATGAAAGAAAATCAAGCTGGATTAAAGTGTCATGATCCAGGCGATGATTTTCTTGATATCTTCATCCTTCACTTGCGGGTTGGGCGGCATCGGAACCTGGCCCCAGTTGCCCTTGGTGCCTTCCTTGACATGCTTGGCCAAACGATCCGGGGCAGTCTTGTCCGCCTTGTACTTGGCAGCCACTTCCTTAAATGCCGGGCCAACGATTTTCTTGTCCACGCCATGGCAGGACATGCAGGCGTTTTTCTGGGCCAGGCCCTGGTCGGCGGAAGCCGCACCGGCAACACCCAGCACCAGTGCAGTTACAGCAGTCATCACTACAGCTTTCATGGCAATCTCCTGGTTTTTTTGATCAAAACAGCGGCATGCTTTCCGCCTCGATGCGAATAATACGAGATTATGAAAACCTTACAAGCGTTTTGGCTGGTATTTGAATACCAGCCATTCGTAAAAAAGTGTGCCGGGCTCAACCGTTATTTGCCAGCCAGAACGTCCGGGTACCAACCTAGGAGAAGATACATGGCCATGAATCCCAGCACATACGCCACGGGCACATGCCAGCCCTCGCGCAACCAGACGAGCGTGTTCTTGGCCTGCGGATACAGGTTGGATAGGGCCACGCCCGCGCTGGAACCAAACCAGATCATCGAACCGCCGAATCCAACGGCAAAAGCCAGAATGCCCCAGTCGTAGCCGCCCTGATACAGCGCCAGCGCGGTAAGCGGGATGTTGTCGAACACGGCGGACACGAAGCCTAGACCAAAGGCCGACTCCGGTGAGGGGGCAGGCAATTCCTTCACCGGCATGAGGCTCGCCGAAAGCACCAGCGAAATCAGGAACAGGCTGCCCTTGATCGCCTTGGTGACTTCATACCACGGTGTTTTGCGGATGAAACCGCCCAGCACAATCGCGGCCCAAACCCCGGCAGCGGGAAAATCCAGCCCGATGTTGGCCGCAATCGCACCCACGATGATGAGCCCCACGATGACGAGGTGGCCCCAATCCATGTGCAGGTGCGCGGGCGGATTCTTTGTCACGGGGTGATAACGCTGCTGGGCCCTGGCCGCGACGATCCCGGAGAACATCACCGCCACGATGGCCGCGATAAAGGCATCGGCCACATGCAGCGCGGGCACCCCGGCGATCCACATCATGGTGGTAGTGGTATCGCCAATCACCGACCCCGCGCCCCCCGCGTTGCTGGCTGCCACGATTGCCGCGAGATAGCCGACGCTGACCTTGTGTTTTTACACATGCCCCGCCACCACGCCGCCGATGATGGCCGCAGCGATGTTGTCGAGGAAGGTTGACAGAATCGCCACCATCACCAGCAATACCAATCCGCCCTTCCAGTCGTCCGGCAGGAAACGCGGCAGCCAGTCCGGCACTTTCGAGAGCTCGAAATGCCGCGCAAGAATGGCAAACCCGAGCAGCAAACCCAGCAGATTCAACACCAGCCGCTCTTCATGCAGAAAATGCGCGACCAGATCCACATCCTGCACGACCAGCCCCTTGTATAGGGTAATGGCCACCAGCCCCGCCACAGCCACCTCAAGATTCCGCCTGTGAAAGATCGCCACGCCCAAAAGCGTGATCGCAAACAGGATAAATTCGACAGGGATATTCAGAATGGGCATGGGTTATCAGTGGGTGGCAAGGCGGCCGTAGTAGGCCTTTAGCAGAAAGGGCGGCGTGATGGTTGTCAGCGCAATCACGATCAGCAAGGCCGCATAGGTCTCGGCATCGAGAATGTTCTGATTCAAACCCAGTTGCGCGAAGATCAGGCCCACCTCTCCACGGGGTATCATGGACAGCCCGATCGCAATCTGCCTGAATCGCGATTCGGCAATGAAAAACCCGGCAGCCAGCTTGCCAATGAACGCCACGGCCAGCAACGCAGCACCCAGTTGCCAAACGCGCGGCGAAGCCCAGTCGATGGCATTCAAATTGAGCGATACCCCCACCATGACGAAAAACAGCGGCGCAAAGGTGTGAATCAGCGGTCGCATCTGCTCTTCCAGCCGGTGCGCCAGTTGCGGGCTGGGCGCAAACCACTGATCCAGTTTCGGCAGCCCGAGTCCGCGCATCAGATTGAAACGAAAATGCTGAGACAGCGCGATGCCCGCCGCAAAACCGCCCATGATGAGCGGCGCACCCACCACATGCGCCAGCCAGGAAAACAGCAGGATCAGCGCCAGTGCCATGGTGATGAGCAGGCCGGGCGTGGCCGCGCGCTGGTCATAGTGATCGATGAGCTGCCCCATCAGCTTGGCGACAAACGGCGACAGAACCATGAATAGCACAATAAAGATGGCCACCTTGCCCGTCGTGGCCAGCGAAACGTCATGCTGCACGGCAAACTGGTAAAGAAACGCCAGGGCCAGCACGCCGAGAATGTCGTCCAGCACCGCCGCACCGATGACGATCTGCGCCTCATCCTCGTGCCGCTTGCCAAGGTCATCCAGCACGCGAACCGTAATGCCGATGCTGGTTGCCGTCAGCGTGCCGCCGATGAACAGCGCCACCAGATTATCCAGACCAAACCCCCAGCGGCAGACTGCATAGCCCAACACAAAGGGCAGCACAAAGCCGACAATCGCCACCACGATGGGTTTAATGCCGGACTTGGCCAGACGGAACAGGTCGGTATCCATGCCTACCTCGAACAGCAGCAGGATGATGCCGATTTCCGCCAGCAGTTTCATCGTCTCGTCCGGTGAGACCCAGCCCAAGAGCGAAGGCCCCACCAGCAGGCCAGCCAAGAGTTCGCCAATGACGGAAGGAATGCCGTGCCGCCCGGCGATTTCCGAAAACAGCCGCGCGGCAATCAGGATGATGGCAAGATAAAGAAAAAACTGATGCAGTTCCATGTCAGCCGGGGCATTGAACCTGAATTGTCTGGCCGATCAGTGCTCGAGCCACCTGATCAGCGGCGCCCAGCTTTCGCGCTCGCTTTCTGTCAAGTGCGGCGGCAGGTCGAACAAGGTCTTGCCCTCAAAGGCGGCATTCACATACCGCTGGGTTTCGTGCAGGTGAGCGACGACTTCCAGATCCACTTTTTTCAAAAACTGTTCCAGCGTGACGGCGGCGCGCGTGCGCGGCGCCATGCGCATGCCGACAACGCCAATGTCGATCTTCCCCTGACGCACTTTCTTCTCTTCCGCCAATTCGGCCAGAAAATCCTGACTGGCCTGGATATCAAACAGCGATGGCGAAATCGGCACGAGAATGCGCGTCACCAGCTTGACCGCGTGATCCAGGCTTTTGCCATGCAGTCCTGCCGGAGAATCGATGATGAGCCAGCGGGACTTGTCGTCCTCGCCCATCAACTTGATAGGCGGCAGATTTTCGGGGCGGCGGGCCAGCCATTTGGTGGCGGATTTCTGGCGGTCCAGGTCGAGCAGGCTCACCCTCTCGCCTGTTGATGCCAGCCAACCGGCCAGATTGATGGATAGCGTCGTCTTGCCCGCGCCGCCTTTTGGATTGGCCACCAAGATCGCTTTCATGTCCACCTCGTCAAATTTGCCTGCTTCAATCTTTTCGTTCCACCTGTGTCACATCCCGCACCGCGCCAAAGGCCGCGCTCGTCGTCATGGCTGCATACGCACGCAACGCGGGGGACACGGTCCGATCACGCTTCGTCGGCTTCCAGGCGTCTTTGCCTTTGGCTTCCATCTCCTTGCGGCGGCGGGCCAGTTCGACTTCGTGGACGACCAGATTGATCGCGCGTTTGGGAATGTCGATTTCGATGCGGTCACCTTCCTGCACGAGGCCGATGCTGCCGCCTTCCGCCGCCTCGGGTGAAACATGGCCGATGCTCAGGCCGGATGTTCCGCCAGAAAAACGGCCATCCGTAATCAACGCACAGGCCTTGCCCAGCCCTTTGGATTTCAGGTACGAAGTGGGGTAGAGCATTTCCTGCATGCCAGGGCCCCCGCGCGGGCCTTCATAGCGGATGACGACCACATCGCCTGCCTGGATCTTGTCGCCGAGGATGGCCTCCACCGCGGCCTCCTGCGACTCGAAAATCCGCGCCGGGCCAGAAAATTTCCAGATGCTTTCGTCCACACCCGCGGTTTTGACGATGCAGCCGTGCTCGGCCAGATTGCCATACAGCACGGCAAGCCCGCCTTCTTTCGAGTAGGCGTGTTCAAGATCGCGGATGCAGCCGTTGGCGCGATCGAGATCCAGCGCCTTCCAGCGCTTGTCCTGGGAAAACGCAACTTGTGTCGGCACATTGCCGGGCGCGGCCTTGTAATAGTGCTTTACGTCGTCGCTGACTGTGCGGCGGATGTCGTACAACTCGATTTGTTCACCCATGCTGCTGCACAGGATGGTCGATACCTCTCGGTGAATCAGCCCGCCGCGATCCAGCTCGCCCAGCAATGCCATCACGCCCCCGGCGCGGTGCACGTCTTCCATGTGATAAAGCTGCGTGGCAGGCGCGACTTTTGAAAGATTCGGCACCTTGCGGCTCATGCGGTCGATATCTTTCATCGTAAAGTTCACGCCCGCTTCGTGCGCGGCAGCCAGAAGGTGCAGCACGGTGTTGGTGGAGCCACCCATGGCGATATCCAGCGCGATGGCGTTTTCAAACGCTTCGAAGGTGGCAATCGAGCGCGGCAGCACCGAGGCATCGTTTTCCTCGTAATAACGCCGCGCCAGCTTGACGATGAGGCGCCCGGCGGCAAGAAATAGATTCTTTCTGTCGGCGTGCGTGGCCAGTACCGAACCATTGCCAGGCAGGGACAAGCCCAGCGCCTCGGTCAGGCAGTTCATCGAATTGGCGGTAAACATGCCCGAGCACGAGCCACAGGTCGGGCAGGCAGAACGCTCCATCTGCATGACTTCGTCGTCGCTGCATGTCGAGTCGGCCGCGCTGACCATGGCATCGACCAGATCGAGGTGGATGGTCTTGCCATGAATATTGGCCTTGCCGGATTCCATCGGCCCGCCGGAAACAAAAACAGTCGGGATGTTCAGCCGCAGCGCCGCCATCAGCATGCCGGGCGTGATCTTGTCGCAGTTGGAAATGCATACCAGCGCATCGGCGCAATGCGCGTTGACCATGTATTCGACGCTGTCGGCAATCAGGTCGCGGCTGGGCAGCGAATACAGCATGCCGCCGTGGCCCATGGCAATGCCGTCATCCACGGCAATGGTGTTGAACTCCTTGGCCACCCCACCGAAAGCCTCGATCTCGCGCGCAACCAGTTGGCCCAGGTCTTTCAGGTGCACATGCCCCGGCACAAACTGGGTAAACGAGTTGGCAATGGCGATGATGGGCTTGTCGAAATCGGCGTCTTTCATGCCGGTAGCGCGCCAAAGCGCGCGGGCGCCGGCCATGTTGCGGCCATGCGTGGTGGTACGGGAACGGTATTCAGGCATTTGGGTCTTTCGGCAACGCTATAATCAATCCCGCATTTTACCCCTTCGCGCCCGACGCCTGACGCCTTGCCATGTTGATTCACCCCCAATTCGACCCTGTCGCCCTCTCGCTTGGCCCGCTCAAGGTACACTGGTATGGGATCATGTACCTGCTGGCCTTTCTGCAATTGTGGTGGCTGGGCAGAAAACGCCTGGTTGCGCGGCCGGAACTGGGCATGACCGAAAAAGGCCTGGATGACCTGTTGTTTTACGGGGTTTTGGGCGTGGTGCTGGGCGGGCGGCTCGGCCAGGTGCTGTTTTACGAGCCGGGTTACTACTTTGAACACCCCGACGAAATCGTTGCCGTCTGGAAAGGCGGCATGAGCTTTCATGGCGGCTTTCTTGGCGTATTGGCCGCTGTTGCCCTCTGGGCCAGAAAACATCAGGCCTCGTGGCTGGCCACCACCGACTTCATCGCCCCGCTGGTGCCGCTGGGCCTCGCATTTGGCCGCATCGGCAATTTCATCAACGGTGAGCTGTGGGGCCGCGTGGCCAGCCCCGACCTGCCCTGGGCCATGATCTTCCCGCAGGCCAGGGATGAAGCCCTGCCCCGCCACCCTTCCCAGCTTTACCAGGCATTGGGCGAAGGGCTTTTGCTCTTCATCATCCTTTGGCTTTATGCACGGAAAGAACGTCCAAGAGGCGCGGTTTCCGCCCTTTTCCTCATCGGCTATGGCGTGCTCCGCTTTATTGCCGAATACTTCCGCGAACCCGACCACGGCATTTTCGGCGTCTCCACCGTCGTCAGCATGGGCCAGTGGCTATCCCTGCCCATGATCGTGGCCGGCATCATCATGCTGGCTTGGGTCATGCGCCGGGCGCAGGTATAATTTTGTCAATTCAATTGGGGCGGTAGCTCAGCTGGGAGAGCGTCGCGTTCGCAATGCGAAGGTCGGGAGTTCGATCCTCCTCCGCTCCACCACATACCCAAAGCCCGGACATGCTCCGGGCTTTTTCATGCCCGCGAAGGGCCAAGCGGTGCGGGCTTTCGCGGGTGGTGCGAATTGCGATGATCGCCGGCAGGCCCTGATTTCGCCCCGCCGGCCACCCGAATTCCTCTCTTTTCTCTGTTTTTGTCTAGCCCGGTCAAGGCCCGATACCGTGTAACCATGCGGGCTTCCGGGCGATGGTTTGCACCCCACAACGCATAGCGGTAGGGTTTCGAACGCATTCTCATACTCAACTCGCCAACCCGCCGATCACCTCCCGCTGTTCGTTCCAGTCATCCGGCAGCGGGTTCTCGACGAAGAACAGCAGCGACAGCCCGACCGGCTGCCGGCCCCGGGCGATCTCCTCTACGATGTCCGGGGCCAGCCGGGCGAGCTTCAACATCTTCTGCATCCGCGCCAATCCGATTTTCTCAGCCTTGGCCAGTTCAGTCATGTTCTTCACCCGGCCGGTATCCAGCATCTCCTGCCAGAAGAACGCCTTGGCCAGCGCCGCCATCAGATTCTCGTCGACGGAGGTGGGCCGGCCCGGATTCAGCGGCGATGCCATTCGTCCTGGCGTCGTCGGCTCGACCACCACCTTCCTCGCCTTGTGCCTGACGAAGCGTACCGGGATAAACGTCGTCAGCTTGATGCCATCCTCCAGTCTGCTGGTTTTGGACTGTGCCTGTCCGATCTGCTCCATCCCTCTCATGCGATTTCCTCCATCTCAAGTTCGTGTAGTTCCGCCCCGATACTGTTCGGTGCCAGTTCCGCCATCAGCGCCGACCACCCCGCCGGCTGCCATTCGATGTCGATGCCCTCGTCCTTGAGTTGCACCCTGGCAATCAGTAGCCGCACCAGCCGGCAGCGTTCCTCCGGGAACATCTCGTTCCACACCCTCGACAGATTGCGCATCGCCAGCACTACGGCAGGCTCCGATACGGTGGCATCCAGTTTCTGGACCTCATCCCACACCGCCTGGATCATCTCCGGCGCCTGCAATGCCGACTTGACCTGTTCCAGCACGAGGGCCTCGATCTGCTCGGCGGGCACGATGCCGAAGGGGTGGGTGCCACGCCCGAACTTCTTGTCCGAGTAGGGCAGGTAGTAGCGGTAGCGCTTGCCCGACTTCTTCTTGGTGGCGGTCGGCAGCATCCGGTCGCCGTCGGGTGCGAACAGCAGGCCGCGCAGGATGGCCTCATTGTCGTGACGAGTCATTGTTTGCGAGGCCCGCAACCGGGCGTCCTCGGCCAGCACCGCCTGGGCCTGCGCCCAGAGTTCCGCATCGATGATGGCCGCGTGCTCTCCGGGGTAGTCCTTGCCCTTGTGCCGGATCACGCCGATGTAGAGGGGATTCCTCAGCATCTTGTACAGGTTCTGCTTGGTGATCGGCCGGCCCGGGCGGAACTTGCCATCGGCGGTTGTCCAGGCTTTGGTGGTCACTCCTCGGGCATTCAGTTCCCTAGCCAACTCGGTCGTGGATTTCAGTTCCACAAACCGCCGCCAGATGCCGCGCACGATCCTGGCC
>JACAED010000034.1 GCA_013389025.1 Hydrogenophilaceae bacterium
GCGAGATGCCGGTTGCCTGAGAGATTTCAGAGTCGAGCAGCTGCCCATGCTTTTTCAGGCATTGGAGAATGGTCGCGGTATGCATCTTGATGACCCCAGTTCAGAGGGAAATGGACAATCCGGCCAGGACTAGTCGCGAATGACCAACCCCGCATGCAGGCTGACTAAGTAATAAAGCCACCGTATGGGTGGCTTCAAAACCAAGCATATTATAAGCGATTGGCCGGCCAAACGCCAGCCCTTGGCCACTGAATGCGCTCAAGCCCAAAAGCATCCACCGACCCATGCAATTCGACGTGAATGCCCGTGCGGAAATCAATCACGACTCACACCCACTTCACCACTTCTTCCATCGGCCGACGCTTTTTCTCCGGCTGCGGATTGATGCGGTAGCCAAAAGCGACCATCACGGCCAGGCCAAACCGGCCGTCTTCCAGCAGCCCGGCTTCAGCAAGCACGTTTTCGGCACCTGCCTGATTGAACCCCTCGATCGGGCAGGAATCAATGCCGATCATGGCGGCGGCAGTCATCATGTTGGCCAGGGCAATGTAGGCCTGGCGGCAGCTCCAGTCGAACAATGCACGCGGTTCCTGCAGTTTGAAGTCGATTTCGTGAAATTGCCGGTAGAACGTGGTTCTGCGCGCAATGCCTTCTTCGGGCAATTTCTGCACTTCGCGCATGAAGCGTTCGGTGTAAGCGGAACCGGGGCGCATGTCGTCCTTGCGCGCCAGAATGACAATGACATGGCTGGCGGTGGGAAACTGCCCCTTTGCACCCCAAGTAGCGGTAAGCAATTTCTCCCGCAATGACATGTCCTGAATGACAACGAATTGCCATGGCTCGTAGCCGAACGAACTCGGGGACAAGCGTCCGGTTTCCAGAATGAAGTAAAAATCCTCCTCGGGAATTTTTCGTTCCGGATCAAAGGTTTTGCAGGCGTGCCGGAAGTGGAACGCATCCAGAATGTCTTGCTTGCCGATCATGATTGTCCTGTGTGCCTGTTTCGCTGCATATGTGATGAAAAGACCCGCTCTCATGGATAGGATACTGAAAAGGCTTTTTGTCCAAAATCCCCGCACGGATTAATTTACGGTCAAAGGCCTCTGTCAAGGGTAGAATAGGGCCAGCAAAAAATGCCCGGCGGTTCGCGCAAAACAGTACGAAAATGCAACCGCATGATTCATCGGGCTGATATCGCCAACATCATGACTATGAGGAGATAGTACATGCCAGAAAAACAATTCTTTCGGATCATTACCGTTGCATTCAGTGTGATTGCGGCGGGCAGCGCGGGCGCATCCGGCTTCCAGTTGATGGAACAAAATGCTTCCGGCCTTGGCAATGCCTATGCAGGTTCGGCTGTTGTCGCGGAAAACGCCAGCACCATTTTTTTCAACCCTGCCGGGATGACCAAACTCCAAAAACGAGAACTGTCTGCCGGCCTGAACATCGTCAAACCCTCTTTTGAGTTCGAAAACCTTTCATCCTCAAATGCGCCAGCCACACTGGGGTCAAATGGTGGTGACGCAGGTGATTATGCATTCATCCCAAATGGTTACATCTCTTGGGAAATTAACAAGGATTTGTCCGTTGGATTTGGGCTTTCCGCACCATTTGGCCTTAAGACAGAATACAGTGATGACTGGATCGGGCGTTTTCAGGCTACGCTATTCGATATCAAAACCTACAATTTCAATCCTTCCGTTGCTTATCAGCTAAATGACAAGCTTTCTGTAGGGGTCGGCCTAAACTGGATGTACATGGATGCAAGATATGAACGGTATGCCGCTGTGGTCAATCCCGTCACGCAAGCAACCAAGATTACCCTGGACGCAACAGATGATTCGTTTGGCTGGAATGTCGGCGTGATTTTTAGCACGGGCACGAATACTGAAATTGGTCTTTCATATCGTAGCCAAATCGACCAAGACCTGACAGGCAATATTTCATCAACAAATCAGGCCGTTTTGCCGAATGGCCCCGCCAGCGCCTCCCTGACACTGCCCGATACTTACATACTCAGTCTCAAGCAAAAGCTGAACACCCAATGGGAAATATTGGGCGATGTTTCTTACACAGGGTGGAGTTCTATAGGTAACGTAGACATCAAACGTGCAGGCGTGACAGTACAAACTCTGGCAGCAGATTTCCAGGATACATGGCGTTTCGCACTAGGCGCCACCCAACAATATAGCCCCAGTTGGAAAATCAAGTATGGTCTGGCCTACGACAATACTCCTGTCAAGAATCCCTCTAGCCGTCTGGTCTCATTACCTGATAATGACCGAATCTGGTTATCCCTTGGTGCGCAATGGAAACCAGATAATTATTCCGCCCTTGATTTCGGTCTTGCCTACTTGATTGTCAAGGATTCGACTATCGACAACAATCAATCACTTCAAGGACGCGGCCGTGTTACGGGTACCTATGATGGCAGTGTCATGATCCTCGGCGCTCAATACTCGATGTCGTTCTGACGTTTTCTGAGCTCTGTAGGCGGCATACGCCGCCTTCACCTCAACCCAATCTACACACCGCATTGGTTTCGTATCTACCCCTCCGATATTCGGCACTTGAAGCCATCCGCCATTCATCAGTCATGTTTATGACGCTTCACATTTTTCGGTTTTCGTCCTATAAAACGCCAGTAAAAATGTAATCACCGGCCAGCCAATCCAAGCCAAAAATTGTCACCCAGAGGAGGGAATGCATGTCTACCTTGCCTGTTTCCGAATCACCCCAATCCCCCGAAAACATGCCTTTCGTGGCGCCGTGCCGCACACTGGAAATGTCCGCGCCATGGCGCTGGCTGCGCCTTGGCTGGGATGACATGAAGCGTGCGCCGCGTCTAAGCTTGACCTACGGTGCGGCACTGATGGCGCTGAGCGTGACCATTGCCGCCCTGACCTGGAAATTTGGCACGATGGCTTTGTATATCGGCATGGCAACCGGCTTTATTTTTGTAGGCCCCGTGCTTGCGGTTGGCCTGTATTCAATCAGCCGCCAACTCGGCAAGGGGCTTGAACCGGTGATGGGCTATTGTCTGCGCGAAGGCAAGTATCACATCAAGGAGTTGCTGGTACTGGGCATGATCCTGATGGTGGTATTGCTGGTATGGGCTCGCGCGGCAGCAATGGTGCATGTATTTTTCCCCAGCGAGGGCACGCCCGATTTTCAGCAAATGCTTCCGTTTCTGGCTATTGGCAGTCTGGTGGGCTCGGTATTTGCCGCCATCGTATTTTCCACCAGCGCGTTTTCGCTACCCATGATCCTGGACAGGAAGGTGGACGCCATCACGGCCTCGGTGACCAGCATCAATGCAGTATTGCGCAACAAGAAACCGATGATTCTTTGGGGATGCCTGATTGCTTTGTCCGTTATTTTGGGATTTGCCACAGCCTTCATCGGGTTCATCGTTTTGCTGCCCTTGATCGGCCATGCCACCTGGCACGGATATCGTGAAACGATTGACGCGACTGCCTGGCCGCTGGACAGCGCGGAATAAGCTTGACCCATCCATAAAACTCCCTGTAGGCTGCCGTACCTGCAGTTCCTTCTGATATGCTCCGTGCTGAACAACGAGCTCAACCCGGTTGCGCCAGCCTTGTTCTGAATCGAATCCTTTCTCGACCCGTTCAACGTTGATCCCATGTCAAGAAAACAAAAAATACCATTTTCCGCATTTTTTCTGCGCCTTTGTATCGGCAGTGTATGCTCTGCCGCTTTGCTGAACTCGTCCCCGGCAATGGCAAGTGATTGGGGGGTCAATGTCTACGGGCTCTCCTACCACTGGGATCGCGAAGCGGCCAGGAAGTATGACTGGGACAACGAATTCAATCCCGGTCTTGGTATCCGCTATCAGCTGGGTTCATGGCTGAAGGCCAACGCATTTGTCGAAAGCGGTATCTATCGCGATTCAGGCAGGAATACGGCCGTTTATGGTGCCGCAGCCTTGTTATGGCCCCTGGATGATGCAAAGCGTTTCAACCTGGGCGCGGCATTGACCGCCTTTCACAGCGACACCTACAACAAGGGAGATCCCTTCATGGCTCCCTTGCCGCTGCTTGCCCTGCGCTTTGACAAGGTTGTAGTCAACCTGACCCATTTCCCTGAAGTCAAGGGATTCAACAAGGTCAATACAACCGCCATGTATTTCACATTTCCCCTTCGTTGATCGCAGATGAGCATTGAATCTTCCACTTTGTTCATCTGAGCAAACCGATGCAGCAGCAACAGGATCATGGATTGTTTGTACAGGTTGGCTGTAACAGTTGACTCAACCGGCAGGATCCTTCCTGGCAAGCCGGCTGTGTTGCATCCAGATGCGTTGGCTTGCAGATACTAGCTATCAGGCTCCATGTTCATGAGCCTGTTGCCGGGCAGCCGGAGTGGGCCGCGAAATAAAGTGGCTGGTTTCAAGGCTTCGGCATTGCGAACCGTTACCGCCAAGAACCCCCATAATCACCATTGCTGTCAGCAAACTCGCTGACAGCATGAAAAATGCGCTGATAAAACCCGTCGGCAACCATCCATCCCGTCAATACCGGACCAGCCGATCTCGGACGGCTTGCGCCAAGCAATTCGGCAAACAACGGCAGTACCTGCGTCTTGGACAGGGTCGAACTGAGTAAGGCCAGTCTGCTGGTCAGGGCTATCTACAAAAAGTTAGCCCGCATATTTCACCATTTTCTGGCAAAGCTGATTGAGCCCTTCTCTTGGGATGTGGACGAGGCGCAATCTGGGGAGTTGCTGAAGAAATGAGCAGACTGGCGGATTCAGGACAA
>JACAED010000054.1 GCA_013389025.1 Hydrogenophilaceae bacterium
ACGCTGACCAACCTGAAGCGTGAGATTGAGTTGGGTCAGGACGGGCTTGTCTCCAGCTTCGGCACGATAGCCTGCTGAAACATCTTCCATGACCAGCAAAGGATTGGGTGCTCGCTCCGGTTCGCGGAACTCGAACGAAAACGCGGCGGCGGCATGAATGGGTGCAAGCTCTTCCATCTTCGCCAGCATTTTCATGCGCGACTGCGCCTGCTTGGCCTTGGTGGCCTTGGCCTTGAAGCGGTCGATGAAGGATTGCAGGTGGGCGCGCTCACGCGACTGTTTTTCATAGGCCGCCTGCGACAAGGCAAGATTGGCCGCACGCTGGATTTCAAACGTGGAGTAGTTCCCACCGTATCGTCTGAGCTTGCGGTCATCGATATGCACAATGACATTGGCGATGCCATCGAGGAAATCACGGTCGTGCGAAATGACGATCAGCGTGCCGGGGTAGCGTTTGAGCCAGTCTTCCAGCCAGAGAATGGCATCAAGATCGAGGTGATTGGTAGGCTCGTCCAGCAGCAGCAATTCTGAAGGGCACATGAGCGCCTGCGCCAGATTCAGACGCATGCGCCAGCCGCCGGAAAAGCTGGCAACAGGTTCATTTATCTGCCCGTGCGAGAATCCCAGACCGTTAAGCAGGGTTTCCGCACGCGAACGCACGGTGTAGGCATCGGCATCCTGCAGGGCGGCATGCAGTTCGCCGATACGATGGCCGTCATGCGTCGCCTCGGCTTCCGCCAGTTCACGCTCGAGTGTGCGCAGCGTGGTATCGCCATCAATGACATAGTCGAGTGCCGAACGCTGCAGGGCCGGTGTTTCCTGCGCCACATGGGCAATGCGCCATGAAGCCGGAAAATCGACTTCGCCGCCATCGGCATGCAGCTTGCCGCGCAGCAACGCAAACAGGGTGGATTTGCCCGAGCCATTGGCGCCGACAAGCCCCACCTTTTCACCAGGATTGAGCGCGAGATCGGCCGATTCGAAAATGGATTTGGTGCCGCGGGAAAGCGTCAGAGACTGAAGACGGATCATGCTATTCGACCCACGCCTTGCCCTTGTTGCGCACAAGGCGCCTGCCATGCCCCAGGGAAATTTCCAGGCGGGTGCGCGCTTCCAGCAATTGCCTCAACATTTCGCGCAAGTGAGCAGGCCCGGGCAGTGGCACGCCCTGATCGCGCAGAAAATGTGCAAAGAGGTTTCGCGCCCGGGTTTCCGGCATGGATTTGAGTTCCGCGCAGTTCAGCTCGTTTAGAGCATGCGCCTGCTTGTCCTGTCCAGCCAGGTTTTCCAAAAGCCCGGCAACTTCGGCCATGCGCTTCGCAACGCCCGCAAGGCGTTCGCGATAGTCTGGAAAATGCTTTTCGAGCACGGGCAGAATGTCGTAGCGCAATGCGTTTCTGGAAAGTGAAGTATCCAGATTGCTGTCATCTTCGACCCACTCGAGCCGATACCTCCTGGCATGAGCGTAGAGCGCGCTTTTCGGCACGTTCAACAACGGGCGCAACAGCTTGATGCCACCCAGCATTCGTGCTTCCGGCATGGCGGCCAGCGCGCGCGGTTCGCCGCCACGCAATAATTGGAACAACACCGTCTCGGCCTGATCGTCCAGATGGTGCGCCAGCGCCAGGACTTCAACCCCCGGTTTGGTCAATGCCGCATAGCGGGCCTTGCGCGCGGAAGCCTCAAGGCCTTCCGCGGATTTGCGGGCTACCTTGACATGCGCGATCTCAAGCGAAACGTTCAGTTTTCTGCATAAAACCGAACAATGTTCCGCCCATTCATCCGCCCTAGGATTCAATCCATGATGCACATGTAGGGCGGACAGCTCAAAAGGAAAACGCGGTGTGATTTTTGCCAGCAGGGACAGCAACACCACTGAATCGACACCGCCGGAAAGTGCGACACGAAGGCGGTCGCCAGACCTCAGATGACGGGAGACGCAGGCTTCGACCTGCCCTGGGAGATCAAGCCTGCTTGTCTTCTTTGTAGCGGCCATAGGCCATCAACCGCTCGTAACGCTTGTTGAGCAGGGCATCCAGCGGCTGGTTGCGGACTTCTGCAAGGGTTTCAGCCAGCACCTTGCGGAGCTGGGTAAACATGTCATCCCAGTCGCGGTGCGCGCCGCCCAATGGCTCAGGGACAATCCTGTCCACCAGTTCGAGCGACAGCAATCGCTCGGCCGTAATGCCCAGCGTCTCCGCAGCCTGCGGCGCCTTGTCCGCGCTTTTCCAGAGAATGGACGCGCAGCCCTCGGGAGAAATCACGGAGTAAGTCGAGTACTGGAGAATCAGCGCGCGATCGCCCACGCCGATTGCCAGCGCCCCGCCCGATCCGCCTTCGCCGATCACGGTACAGATGATCGGCGTCTTCAGTTCGGACATGACATAAAGATTGCGGGCAATGGCCTCGCTCTGGCCGCGCTCTTCCGCGCCGATGCCGGGATATGCGCCGGGCGTATCGATGAAAGTCAGGATCGGAATCTGGAATTTTTCCGCCAGGCGCATGAGCCGCAAGGCCTTGCGATACCCTTCCGGGCGAGGCATGCCAAAGTTTCGATACTGGCGCTCCTTGATGTCACGCCCCTTCTGGTGGCCGATGATCATCACCGGATCGCCATTGAAGCGGGCAATGCCACCGACAATGGCGGGATCATCGGCAAAGCCTCGATCTCCGTGGAGCTCCTGGAAATCCGTGAACAGACCATTGAGGTAATCGAGCGTGTACGGCCGCTGCGGATGGCGTGCAACCTGGGAAATCTGCCAGGCGGAAAGCTTGCCGTAGATATCCTCGGTCAGTTTCTGGCTCTTTTTGGAAAGCCGCTTGATCTCCTCCGAAATGTCCAGCGCCGAGTCGTCCTGCACAAAGCGCAGTTCTTCGATCTTGGCTTCCAGCTCGGCGATGGGCTGTTCGAAATCGAGGAAAGTGGTTTTCATCGAAAAGGGGTATTTTATGAAATGGCTATTTTAGCAGGTCAAAATAAATGGAACGCAGAGAAGCGGAGGCGCAGAGTAAAGGCATAAATTTCTTTATCGATCTGCGTGCGGATTAGAGCAAGCCATGATCGCAAACCCCTCTCCAGGCTTGAGAGAGGATGGGCCCGGCAAATCGGTCACCTGCTTGAAAGATATTTGAACCAAATTGAAAAGAACATGAGAGGTTTACTCTGCGTCTCTGCGTTCATTATCCATCAATGATGGTGATGCCCATGCGCCCCATGCGCATGTCCATGCTCGATTTCGTGCGGATCGGCCGCGCGCACTTCGGTGATCTTGCAATGGAATTTCAGCGACTGACCCGCCAGAGGATGATTTCCATCCACCACCACCTTGTCTTCGGCAATGTCGGTGACGGTATAGATATTGATCTCGCCGGATGATTCACCTTGACCTTCAAACTGCATGCCGACTTCAATTTCCTCCGGAAACATGGCGCGATCCTCCACGCGCACCAGTTCCTCGTCGTACTCACCGAATGCCTCCTCGGGCTCCATGACAATATCCACCGTATCGCCGGCTGTCTTGCCTTCCAGGGCCTTTTCGACTGCCTCGAAGACATTGCCATACCCTCCGTGCAGATAGCTGTGCGGTTCTTCGCTTTCCTCGAGTACTTCGCCGTCACGGCTGGTCAACCGGTAGACAAAGGTGACGACGGTATTTTTCGCGACGGTAGTCATTTCATTTCCTTGACGAGTTGCAGGATTTCCCCGGCGTGCCCCTTGCTCTGCACGCCGTAGAGCGCGTGACGGATCACGCCTTTTTTGTCGATTACAAACGTAGAGCGCACAATGCCCATGCGCTTGACACCATCCTTTTCCTTCTCCTGCCACACGCCATAAGCCTCGCAGGCTTCGCCTTCCTTGTCTGCCAAAAGGCGCACCGTAATGCCATGCTTGTCGCGGAACACGCCATGTGAAATACAGTCGTCGCGCGAAATGCCCAGCACCACGGTATCCAGTTTGGCGAAGTCGCTTTCCAGTTCGGAAAACTCGATGCTTTCCGCTGTGCAGCCAGGCGTGTCATCGCGGACATAGAAATACAGCACGACATTCTGCTTGCCTTTGAAGGCTTTGAGCTCGATCAGGTTCATGTCGGCATCCGGCAGGGAAAAATCGGGGGCTTTGTCTCCAGCTTTGAGCATGGTTTCTCCGGTAAGCTATTTTGCCGGGATTGTAGTCCGCAATTCGTGGCTTTCATACTGGCATAATGCAGGAATGACATTACAGCTTCTGGGCAGCCTGACGGCACGCCAGTTTCTTCGCGACTACTGGCACAAGAAACCATTATTGGTGCGCGATGCCCTGCCCGGATTCAAGGGGCTGCTCGACCCTGCCAAGATGATGGAACTGGCCAGCCGGGACGAAGTGGAATCGCGGCTGATCGTTCGGGGCAGTGATTGGTCACTGGAACATGGCCCCTTCGCGGCCAGCCGCTTCAGAAAGCTGCCCAAAAGAAACTGGACCTTGCTGGTTCAATCCCTGGATCACCACTTGGCCAGCGGCGAGGCGCTGCTGGAACAGTTCACCTTCATCCCCCGCGCGCGGCTGGATGACCTCATGGTGAGTTACGCCGTCCCCGGAGGCGGCGTCGGCCCGCATTTCGATTCCTATGATGTGTTCCTGATCCAGGGCATGGGGCACCGGCGCTGGCGGATTTCCGCGCAGGACAACCTGGATCTGATCGAAAATCTGCCATTGAAGATCCTCAGCCATTTCGAGCCCGAGGAGGAATATGTCCTGGGCCCCGGGGATATGCTGTATTTGCCGCCGCGCTATGCCCATGACGGCATCGCGGTAGACGAGTGCATGACATATTCAGTCGGTTTTCGCGCCCCCTCGTTCGAAGAACTTGGGCAGGCATTCCTCAATTTCCTGCACGACGAGCTGGAACTGCCAGGCCGATATGCCGATCCTGATCTTGCATTGCATAAGCACAGTGGCGAACTGCCCAAGGCTATGCTTGCGCAAATCGCCGACCACTTGAACCGGATACGCTGGGATGAAGACTTCATCACTGCCTTCAGCGGGCGATACTTCTCCGACCCCAAGCCCCATGTATTTTTCACCGCCCCGGACAAACCGCTGGCCAGGAAGAACTTTGCTCGCCGGGTTGCCAGCCGGGGACTGCACTTGAGCGCCAAAACCCGGCTGCTCTTTTCGGGCACACAGTTTTTCGTCAATGGCGAGGATTTTGTCGCTACGGGAGCGGAGCGCAAACACCTGATGCAGCTTGCCGACAGCCGCAAACTTCCGGCTGGAGAGTATGGCGAGGCGCTAATCGGGCTGTTCTATGACTGGTATCTGGCGGGGTGGCTTGATGTCTGAAGCCGCATGGTTCAATACACCGGTGGAATATGCAGAGGCGCTCGACAGGCTGCTTGGCCAGGCATCGCGCGACATCCGGATCTACGATTGGGATTTATCGGATGGCGGATATGAACAGCCGATGCGCATCAGGCTGCTCAACGATTTCTGCAAGCAAGGCAATCGAAGACAAATCCGGATTCTGCTGGCCGACGATGCCTGGCTGACCCGTCATGCCGGACAGCTCATGCATCTGCTGTCTGTTTGGGGACATGTCATGGAAATCCGCATCCGCGACAGCGAGCCACCACCCGAACAGGACTGCTTCGTTCTGACCGATGACCATGGCGTACTGAAACGCTTCGACAAGGACAATACAAAGGGCGTCATGCGCTTAAACTCGCGTGGGGACGTGGTTGACCTTGGCATCCGCTTTGACAGCGAATGGGAACGCGCACCGGGGAGAGTGGCCCCGCGCGCGCTTGGGCTCTAATTCAAACTTTCCAGCCAGCCCAGTTCCTCCTGGCTGAATCCGCCCGCCCTTCTGCCCGCGTAATTGAATGGCGGCCTAAGTGGCGGTGCGTCATATTCCTTGAGCAGCGATTTGAACGTAGTTAGCGGGTCGAGTCCGCGCTGTTCGCACAAATACCGATACCAGCGGCTGCCGATGGCAACATGACCGATTTCATCGCGCTCGACGATGGCGAGGATTCCCACTGCCTTTGTGTCGTTCACGGATTTGAGTTTTTCCACGATGGCGGGTGTGGCGTCCAGCCCTCGTGCCTCCAATACGCGCGGCACCAACGCCATGCGTACCAGGGGGTCGTGTGCGGTCTTGACTGCCATCTCCCACAGGCCATTGTGCGCCGGAAAATCGCCATAGTCATACCCCATGGAACGCAGATGATCGCGCAACAGATTGAAGTGCAGTGCTTCCTCGGCTGCCACTTTCAGCCAGTCGCCATAAAAATCCTTTGGCATGTCGTGAAAACGATACGCCGCATCCAGCGCCAGGTTGACGGCATTAAATTCGATGTGCGCCAGCGCATGGATCATCGCCGCGCGGCCCGCCGTCGTGGTCATCTTGCGGCGCGGCACCTGTAGCGGCGGCACCAGTTCTGGCCTGGCCGGACGGCCGGGCTCACTGATGGGCAAGACCGGCGCATTGCCATCCACTTTCGCCTCACCAGATTTCCAGGCCAGGTAAAGCGCATCCGCCAGATGGCATTTGCGCGCGGTATCCGGTTCCATCAGCGCGTCGATGCAGCCAGCAAATATATCCATGTAGAGATGGTAAGCCGTAAGAAATAAAATCAGGTCATGCTGACCCGTACCGACATCCGAATCAACCGGCTGTTGTTTGCCACCCTGGCAGCACTTCAGCTTTTTATGATTTTACTTCCGCTGACGGGCTTGTCCCACGCATGGGCACTCCTGCCCGCGCTGTTCACCAATACCTTCTGGTCGCTGATCCACGAAGCCATCCACGGCCATCTGTTTGCCTCCAGAAAAACCTCGATACTTGGGGGTCGCGTGCTTGGCATCCTGTATGGCGCGCCATTCCATGTGCTTCAGCGTGGCCATCTGTTGCACCACGCATACAGCCGTACCCCGCGCGAGCGCACCGAAATCTATGACAGCAGAAAGCAAAACCGCCTGGCGGCTTGCTTGCGGTACTACGCTCAAATTCTCGGTGGCTTGTATATTGCCGAGGTCCTCACCGGGTTGCTGCTCATGTTGTTGCCCGCATCCGGGATCCGCTGGCTGTCGAGGAAGCTCGAGTCGCCCGATTCGGTTGTGGGGCCGCTCCTGGATGCCCAGTCACAGCCCGATAAAGCACTGTCCAACCGGCAGGATGCCCTGGTCATTTTGCTGCTTTTTGTTGCCGCATTCTGGCTATATGAAGAAGCCTGGCCGTGGCTAACCGCGGCATTGATGCTGCGGGCATTTTTGATTTCATTTTTTGACAACAGCTACCACTATGCCACGCCGCTCGATGCACCCCAGCACGCATTGAATCTTGATGCGCCCCCCTGGCTGGACCTCGTGCTGCTGAATTTCAATCGCCATGGCACGCATCACCAACACCCCTCGCTGGGTTGGCGGGCGCTGGGCAACCAGGCCGACTTGCGGTCACCCCGCCTGGGCCTTGTTACCGCCCTGCTCCGGCAATTGAAAGGCCCGGTCGATATAACGAAACTGTCATGACGATACAGCAACGCATTCTGCTCGAATTGAACCGGCTTGAGCCTTCCAGATTGCTGGCAACCGATGCGATGGCGCGTGAATTCGCCCGCGCTTATGTGGCCGGACACCCGCAATGCGGTATTTTAGAATCGGTACAAGAAAACGCAGACTGCGTGTTAGCCGCCGATATTCTCAGGGACATGGACAAACAGTCTGCGATTCGCCTGCTTGGCCGATTGATCAGGCAATCGCCGGTTGTTCTGGCCATTGCCCGGGAGAATCATCCTCTGGATTTAAACGATTTCCTTTCCCTCGGCATGCACAGACTCGCCGAAGCCGATGCCGAAGGCAGGACGTTGTATGGATTCGATTTGCATACCTACAAAACCGTGCCGGACTGGCTGAACGCGAAATACTGGGCGCATCCTGAACGCTGGAAACCTTAAGTAACCTCTGATTAAGTCCTCCATGAACCGCGTTTACACGAAAAATGCCAAGCTGCAAGGCGCGCGACGAAGGTCGTATTAGACATATGAGGCCGAGGAGCGCAACGCCGCAGAGGGGCATTTTTCGTGTAAACCCTTCGGAGCGGAGCTTTCCGGGCGGTCTGCTTTGTCGCACTGCTTGCAAATGGTATCGCCATTTTCTGCACATCACGTCGCGCATCCCATCCCTGAAAGCCGACGCCGCGGGCATGAGGGGCTTAATCAGAGGTTCCTTAAAGTTTCCGGCAAGTTTCTTCCATTGTTTTGCGACGCCGTACACCCTGTCTATCTTTGCAATACCCCACTGCAAGCACCAGCGCCGGAGCTTCGCCTGACGGCAGGCCCAGCGCAGCAACCAATGCGGCTTCATCAAAACCGCCGATCGGGCAGGTCGCCAGACCAAGCGAGCTTGCCTGCACCATCATCTGTGCGGCGGCCAAATTGCATTGGCCAATAGCCCAGTTGCGGATATCTGATTGTTCATAAAACCCTCGGTAAGCTGCTTTCAATTCATCGGGCACGGGGCCGCCACCTGCCTCTGCCTTGAGCCTTGCCTGCACATAGGCCGAGTCCGGGTGCAAAGCCTCCACCAGCGCAATGACAGCGATCAGCAAGGGCGCGTTGACAGCAGGTGGCTGATTGAAACAGGCAGCAGCCACTGCCGTTCTGGTTTCTGCCGATTGCACCACGACAAATTGCCAGGGTTCCATGCCGAAACCCGACGGTGCGATAAGACCCGCTTCCAGAATTGTCTGCAAGTCAGCATCCAAAACAAGCTGGCCGGTAAACGACCGGCATGCAAATCGCGCAGCCAGCGCAGAGAGCAAATCCGCCATCTGAATCTCCATTCGGTTAAACTCTGATTTGTATTTAAGCATGGCTGCCACATGGATACTTCTGTTTTCGCTCCCCACAACGATCTGGAAAAATTGCTTGTCGAAGTCCATCAGGGCACTGTCGACGTGGAAGACTTTGTAGGCCGGCTGCTGGCAGGCGAGCAGGTTTTCATGCCGGTTCAGGATGAAAAACACGCGATTGCCGGCTTTCAGCTCTCCACCAAGGCACAACCACTGGTCATCGAAGACGACGAAGGCACGCAGATTCTGGTGCTGTTTACCAGCCCGGAACGTGCCAAACCCTTCGCGGAAATGTTTCCGGACTTCAAGGGGGGGTTGCTGGCAGAATTTCCCTGGATATTGCGTCGCATCGGCGGCGGTTTTCCGGTTTCCATCAACCCCGGATGGGATGTCGGCATCGACTTCGATGCCGAGACCGTTGCAGCATTCATCGGCAGCCTGCCGGACGACCATGAAAATCCAAACTGAAGGCTTTTTTATGGATCGTCATGGTCATCACCTCTGCCCTCGCCCGGCGGGAGAGGGGGACGTGGGTGCCGCGTTGCGGCAGATAGTTTGACGATTCCCCCGAACTGATCATGCTTTCACACGACGTTCTGCAGGCACTGACAACGGCGTTGGGGCCGGACCGTGTATTCGCCGATCCGGAAACGCGTGCCCTCTACAGCAGCGACGAAACGCCCCGGCAGGTCATGCCCGGCGCGGTACTATTCCCGGCCAGCCACGATCATGTCGTCGCACTGATGCGACTTGCCCATGCCCATAAACTGCCGGTTGTCGCGCGCGGCGCGGGTTCGGGCAATGTGGGCGGCGCGCTGCCGGTTGCAAATGGCTTGGTAGTCAGCTTCGAGTGCATGAACCGGATTCTGGAATTCGACCCGCTCAACAGGCTGATGGTGGTTCAGCCCGGTGTCGTGACCGAGGACATCGGCGAACTGGCCCGCACGCAGGGACTGTTTTACGCACCCGACCCCGGCAGCGGCGCCTATTCCCGCATCGGCGGCAACCTGGCCATGAACGCAGCCGGCCCGCACGCCGTCAAGTATGGCGTCACGCGCGATCATGTGCTGGCACTCAAGGCGGTAACCGGCGAAGGCAAGACTCTCGTCACCGGCTGCCGCACATCAAAAGGCGTAACCGGTTACGACTTCACCCGCCTTTTGATCGGTTCTGAGGGCACGCTGGCCCTCATCACCGAAGCTACGCTCAAGCTGCTGCCCGCGCCAGAAACCGTCGCCACGTTGAGACTCTGCTTCGCCAGTAACCGCAGCGCTTGTCTGGCAGTCGAACGGGTGATGCGGCAGCCAGTGCTGCCCTGTGCGCTGGAAATCATGGACCGGCGCTCCATCGAGGCCATCCGCCCCACGGGCACGGCAGATGACCTGCCCGCCGGAACCGAAGCCTTGCTGATGGTCGAGGTTGACGGAACCCAACGCGAAGTTCCTCACCTGGTCGCAGCGCTGAAAAGCGCCTTGAATGGAGGAGAAGGCCTGCTGGAAATTCGCGAAGGCGTCACACGCGAACAGGCGCAAGCCCTGTGGGCGGCACGCAAGTCACTGTCGCACGCGGTCAAACGCTATGCCCCGCTCAAGATCAACGAGGATGTTGTCGTCCCGGTATCGCGACTGGCGGATTTCATTGACTATCTGGACAAACTGGGCAATCTCTACCCCTTCCCCATTGTCAGCTTTGGCCATGCCGGCAACGGCAATCTGCATGTCAACCTCATGGTCCATCCTGACAACACCCAGGAAATGGCTCAAGCACACGAGTGTCTGCTGGAAATGATCAGGACCGTTCTGGCTTTTGGTGGAACCCTGTCAGGAGAACACGGCATCGGCACGGAAAAGCGTGATTATGTAGGGCTTGAAATCCAGCCGGATACCCTGGCGCTCATGCGGGCAGTCAAACACCAATTTGATCCGATGGGTATCCTCAATCCCGGCAAGCTGTTCCCGGATTAGCGAACCAAGCTTTACAAGAAATGCCCGGCCCCCTATAATGCGCGGCTTCGTTGGGGGTATAGCTCAGCTGGGAGAGCGCTTGCATGGCATGCAAGAGGTCAGCGGTTCGATCCCGCTTACCTCCACCAGTGAATAAAGTTTTGCGATGCATAAATTCGGCGTCATCAGCATCCTGCTTGGCCTGACTTTAAGCATCGTCGGTCTGGTGGTTGGGTTTGCCTTGGCCATCGGATTTGGAACGGGCGAGCAATGGTTTACGCTGGTTCCGTTTGGTTTTGTGTTTTTGCTGTTGGGCGTGACCCTCACGCAGCTCGGCAAAAAGTAGCACAAAGAATGCATCAAGCAGTAACAGAAGCCTCTTCTGTCCCCATCGTCTAGAGGCCTAGGACACCGCCCTTTCACGGCGATAACCGGGGTTCGAATCCCCGTGGGGACGCCAATACACCATGCCGCAAAATGGCGGCATGAATTCACATAGCGCCACCCTCGCGGTGGCGTTTTTATTGGCATGTTTACATGGTTGTTCATCTGGTTGTTTTCCTGAGAGTGCTCAAGCTTTGGAAACTCCAGTTTCCCGGAAACTTCCGGGTGAACAACCTATTGAGAAACGACACCTGAGACCAGCCGTAACATAATAATCAGGCAATCTTCTGTTTAATATCCCCGTCAAATTGGCTGCGTATGTTCGTCTGAAAGCATCCGGTCTTGGATGCAGGTCATCGTGAAGGACGTGGTTTTGTTTTCATGTCAGAATCATCCATCAATGACCTATCAATTAACGACAAGAATCTGGACATAGACAAGAAATTACATTAAGTTAATACTTAGACTTAATAAAAAGAATACAAGGAGTGTCGCTTCGAGTTTGAGTGACATTCTTCCCGGAGAATGCGGCCGATCAAGCGAAGAATACGGCGGCAAATTGATGGAAACGCAGCAAATCGAGGTCCGTGCCGGAAGCAGCTTGAGCAGGATGCTTCTGACGGGTTCGTTCAATGAAATTCTGGTTTTCGATGCCTTGACCAGGAAAGTCGTTGAAGCCAATCGCATTGCCAGATCCATTCTCCAGTACACCAGCCAGGAACTCAAACGGCGCGATTTCCGAGATATTTTTCCTGAAGCGGATTTCTCCGCATTCCAGTCCGGACGCCCGGAACTCAAGACATCTGCATGTCTGATACGCCGCAAGGATGGGGCGACGTTTTCCGCTGAAGCCAGGTTTCTGGCTGCCAGCGAAAATGGCCGCGGCCTGATCGTTGCCATCATCCAGGACTCTGGCAGCCGCATCATGACTCGAAACGGCAGGCGTCGGAATGAATCCGATTTTCAGGCGCTGGTTTCAAACATTCCCGGCATGGCCTATCAGGCAAGACTTGGCGAAGACGGCAGCGTGATGCTGCCTTTTGTCAGCGCCAACTCGCGCAAGCTGCTTGGCGTCAAGCCTCAGTCATTGCAGGAAAACCCTGCCCTGTTGCTCGACCTGATCGTACCGGACGATGTGGCTTCTTACCGGAAAGCCCTGGATGAAGCCAGCGGTGGTCATCTCACCTTCAACTGGGAAGGCCGTATCTGGGTCGAGGCCTGGAAAGACATCAAGTGGATCAACATTCGCACCAGCAGGCGCGAGACTGCGGCAGGTCCAATCTGGGACGGCATCATGCTGAACATCACCCAGAGCAAGCTCGCCAGGGAAGAGCTGGAACGCTCGAAAGAAGAATTGCGCCGTCTTGCGCTACATATCGAGCGCGTAAAGGAAGCGGAACGCAAACGCATCGCGCGGGAGATCCATGACGAACTGGGCGGCAATCTGACCGCGATCAAGATCGGTGTTTCCTGGCTGACCAGAAATGCCGAGAAAAATCCTGTCAAAGCACGGGAACGCCTTGATTCCATTGATGAAATTGTGGACAGCACGCTGGACGCCATTCATCGTATTTCCTGTGATCTCAGGCCTTCGATCATGGATTTTGGCATCGTTTCGGCCTTGCGCTGGCAGGTTGACCAGCTCTGTCGAACCACCGGCATCGACTGTCGATTCCTCACCAAACTCAAGCAGGTCCCCCTGGACGATGATGCCTCGATTGCCGTCTTCCGGATCGCCCAGGAAGCCATGACCAATATCGCCAAGCATGCCAGGGCCACCAGGGCAGAGGTTCATCTGGGCATCAGGAATCGTACGCTTCAGCTTGAAATCATCGACAACGGGATTGGCCCGAAACTTGTTAATTCCAAGAACCGGAAACGCTCCCTGGGTGTCATCGGCATGAGTGAAAGGGCATCGGCATTGGGTGGGCATTTTGTCATGGAACCCGATTCCGGCGGCGGCACCCGGATCAGGCTCGACATTCCCCTGATGTCGGGTAAAAGCGAGCTGGAGGACCCAAGCGGGGGCAGCAAGCCCGCTGGCATCAACTCCACTCAAGTTATCGGCAGGACAAGGCGTTAATTATTCGGAACGGAGCAGTTGGCATGCAGGCAAAGGAAATCATTCGCATCCTGATCGTTGACGACCATGCGATCGTCCGCGAAGGGCTCAAGCAGATTTTGTCGGATGACGAGAATCTTGTGGTAGCCGGGGAGGCCGAGAATGCCGCGGAGGCCATGCGCCTTGCGCGCGAAAAGGATTTCGACCTGGTGTTGCTGGACATCTCCCTGCCAGATCGGGACGGACTCGAACTCCTGGAATCCCTGAAAAAGGAACATCCCAAGCTGGGCATATTGATGCTTTCCATGTATCGGGAAACCCAATATGCCGTTCGCGCCATCAAAAGCGGCGCCAGCGGGTATCTCAACAAACAGAGCGCACCCGACCAGCTCGTGTCGGCGATCAAGCAGGTGGTGACAGGACGCAAATTCATCACCCCCTCCGTTGCCGAAGCACTGGCCCTCGAAATCAGCGTGGGCAAGGATACCCTTCCGCACGAAACCCTGTCTAACCGCGAATTTCAGACACTCTGCCTGCTGGCATCGGGCAAGCCCGTCTCTGCCATTGCCGAAAAGCTTTCCCTTTCGGTCAAGACCGTCAGCATGTACCGAACCCGTCTGCTCGAAAAAATGCACTTGAAAAACAACGCCGAACTAACGCATTACGCCATTCGGCACGGACTGGTCGAATGACGGGCGCCTGCACATCGGCATTTCCTGAAAATAACGTCCTTTAGCCTGTTTTATTCCCCGATTGCCTTCCTGGCCAGGTCATTAACATTCGTGCATGAATGTAACCTTGACCTTTGCGGGAGGCAAACATGCCAGGCAACGAAAAACAGATATATGCCAGTCCTTCGGAAATCGCACGCGAAGCCCTTCGCCGTCTGGCGCTGAGTCGCATCGCACCGACGCCTGACAATTATCGCAAGCTGTACCACGAAATATCAGGTTCCACGGTCGGCCCCAATCCGGGTTCAGTACTGGAAGACCTGATCATTGCCCTGCGCAAATACTTCCCGGATTCAAGCCGCGCCCTCAACGAGCTGGACAAGGCCGTCAAGCAGGCCAACTGGGTACAAAGCTCACAAATCCTGAATGACATCATTTCACGGGCCGGCAATCAGGCAGCCCCCTCTGCAAAGGTCAATGCCACCGGTTCTGCCGTGCTGACCGCGTCGATTGACCTGTTGATACAGACCCTGAAGCTGGGTGTCGGGCCGAGACTGGAAGAAGTATCCGAGTTGTCCAGCAATCTTCAGGAAGTCATCGAGGATTTGCGCAAGGCGGACAATGTGGCGGCCTTTGAAAAGGCCGGTACGGCGCTCAAGAAAATCTGGTTATCCCTCGAACTGAATCATTCCGGCAATATCAGCCAGCAGGAAGCCCTGAAGAGCCTCCTGCAATTGCTGTTGCAAAACATTGGTGAACTGGTCGACGAAGACAGCTGGCTCAGGGGTCAGCTTGAAATTGTCAGTCAGGTTGTTGACGGGCCGATCAATATCGACACGCTGCAGGAGGCGGAAAAGCGCCTCAAGGAAGTCATCTTCAAGCAAGGCCTGATCAAGCACAGCCTGCGTGAAGCGACCAGCACGCTCAAGGACACGATGAAGACCTTCATCAACCGAATGGGCGAAGCGGTGGAATCGACAGGTGACTACCAGGACAAGATCACGTCATATGCCGACAAGATCAGCCACACGGAAGACGTGCTCGAGCTCAACAAGATCCTGGAAAGCGTACTGAAAGACACCCGCACCATGCAGGCCACCACACAGCGCACACATGAGGCCATGCTGACCGACCGCAAGGCGGTCGAGCAGGCCGAGAAGCGGATACAGGAACTCGAAGCAGAGCTGGTGGAGATGAGCGCCCTGGTCAGCGAGGACCCGATGACGCACAGCCTCAACCGCCGTGGCATGGAACAGGAATATGCCCGCGAGACATCGCGCGCCATGCGCACCGGCAATCCGTTGTGTGTCGCCATGATCGACATCGACAATTTCAAGAAACTGAACGATACACACGGCCATCATGCCGGCGATGAGGCACTCATCCATCTGGTGCGCACCGCCAGGGAAGAACTGCGGGCGACCGACATCATCGGCCGCATGGGCGGCGAGGAATTCATGATCATGCTGCCCAACACCGCACAGGAAGACGCCGTCCTGGTTGTGGAAAGACTGCAACGCGCCTTGACGAAGAAGTTCTTCCTCAACAACAACGATCGCATCCTGATCACCTTCAGCGCGGGGGTCGCGGTTTACGAGGCAGGCGAGTCCCAGGAATCCATCATGGACCGGGCAGACAAGGCCCTGTACGAAGCCAAGCATACCGGCAAGAACCGGGTCTGCGTGGCGGCACCCGGCGCAGTATCGCCCGAAGCGAAACTTGCTGGAGCGGGCGTGTGAAGGGCCGACCGGTCCTGTCATGACCGCCAGAGCGGATTTTCCGATGGCCCGCTAAACAATCTCCGACCCCCACCGATTACTCAAACAACAGCGGACGAAATGCCTCACACACCAGGCATCCCAATGTTAAGGATTCCCACCCGAGTCAATCGGTTTTAACTTAAAGGAGAAACAAAATGGCAGCAGTCATCAACACCAACGTTGCATCCCTGAACGCTCAGCGCAATCTGAGCGCTTCACAACTTTCCCTCAACACTTCCATCCAGCGCCTGTCTTCAGGCTTGCGCGTCAACAGCGCCAAGGACGACGCAGCCGGCCTGGCCATCGCCGAGCGCATGAATGCTCAGATAAAGGGCATGAACGTCGCCATCCGCAATGCCAATGATGCCATTTCCCTGTCACAGACTGCCGAAGGCGCGCTGGGCAAGGTTGGCGATGCAATGCAGCGCATGCGTGAACTGGCTGTTCAGGCAGCAAACGCAACCAACGGCACCAGCGACCTGGCCAACCTCGATGCCGAATATCAGGAACTGGCAGCCGAAGTAACCCGTGTATTGACCGGCACAACCTTCAACAGCGTGGATCTGCTGAGTACTGCTGCAACGCTGACCTTCCAGGTTGGCGCCAACAACATCGCGACCGACCAGATTGACGTGACCACCACCGACCTTTCCGCCGGTGCAGGGGTGACAGCCGTGGTTGGCGGTGACCTGACCACTTCCGCAAACGCTCTCACTGCAATGGATAACCTCGATACCGCCATCGATGAAATCACCACCGCCCGTGCAACATTCGGTGCCGTGCAGAACCGTTTTGAATCCGTCATCGCCAACCTGCAGGTTGCCGCCGAAAACCAGTCAGCGTCGCGCGGCCGCATCATGGATGCCGACTTCGCTGCGGAAACGGCAAACATGACGCGAGGCCAGATCCTGCAGCAGGCTGGAACGGCGATGCTGGCCCAGGCCAACTCGATGCCGAACAGCGTTCTGCAACTGTTGCGCGGTTAATCATTCAGGTAAGCAGTGATAACTCACCAGACGGCGGTTCCCCGTCCGCCCGTCTGGTGATAACAACGGGAGCAGGACATGATAATAGACAATCTATCAGGCGCTGTGCCTAAAGCGGAGAGAGGTAGTCCCTCTCATCCGCCGCGCCATGCCGATCCTTATCCCCAGTTCGCATCGCAGCCTGCAACATCTGCAAATAATCATGTCAGGCATGCAGTGGAAGACGTTGAAGAAGCCGTACGCGACATGAATGAATTCATGAGAATCTCGTCGCCTTCGATTCATTTCACCCTGGACAATGACACTGGCCGCACTGTCGTGAAAATGATCGACAAGGAAACCAACGAGGTTGTGCGACAGATTCCAAGCGTGGAAGCACTTGCCATCAGCAAGGCGCTGGACCGGTTGCAGGGCCTGATTCTCCAGGTGAAGGCATAGGGTAATGGCCAACATAAGCGCCTCTGGTGTTGGCTCTGGCCTTGACATCAACAACATCATCAGCCAGCTGATGGCCGTTGAACGCCAGCCGCTTAACCAGTTGGATACCCAGCAGAAAAAATATGAAAGCCAGTTATCCGCCTATGGCCAGTTGAAAAGCGCGCTATCGACGTTTCAGTCTTCCGTCAATACGCTATCCAGTCTCGACAAATTTCGTGTTTACGGCACAAACTCGACTGATGAAACCGTTTTCACGGCCACCGCTTCGTCCAGCGCAGCACCAGCCAGTTACCAGATCGAGGTCACCCAGCTGGCCCAGCAACACAAGATCAGCGCCAGTTCAGTCAGCGCAACGACAGATGTCATTGGCACCGGCACGCTAACCATAGAATTCGGCACGCACGATACAGGCGGTGGGACATTCACTCCAAATGCGGACAAGACTCCCCTGGTTCTGACCATCGACAGCAGCAACAACACCCTGTCTGGCATTCGCGACGCCATCAACAAGGCCAATGCCGGGGTCAGCGCCAGCATCATCTATGACGGAAGCGGCTACCGCCTGATCGTATCCTCCAATGAAAGCGGTGCAGCCAACAGCCTGAAAATCACTACTGCGGATGACGATGGCAGCAATACAGATACCAGCGGGCTTTCCTTGCTGGCTTATGACCCTCTCAGCACAAGTGGCGCCGGCAAGAACATGTCGCAGCTATCCGAGGCTCGCAATGCCCTCTTCAGCATTGATGGCATAGCCATTACGCATGACTCGAACTCGATATCTAACGTCATCGAGGGGGTTACGCTCAACCTCAAGAAGCTGAACACAGGCACGCCTGCAACATTAACCGTGTCGCGGGATATCGAGGCGGTCTCCACTGCGGTGCAGGATTTCGTCAAGGCCTACAACGATGTAGACAAGGTTCTGAAGGATCTGACTGCCTATAACGACCAGACGAAGAAAGGCGCCGTATTGCAGGGCGATTCTGTCACACGTCACATCCGTAACCAGCTGCGTGGGATCATGACCGGCACACTGGACAACAATGCCTTCACCACGCTTTCACAAGCTGGTGTTTCCTTCCAGCGTGATGGAACCCTGGCCGTCGATGCAAGCAGGCTTGAAGACGCACTGAACGACAATTTCGAAGCAGTAGGAAATCTTTTTGCGCGGGACAGCAACATCGCATCCGAAACCGGATTCGGTTTCCGGCTGGACGATTACCTGGATGACCTGCTCGACACAAATGGAAGTTTGGCAATCCGCACCGATGGAATCAGTTACAGCATCCGTTCCCTTGAACGAACCGAAGAAAGAATGGAAGCCCGCATGGTTCAGATTGAAGCGCGCTACCGTGCCCAGTTCACGGCACTCGATTCACTCATCAGTTCCCTGAACTCAACCAGCGCTTTCCTGACACAACAGCTCAAATCCCTGAACGCCAGCAACGATTCTTGATTGGAGGAAGAAATGTTCACACGACCCAGCCAGTACGCAAACACCTACAAGCAGGTTGGCCTGGAAACGGAAATCACCAGCGCAGATCCACACAAGCTAGTCCTGATGCTTTTGGATGGCGCTATTTCCGCGATCAAGCTGGGTGCCATCGGTGTACAGAACAGGGACCTGAAAACCAAATCCACGCAACTGTCCAAGGCCATTTCCATCATCAACGAGGGCCTGCGCGCATCGCTTGACCACAAGCAGGGCGGACAGATCGCCGGCCGCCTGGACTCGCTGTATCTCTACATCACCAGCCAGCTTCTTGAGGCAAATTTGTCCAACCGGACGGAACCGCTGAGAGAAGCCCTCGAACTGCTCGGGATGATCCAGGACGCCTGGAAGGGCATCCGCTCGCCCGCCGGTTCGCCCAACCGCATGGCGGCATGAACCCACAGAAAAGTCCTGAACAATGAACACGATCGCACAATACGAATCCCTTTCCGGTCTGCTGACCACCATGATCAGCGCAGCGGAGAAAGGTGACTGGGACCAGGTGGCCGGCATGGAGTCGACCTGCAAACCCATCATCGAACAAATCCGCAACACCACGCCAGAGGAACGCCTGACGGATGACGAAAGGCGCCAGAAGATCCAGGTCATCAAGCAAATCCTTCGCGACGACGCACGCCTGCGCGAGCTGGCCAGCCCCTGGATGGCGCAGTTGCAGGATGTCATCCAGCAAACGCGCAAGGGCCGCGATGCCTTGCATGCATACGATAACCGCTAGACGCAAATGAGATCGGGCTTGAATCATGGGCATTTCGGATATTTCGGGAAAGCTGGCGTCGATTGTCGCCACGACGCCCAGACTGACCACGCTGGAATCCGTGCTACAGGCCTCGCTTTCGCTGACGCACGCCCCTGTGTCATCGCGCATGCCCATGGTCGGCAAGCTGGGCGAGGCTGCTGTTTCACGGCAAGCCGTTGACTCCCCCAACCAGCCTGTCCTCAACACAGCCCACGATTCGCCCGGTCAGCTACAGCATTCAGCTGCGCCTGTCCTGACGCATCTCAGCAAGACAGCCGGATTCCTGTCCTCACTCCTGCCGCCACAGGAAAAGGGTATCCCAACGCGCGCCGCGATCCCGGCCACAGCACGGCCCATACTGGACGAACCGCCCAGCTACCCTGCGCCACTGGCGATAGCCCTGCAATCCAACCTTCAGGAGAGCGGCCTGTTTTATGAGTCGCACCTGTTCAACTGGTATCAGGGCCAGTATCCGCGTGATCTTCTGTTGAAAGAGCCACAGTCCGGGCTTGCACAATTGCCTCTCCCCGCCAATGCCAACTCTGCGGCGGACAAACTCCTGCAAGGCCTCGCTTCCACCGCCAGCCCCGACATGCAGGCCCAGCCTGACAGTCATATCTCCGATCAAAGTGACAGGGTCGATGACAACGCCCAGGCAATGAAATCGCTGCCGAGCCCGATCCAAGAAGCAGCCGACGCGGCCAGGCAGATTCACGAGAAGCCGGAATCGGCAGACAAGCCAGGCTTCGCTGCAAAGGAGCAGCTTGCCCTTGCACCACAATCAAGCGAAGCCGCCAAACTGATCACGCAGCAGCTCCTGCTTCTGGACAAACCCAGCCTGGAGTGGTCGGTCAACATGTGGCCGGGCCAGACCGCAACCATGCTGATCGAGGAAGAACCTGCGCCCATCCGTGAAAATCATTCGTCATGGAGTACCACCATCCAGCTTGATTTCCCCACGCTTGGACATGTGGAAATCATGCTCAGGATGGATGCCGAAGGTGTGCGTGTTCGACTGGATGCCGCGAATGAACAGGCATTGCCCGCACTGATGGGGCAGCGTCCGCTGTGCTTGGAAAGGCTTGCCTCGACAGGCTGCAGGGTGCGCGAGTTGTCGATAGGAAGCAGCCATGCCGACGCATGAGCCACGGCGCACCGCCGCCGCCGTCCGCTACATGCCGGACGACTATGCGCCCCGCATCGTTGCCAAGGGACGGGGGGCCGTGGCCGAGGCCATTATCGAACGCGCGCGGGCAAGCGGCGTCTACGTTCACGAGTCACCCGAACTGGTTGCCCTGCTGATGCGTGTCGACCTTGACAGCCACATACCCCCTCAACTTTACATGGTGATTGCCGAATTACTGGTATGGCTCTACCGGCTGGAGCACGAGCAACACAAGCATGGAGACCATGGCCCCTTGCACGGGCCGGTCACTCGGGAAACCCCCTGAAAGCGGCACAGACAAATGGACAAATCGCCCCCGCCAGAAGCAGACGGAAAGGTTCCGGAGGAAATCTCGGGGGCAGGGGCTTCCCATGCGCACAACCGCTATGCCATCTGGTCCAGGTCCGAGATCCTGCACATACTCAACGCCATTGTTGAGCAGAATGTGCTGGTCAGCCTGTCCACGGAAAAATCCGGCGACGTGTTTATAAGCTCGATCATCGATATCGACACGGACAACAACAGGCTGGTCATGGATCCCGCGCAGAACCGCGCCGTCAACGAACGCTTTGCCAGCGGTCAGCAAGTCATGTTCGAAGCCATGCTGGATCAGGTCCGCGTTTACTTCACTGCTGCCCGTGTCTGGCATTGCATACACAAAGGCGAAGCCGGACTGTGCATGCACATACCTGAATCAATTGTGCGCCTCCAGCGCCGTGATTATTTTCGCGTGCACCTTCCCTCTTCCCGTCCGGTCATGTGTGCAATACCCATCCGGGAAGAACCGGCAACCGGTGACTGGCTGGCAGTCATCGTGGAAGACCTCAGTCTGGGCGGCATGGCCATCGTTTGCAACGAAGGAGAAGTCAAGGCCGACTATGGCACGAAGCTCCAGGGCTGCCGATTCTCGCTGCCGGATATCGGCGAAATCGATGCCGACCTCGAAGTTCGCAACATCACTCAAATCACGCTGAAAAAGGGTGGCAAGAAAATCCGCCTGGGCTGTCAATTCGTTTCGCTTGACAGCTCGGTACAGACCAAGCTTCAACGGTACATCATCAAGCTGGAGTGCGAGCGTCGCGCGAAGATGGGCTAGCAAGAAACCCCCGCCCTTGGGACACCCCCCTTTATCTAGGGGGGGCTGGTATTTACCACCTTGTCAAAGGGGGTGGCGAGCAAAGCGAGCCGGGGGATTATGTCCATGCTGTTGGAACAAAATTTTGACAGTTCAGGAAACGTAGCGAGGATGGTCAGTTACATGGCGCGTGTCGCACAAAAAGCGGAGTGCATATGGCCATACATGAGCATATACGGACAACACGCAACGCAGTAAATGCCCCCCGCAGTAGTTTCTTGACTGTCAAATCTGCATGTTCATGATCTCATGATACGCCTGCACCAGCTTGTTCCTCACCTGCACCGTGCTCTGGAAGGAAATGCTGGCTTTTTGCAGCGAGACCATGACGTCGTTCAGGCTGACGTTGCGATCCCCAAGTTCAAAGGCCTTGCCGAGCTGGGAAGCCTCGTTCTGGACCTTGTTGACCTGATCCAGCGAGGTCTTGAGTACCGAACCGAAGCCGGATGTCTGGGTTTCATCCGGTTTTTTGACCGCTTTGTCGCCCGAGGCATAATCCGCATGCGCTCTGAGCATGGCAACCATGCGGTCGATTTTTCCTGTATCCATGGGTTTCAACCCCCTTTCCTTGAGGTTTTCCAGCCTGATTGAACGATAGCAGCCGATGGCTTTCGGCGGCTTCTGGAAATGAAGGAATAAACCGCCCCTATTCCAGCGACTGATTTGACCGGGCCTATCGATAATCAGCACAAAGACAAGTCTCTTGGAGAAACAGGAAATGAGTGAATCTGCCCAGACTGCCCTCGCACCGCGTCTGCAGATATTCCCCCTGCCTGGCGCTGGCAGCAAAGTCGTCGCCCTGATCGGTCTGGCCGTGGTGGTCGCACTGCTTGCAGGCATGTGGCTGTGGGGCAAGCAGCCGGAATACCGGGTGCTGTTCAGCAACGTCAACGACCGCGACGGCGGTGACATCATCGGCGTGCTCACGCAAATGAACGTACCCTACCAGTTTACCGAGGGTGGTGGCGCCATTCTGGTGCCGGCCGACAAGGTGCACGAGGCCCGCCTGAAGCTGGCCGCGCAAGGCCTGCCCAAGGGTGGCGGCGTGGGTTTTGAACTCATGGAAAACCAGAAGCTCGGAATCAGCCAGTTTCTGGAACAGGTCAATTACCAGCGCGCGCTGGAAGGCGAACTGGCCCGATCGATGCAGGCCATTTCCGCAGTGCAGAGTGCTCGCGTGCATATCGCCTTCGTCAAGCAGTCGGTGTTCGTGCGCGACGAGCAGAAACCTTCGGCTTCCGTCATGCTCAACCTCTACCCGGGGCGCACGCTCGATGCTTCCCAGGTCAGCGCCATTACCCATCTGGTGTCCAGCAGCGTGCCGGAACTTTCACCCAAAAACGTGACCGTTCTGGACCAGGACGGCAACCTGCTCTCGGAAAAGCAGGACAAGCCCAATGGCCTCAATCTGGATCCCGGCCAGCTTCAGTACGTACAGCACTACGAGAGCGGCATTGCACGCCGCATCGAAGCCATCCTCTTTCCGATCGTAGGCAAGGACAACGTGCATGCCGAGGTCACCGCGGACATCGATTTTTCGCACATGGAACAGGCCGCGGAAACCTACAAGCCCAACCAGAAGCCTGCGGATGCCGCTATCCGCAGCCAGCAAATCAGCGAATCGAGCAATGCCGGCAATGCCGCCGCTGGCGTGCCCGGCGCCCTGACCAACCAGCCGCCCGCACCGGCCACCGCCCAGCTCAATCAACAGGGCGGCGCGACAGGCGCGGGCGGCAATGCGGCTTCCAATACGCGCAAGGACGCCACCACCAATTATGAAGTCGACAAGACCATCCAGTACACACAGAAACCGATGGGCGGTGTCAAGCGCCTGTCAGCCGCCGTGGTCGTAAACTACAAGAAGGTTGTCGACAAGAAGGGAGTGGCCAGTTTCGTACCGCTGACCGCGGCAGAAAAATCCCAGATCGAGTCGCTGGTCAAGGAAGCGATGGGATTCACCCAGGCACGCGGTGATACCCTGAATGTGACCAACACGCGATTCACCATGCCGGAAGTTGAAAAACTCCCGGAAGTCCCGGTCTGGCGCCAGCCGGAAAACATCAGCCTGGCCAGCGATGCCGGCAAGTATCTGTTGATGGCGGCAATCACCCTGTATGCCTTCCTTGCCTTCATCCGTCCATTGCTGAAAAAGGCCAGCCGCACGGTGAAGACACTGACGGAAGAAACCAGCCCGGCAGCCGGCGAAGGGGGCATCAATCCGGCAACCGGCACGCTCTCCCTGCCGCACCAGCCATCGCCGCTGTCAGCGGATGAGAAGCTTCAGGCAGCGCGCCTGACCGCGCGTCAGGATCCACGCGCCGTGGCCAATGTGGTCAAGAACTGGGTGGACGGACAATGAACGATGGCGTGATGAGAAGCGCGATCTTCCTGCTCTCGCTGGGCGAGGACGAGGCCGCGCAAGTACTGAAATACCTGGGCCCGCGCGAGGTCGAGAAAATCGGCGCGGCCATGGCCAATCTGTCAAATGTGTCGCGCGAGCAGATCGACGAGACCATCGATGCCTTCCATGAAACCACGGGCGGCCGCGATGGACTGCATGTGGATTCCTCCGAATACGTGCGCAGCGTACTGATCAAGGCGCTGGGCGACGACAAGGCCGTGCATGTCATCAACCGCATCCTGAAAGACAACGACTCGCCCGGCATCGACCATCTCAAGTGGATGTCGGCCGAGCAGGTCGCCAATCTCATCAAATACGAGCATCCTCAGATCATCGCCACCATCCTGGTTCATCTGGAACCCACCCAGGCGGGCGAGGCGCTTTCGCTGTTCAATGAAGACCTCAGGAACGACACCATTCACCGTATCGCCACCCTGGACAGCGTGCAACCCGCCGCGCTGCAGGAGCTGAACGACGTGCTTGGCCGACTGCTGACTGGCAAGAGCTTCAAACCCAACAAGCCCATGGGCGGCATCAAGGCGGCGGCGGAAATCCTCAATTTCGTCGGTCCGCACGAAGAATCCATCATGGACAATCTTCGCGTACAGGACGAGGAGCTGGCGCAGAAAATCGAGGATGAAATGTTCATCTTCGACAACCTCATGGACATCGACGACAAGGGCATCCAGCTCATGCTGCGCGAAATCCAGTCCGAATCGCTCATCATCGCCCTCAAGGGCGCCACCCAGGAATTGCGCGACAAGATTTTCAGGAACATGTCCTCGCGTGCGGCGGAAATGCTCAAGGAAGACCTCGATTCCAAGGGTCCCGTCAAGCTGTCCGAGGTGGAAAACGAGCAGAAGCAGATACTGGTTACGGTCAAGCGCCTGGCCGACGAAGGACAGATCGTGATTGCAGGAAAGGGAGGCGAGGAATATGTCTGACAGGGTGCTGAAAAACCACTGCGAGGGCGTGATGCTGCGTCAGAAGCCGGCTCGAAATGCTGATGAATACCGCATACACATCGCTTTATCTCCGGCTTCTTCCTTGCCTGAGGCCCGCTCGCTACGCTTTTCAACACCCTGTCTACTGAGGAGCAAGCCATGTCCAGTGCCGTAATTCCCAAGGAAAGGTTAACCGCTTACCAGCGCTGGGAACTGGCTTCGTTTGACGATGAAACGGACGGGCACGAGTTCGGCAATGACAGGGGCTCCTCGCTCGAAGCGATCAAGGAAGCAGCGAGAGTCAGCGGCCATGCCGAGGGTTTCGCCGAGGGCCTCAAGGAAAGCCGCGCCCACACCGAGGCCCTGCGTGAACGTCTGAACACACTGTTTCAAAATACTCAACACGAACTGGCCGGGCTGCATGAGCGGATATCCGCCCAAACCCTGGACCTGGCGCTGACCCTGGCCAAGGCCATGCTGCACCAGGCTTTGCATGTCCGGCCAGAACTGATCCTGCCCGTGGTCCGTGACGCCATCAGCAGGCTGCCAGCCATTTCCGGCCAGACCCATCTCCTGCTGAATCCGGATGATCTCAAGCTGGTGAATGAACTGATGAAGGACGAACTGGCGGCATTCGGCATCAAAACCCGGCCCGACGTATCGCTAAATCGCGGCGGATGCAGGATCGAAACACATACCGGCGCAGCCGATGCAAGTATCGAATCCCGCTGGCAGCGCATCTGCAAGGCGCTGGGCCAGGACAACAACTGGCTGGATGAAGCATGAGTCAGGGAACCTCCAGGGCAAGAATCGCTCCCCTTGCAAATTGCCGCCAACCCGCCTTTATCAGGAGGTGGCTGCATTGTTACCCCCTTGTCAAAGGGGGTGGCGAACAAAGTGAGCCGGGGGATTCTTCCGCTATGGAATCCCCTCACCTCCCCTTAATCAAGAACGGCTTGAGATTCAAATGAGCACATTGCAACTCGAAGAAAGTGTCACCCGGTTCATCAGGGACTGCGAACAGCTCGTAGAGATTGCCGAACCCGTGCAGATATCCGGCAAGGTCACGCGCGTTGCGGGTCTGGTGGTGGAATGCATTGGCATCAAGCTTGCGGTCGGCAATAGCTGCACCATCATGATGAGCGACGGCAATCAGGTTGAGGCCGAAGTGGTCGGCTTTTCAAACGACCGTCTGTTTCTCATGCCACATGGTCAGATCAACGGCATCGAACCCGGCGCGCCCGTCATCGCCGAGGACATTGCCAGCAGCCTGCCCAGGCCTGGCAAGGTCAACCATCCCAGAAAACGCAGCTCGGATCGCGCCAAGCATTACCCCGTTGGAGATGAGTTATTGGGCCGCGTGCTGGACGGCATGGGCCGGCCACTGGACGAGATTGGTCCGCTGCATACCCGGCACATGCGACCGCTGCACAGCCGCCCGTACAACCCGCTGGCACGCGCGCCAATCGCCGAAATTCTCGATACCGGTGTCCGTGCCATCAATGCGCTGCTGACCGTCGGACGTGGTCAGCGCATCGGCCTGTTCGCCGGGAGCGGTGTCGGCAAAAGCGTGCTGCTGGGCATGATGGCGCGCTACACGACGGCAGATGTTATTGTCGTCGGACTCATCGGCGAACGTGGCCGTGAAGTCAAGGAATTCATCGAACATATTCTCGGCCCGGAAGGTCTGGCGCGTTCCGTAGTCGTTGCCGCACCTGCCGACACTTCACCCTTGATGAGATTGCAGGGCGCCGCCTACGCCACCACCATCGCCGAATATTTTCGCGATGAGGGCAAGAACGTGTTGCTGATCATGGATTCGATCACCCGCTATGCCATGGCCCAGCGGGAAATCGCGCTGGCCATCGGCGAGCCGCCCGCCTCCAAGGGCTATCCGCCTTCGGTGTTTGCAAAAATTCCGCAACTCATCGAACGCGCGGGCAACGGCCGTGAGGGCAGCGGCTCGATCACCGCATTTTATACGGTGCTGTCCGAAGGTGACGATCAGCAGGATCCGATCGCCGACAGCGCCCGCGCCATCCTCGACGGTCACATCGTGCTGTCGCGCGCACTGGCCGAATCCGGACACTATCCCGCCATCGACATCGAGGCTTCCATCAGCCGCGCCATGATCAATCTGGTATCGCCCGCCCACCAGGAAGCCGCGCGCTACCTCAAGCAGTTGTACTCGCGTTACCAGCGCAATCGCGATCTGATTTCCGTGGGTGCCTACAAGCCGGGTTCCGATCCGTCCATCGACCAGGCGATCGAGGCTTATCCGGAGATCGAGTCATTTTTGCAGCAGGGCATACAGGAATGCGCTACCGTGCAGGACAGCATTGCAGGTCTGGCGAATGTGCTTGAAACCAGAGGGACACGAACGTAAATGAAACGGAGCACACTCACGACCCTCATCCAACTGGCCGGTGAAGACAGGAACAAGGCCGCAGAGACGCTGGCCATGGCTGTTTCTGACCAGCGTCGCGCCGAAGCCACTCTGAATACTCTGGTCGATTACCTGTCCGGCTACCGGCAGGCCCTGGAAAACAAGGCCAGCGCAGGCACGACCGCCATCGAACTGAAGAACCAGCAGGCGTTTCTTGGCCAGCTCGACCAGCTCATCGAAAAGCAGAAACGCCAGATATCCCTTTCGAACCTGAAAGTGGAAACCTGCCGCGATGAGTGGCGCGGCCATTTTCGCCGCGAAAAATCCTACGATCTTCTCGACAAGCGCCGACAGGCAGCCGAATCCGCACGCCAGCTCAAACAGGAGCAGAAGCTGCTCGACGAACATGCCACTCGCCAGTTTCGAGCCGGGCACCCCTCCAACGATCATTCATGACAGGACCTCACCATGGATACACTAGCCATCAACGCAACACTTCCCGTCGAGTCATCCGCCATCCAGCCGGCGGATAGCAATGCAGAACCGGGGGAAGGCGCATCCTTTAACGATGCCCTGTCCAGCCTCATCTCGAAACACCGGGGCAAGGAGGACGAAACGGATACCGCCGACTCCGCACCCGCCAAACGTTCAGAAGATCCGCTGGCGGCAATGGACCCCGCCACAGGCATCGCCGCCATGATGGTGTCGCTGGATCCGGCTGTCATCGATGCCGCGGGCAGCGAGCCGGGCGGTGCGCAGGCCAAAACATCCGCGTCAGTCGATGCATTGGCCCTGGCCATGAACGCAGGGGCCAACGGAAAATCAAGCGATCCGGCACGAATGGTGTCCGATCCTTCTGCCGGGAACCTGTTGGCGGATTTCGGCGAGGATTCCGCAAGGGATGCCAGACCGGTCCTAACCGCAATGCAGGACGTTCATGGCAATGATGCAGGTACTGGCACAAACGCATTGTCAGACAAGGGATTCGCCGCCCACACATTGAGCAGGCCGGAAAACCAGACGTCCGGCGCGGAGATGCGATCGACGGCACAGTTGCCGATGACGGACCCCCAGGCAGGTCAGAATATCCGCCAGAACGAAGGCTCCGCCCTGAAAGCCATGGCCTCCCTGCACGACTTGAGCAAGGATGGCCAGAATTCGGCCCGGGATAAACCGGCACAGGCAGGCACGGCCGAGCCCTCCACATTCCAATCTCTCATCAGCCAGACTGGCAATGCGTTTCAGGCAGGCATTCAGCACATTGATTCCGCTTCGCCTGACTTGATCACCCCCCGCGTCGGCGCATCGGGCTGGTCCGAAGCCATGGGGCAAAAAATCGTCATGATGGCCTCGGAAAAAGTCCAGCAGGCGGAGCTGAAACTGAACCCCGAAGGCCTGGGCCCCATGCAGGTGGTGTTGAGCCTGGAAAACGGCGCGGCCAATGTCCAGTTCCTGACGCATGACGCGCAGGTGAGAGAATCTCTCCAGTCCGCCCTGCCCAGGCTTCAGGAAATGCTGAACAGCGCGGGCTTCAGTCTTGACAAGGTCAGCATTGACGCCGGTACCGCGCGCAACCAGGACTACCAGGGAAGCAGCGGACAATTCCAGCAACAGCGTCGTGGTTCCGGGCAGTCCGAATCCGAAACTGCCGCCATGCCGATCAGCAGGGTTATTGTGCAGACTCAAACGGGGCGGATTGATACGTTTGCTTGATTGGTTTATGGAATCACCCGGTATACATGGCTGAATCGATGTTTCACCGGGGAATGCCCGGCAGAAACCGTCGGAGGTTGCCCGACAGCAAGTCAATTTCTTGCTTCGCCAGGAAAAAAAACCCAAAGCAAATCCCCCCTTCATCATGGGGCTCAATTCAACCCCCTTGATAAAGGAGGTGGCGAGCATAACGAGCCGGGGGATTTCGGCATTAACCCCTTCCGGTCTGCCTTCCCTTCACGCCGGCCCCCCGGCCCCTGGCAGTTTGAAACAGAAACATGTGGCGCAATGCGCTGCACTCAGTGCGCCCTGCATTCCCAACCGCAGCAGCTTTCTTTAACCAAAACTGAGGGCAAATATCCCCTCTAATCAACCGATTCCACTCCGGGCACAGCATCAATAATTCAACCATGTATTGTTAACCGACAAGGAGTCGACATGGCCAAGGCAAAAGCCGCACCGGCAGGGGACAACGCCGAACCGAAATCGAAGAAGAAGCTGATGATGTTTGCCATCGTGGGCGTCGTGGCGCTTGCCGCAGGCGGCGGTGGGGCATGGTTTTTCATGTCCAAAAATGATGATGGCCACAAGCAGGAAGCCAAGCACGAGCCGCCTGCCCCGCCCGTGTTCATGGCGCCGGAGACCTTCACCGTAAACCTTCAGCCCGATGGCGAGGAACAGTACCTGCAGGTCGGGCTGGTCGTTCAGGTCAAGGATCAGGAAGCTTCGGAAAGAATGAAGCAATACATGCCGCAAATCCGCAGTCGAATGCTGATGCTGCTGTCCAGCAAGAAGGCATCTGAAATCATGGACCTGCAGGGCAAGAACAAGCTGATCGAGGAAATCATTGCCCAGCTCAAGCAGCCTTTCGTCCAGGGAGAAGAGCCGCTTCAGGTCAGCAGCGTCCACTTCACCGATTTCATCATCCAGTAACGGTCGATTCGATGGAAGAAGACAAGGAATTTCTTTCGCAGGATGAGGTGGATGCCCTGCTGGGCGGAATCGGCGATGCGGGCATGGATGCCGATTCATCGAGTACCGCAGCGGGCAACATACGGCCTTACGATCCCACCAGCCGGCAATTCCTCACGGAAACCCGCCTGCCCGTGCTGGAAAACATCAACGAGAAATTCTCACGCGCCCTGCGCACTGCCATTTCGGAATTCCTCAAGACCCATTGCGAACTGACCATCTCGCCGGTGCGAATCATGAAATACGCCGAACTGGTGCATGGCATTCCCGCCATCACCGGCATCAGCGTGTTTGGCCTGGCGCCGCTGGTCGGCACCGGGGCGTTGTTCATTGACCAGAGCACCACTGCGGTGTTCATTGATTGCCTGTTTGGCGGCGGGGGACGCGCCAGCAAGGAAATTGCCAGCCGCGAATACACACCCATCGAAGTCCGCGTGGTCGAGAAAGTCAGCGTGCTTATCCTCGAGTGCTACCAGAAGTTCTGGGCGGATGTGCATCCCGTCGACTTCTCCTACCAGAAAACGGAAACGGAGAAGCAATTCGTCAGCATCTGCTGGCCTGATGACCCGGTCATCATGCTTTCCATCAATATCAAGATCAATCAGTCCGGAGGCGAAGTGCTCGTATGCATGCCATACTCGGCTTTCGAGCCGATCCTGCCCCTGCTGGGCAGGGCAACGGACGAGGAAAAGGCCAGCGTTGACCGCAACTGGCTCAGGCTGCTCTCGGCCCAGGTACAAAGCGCGGAAATCGAGCTCAATGCCAACCTTGGCACCGCCACCATTCCGTTGCGCCAGATCATGGAAATGAAGCCGGGTGATTTCATCCCCATCAGCGTGCCCAATACGGTCAGCGCAATGGTCGACGGATTTCCCCTGATGGAATGCAATTTCGGCATTTCCAATGGCCAGTACTCTTTGCGCGTTGAAAGAATCATCCCCCAGAATCAACAGGAGACCTCTTATGGAAGCCACAATGGAAAACGGTAGCGAAGGTTCGATGACTTCGGATGCGGAATTCGTCCGCGAAGACAACGCACTGGGCCAGCCGCTGTTCAAGCCGCTTTCCGGACAGGGCGCCGGCGGTGCATCGAACGACATCGACATGATCCTGGACATCCCCGTGCAATTGACGGTCGAACTGGGGCGCACGAAGATCTCGATCAAGAATCTGCTGCAGCTATCGCAGGGCTCGGTTGTGGAATTGAACGCCATGGCGGGAGAACCGCTCGACATCCTTGTCAATGGCACACTGGTCGCGCAGGGCGAAGCCGTCATGGTCGATGATCGCCTGGGCATCCGCCTGACCGATGTCATCACGCCTGCCGAACGCATCCGGAAACTGAATCAATGAGAACTCTGGGATTGGCGCTGCTTCTGACTGGCCTGTCCTCTCAGGTTTCCCTCGCAGCCGATGTCACGGCACAAACTGCCAGCCAGGGGAGCGTAACGACTGCCGGCAGCCTGTTCAGCGTGCTGTTCGGCCTGATCGCCGTGATCGCCATGATCGTCGGCCTGGCCTGGATGGCGCGTCGTATCGGCGTGACGCGGCATCAGGAGAATGCCCTGATACAGGTTGTTGGTTCGACCTCGCTCGGTGCGCGTGAACGCGTCGCCATCGTGCAGGTGCAGGATTCGTGGATCGTCGTGGGCATTTCGCCCGCCGGACTCAGTTCGCTTGCCACCCTCCCAAGGGGACACGTGGAACAGTCATCCGGATTTGCCTCGCCTGCTGGATTTGCGGGCAAGCTCAAGGTCATGCTGGAAGCACGTGCAAAAAATGCTCAATAGAATTTCCCGACTCGGCTTGTTCCGCATCCCCAAATCCCCCTTTATCAAGGGGGACTCATTCCACCCCCTTGACAAAGGGGGTGGCGAGCAACGCGAGCCGGGGGATTTTGCATGGAAACCAGCTCTCTTCATGACAGGCCTGCTGCTACCCGCTGTCGCCTTCGCCGCCCCGGAAGGTCTGCCCGCGTGGACCAGCACCCCCACGCCGGGTGGTGGTCAGACCTATTCGCTCAGCCTGCAAACCCTGCTGCTGCTGACCTCGCTGACCTTCCTGCCGGCGATGCTGCTGATGATGACCAGCTTCACGCGCATCATCATCGTGCTGTCGTTGCTCAGACACGCCCTGGGCACGCAGACCTCGCCGCCCAGCCAGGTGCTGATCGGGCTGTCGCTGTTCCTGACCTTCTTTGTCATGGGACCGACGCTGGACAAAATTTATACCGAGGCCTACCAGCCTTATTCCGAAAACAGGATCGGTTTCAACGAGGCCATCGACAAGGGTGCGGCACCGCTCAAGGCCTTCATGCTGCGCCAGACGCGTGAAACCGACCTCGCTCTGTTCGCAAGGCTGTCGCGAGCGCCGCAGATGAACGGCCCGGAAGATGTTTCCATGCGCATGCTGATACCCGCTTATATCACCAGCGAGCTGAAGACCGCTTTCCAGATCGGCTTCGCCGTGTTCATTCCCTTTCTCATCATCGACCTGGTCGTGGCCAGTGTGCTGATGTCCATGGGCATGATGATGGTCTCGCCGGTCATGATCTCGCTGCCGTTCAAGATCATCCTGTTCGTGCTGGTCGATGGCTGGGCCCTGCTGATCGGTTCGCTGGCAAACAGTTTCTTATAACGAAAGGAAAAGCGAATGACTCCGGAAAGCGTGATGTCACTGGGACGTCAGGGTATGGAAATCATGCTGATGATTTCGGCTCCCATCCTGCTCGTCACCCTGCTCATTGGTCTCGTCATCGGCATATTCCAGGCCGCCACCCAGATCAATGATGCCAGTCTGTCATTCGTGCCCAAGCTTGTTGCTGTCATCGCCGCATTCATCATTGCCGGCCCATGGATGCTCACCATCATGACGGATTACATGCGGCGGCTGCTGACGGATTTGCCTGGTTTGATTGGATAAAGCCATGCGCAAGGCGACCCCCCACCCACCCCCCTTTATCAAGGGGGGCTTGCTTTGTTACCCCCTTGAGAAAGGGTGTGGCGCGAAGCGCCGGGGGATTTCATCGCAATGATCTCCATCACCGACGCCCAGATCAACACCTGGTTGGCCACGCTGCTGTGGCCGCTGGCGCGCATACTCGGCCTGATCATGATCGCACCGGTCATCGGCCATGGCAGCGTGCCCGCGCGCATCAGGATTGGGCTGGGCGTATTCATCACCCTCGTCATCGCCCCCGCCCTGCCGCCATTGCCGGAAATATCCGTGGCCAGTCCGGCAGGGTTCTTCATCCTGATCATGCAGGTTCTGATTGGCGTTGCCATGGGCCTCGTCATGCGCCTCGCGTTCTCTGCAGTCGAAATGGCGGGAGAGATCATCGGCCTGCAGATGGGTCTGGGATTCGCAAGCTTTTTCGACCCGCAAAGCGCCAGCAACATCAATACCCTCTCCAGCTTTCTGGGCTTGCTGGCAGCGCTGGCCTTTCTGGCCATCAACGGACATCTGCTGCTGCTGGGCACGCTGGTCGACAGCTTCACGGCCCTGCCGGTTTCGTCGAACCCGCTTCCCGGCCAGAGCATGTTTGCCATTGCACAGGCCGGCAGCATCATTTTCAGCCACGGCGTTCTGCTTGCCTTGCCACTCATCGCCATCCTGCTCATGACCAACCTCGCGCTGGCCATCCTCAATCGCTCGGCGCCCCAGCTCAACATTTTCGCTATCGGCTTTCCCATCACACTGGGCGTGGGGCTGGTGGCATTCGATCTCTCACTGCCTTATCTGGCCGGGCAAACCACAACACTGTTTGAGCACGTGTTCGATGCCATACAGCAGACAGTCAGGCTGCTTGCCCGGCTTTGACCCAGGGAAGCCTGGCGGGCATCCGGAAAGAAGACCGTCTGGAGAAAGCTCAGGGATATCACACCCTTGAGAAGTCTGATGAATTGTTCAGATTAATATATCAACGCATACACGCGTGAAGAACGCGCCGGAAATCCTCGGGCATGAAGGGATTGCCGATAAGAAAGGTCGCGCCAGACTGCGTGGCCAGCGAGCGCATTTCGGGGCTGACATCAGTGGTCACGAATCCGAACGGTACCTCGTTCCCGGAAGCGCGCAGTTCCTGCAAGAACTCGATACCGCTCTTGTTGGGCATGTCCCAATCGGACAGCACAAGATCGGGGGCTTCGATGGTGGTCTTTTCCAGCGCTTCGACACCATCCGCCGCTTCGACAACCCTGAATCCGCTATAGCCAGCCTGGTGCAACATGTGTCCGATCACCTGGCGCATGGCCTTGCTGTCGTCCGCAATGAGTATCTTCATCGATCATCCCTCTGCATGCCTGATGGATCAATTCTGTACAGTAAATACGTCTTTCAATTGGCTGATAAGCGCGTGCTTAAGCACCCATCTTTTTTGATTGCCGCGCTGGCATGCCTCACAAGAAAAAGCTAGTCGCCTGGCAGCGGGACACCACACGCCACCCTCTTTTGAATCGACAGGAGGGGGTCATTTCCAGGAGGCGTATGGAATCGCGTTATTCAAGGATTGGGGCATGCACCAGGCTATCTTGCCCATCGGCATGGAATCCCCAACCCCTTTTATCAAGGGTACAATTTAACCCTCCCTGTCCAGGGTGAAAACGGCTAGAGATATTTGAACAGCGAGAGTCCCGCCACCTGCACGAATGACTTCTGCGCAGCTTCCAGGGTGATCTGCTGCATGGCGAGTCTGGAAAGGGCTTCGTTGTAGTCCAGGTCCTGAAGCTCTGAAAGCCGGGTCTGGTTTTGCAGATGCATGTAGCTTCCGGTTTCTTCCAGCGCGTCCAGCTCCTTCAAGCGTGCACCCACCGATGCCCGCGTATCCAGTACCTTGTCGATGGCATTTTCTAGCTCATTGCCTGCCAGGGTCAGCGCATTGCTCAGCTTGGCCGAGTCGGCCGGCGTTACCACCGGGGTGGACAATGCGGAAATCATGTCATTCACCACATCGAACACGCTCTTGCGTCCGCTGGGTTCAAGTATGAACTGGTCGCCATTGGCGGGGCTGCCCTGGATGCCTAATTGCATGCCGTCCACCACAATCGCGCTGCCTTCAACGTAGGGATTGCCGGATGACAGCACCATTCCCGTGGTGACATTGGTGACGGTATATGTTGTCGCGGGGCCTGCCACGCTGAACGTGACCTGATAGTCGTCCCCGGTGATGGCTGACGGATCGACGAGGGTGCCGCCGCTGATCCTGCCGGTACCGGAATTGCCCGGGCTTGCGGCAGCCACAAAGCGGCCATTGCCTTCCGGGATGGACATGAACAGGTCCTGCCCCGAGTCACCCACCGCCATTTGCCGCTCTCCCGACACTTGCAAGGCACGCGAACCAGTGTCTCCCGAATAGCTGACCGTGCTGCCGCTGCGTGCAAACGGCATGGTGAAACTCTGGAAACCGGAAAACAGGTAGTTGCCGTTGCCATCGGTGCTGTTGGCCAGGCCGATGAGCTGATCGAGCTGCCCGCGAAGCTCGCTGGCCATGAAGCCCCGCTCGACGTTGCCCAGCGTGCCATTGCCCGCAGCAATTACCGTGGTTTTCATGGCCGAGAGCAGGTCGGACACGCTCTGCAGCACGCCATCTTCGATGCCAAGCCCGTTTCGGGCCAGATTGCGGTTTTCGACATGCTGGCTGATCAGGCCGTCCGCCTGGCTGATTTGAAGCGCGCTGGCCGCGCCGGAGGGATCGTCGGCCGGGGTCAGTATCCTGCGGCCGGTGGAAACCTGCTGCTGGGTCCTGTTCAGAGCGCTTTGGCCTTCCGTCAGGCGGGAAATGCCCATGTCATACATCATGCTGGTAGTAATGCGCATAAGATTCCCCGTCAGCCGATTGAAAGTAGCGATTCAAAAAGTTCACCCGCCATCTGCATGACCTTTGCTGCAGCCTGGTAGGCCTGCTGATACTGCATCAGACGTGCTGCTTCCTCGTCCAGATTGACGCCGGAGAAACTTTGCTGGGAATGGCTGGCATCCTCAAGCAGCTTGCCCTGAACAGTACTGGTGATTTCGAGTTCACGTGTGCGGACTCCGATTTCGCTTACAAGCTGACTGTATGAGCCCGAATAGCTCAACGTACCCTCGCCAAGCGTCTTGGCGGTTTGCAAGCCTGCCATCAACAAAGCATTTCGGTTGTCCCCCACGCCGCCCGTATTGGGCCGGATGCTGAACTGGTCGCCGTCGGCGGGCGTACCGGAGAGACTGATCTCGATGCCATCGAAGCTGATTGTTGCGCCGTCCGCATACGGCACGGGCGCGCCTCCTGCATAGGTCGTCACGCTTCCCCCAGCATTGACCGTGACGGTGCTGGTTCCCGGAAAACCGGTAAGCATGCCGGTCGAACCGCTGTAAACGAGCGTAACCGCAGAGGCGAGCGGGCTGGACAAATAGGCCGCAGTGACTGAACCCGCGCTGATGGAAGCCGAACCGGTGTTGGAAACGGCAACTCCGGTTCGTACGGGTGATGCCGCAGCGATCTCTGACGGGTGGCCGATGGCCAGGCCGATAACAGTTGCCCCATCGCGAACCGGGCGCAGAAGAAAGGAATCGCCCGCCGCTGCAGACCCTGACATGAGACCGAGCTGCAAGCCATCCACGGTAACGGGGAAAGTTGCCGTGGTTTGGGTCGCGCCGTCGGACAGGCGGGTGATAGTGTAATTTGATCCGTCGAAATCGATCTTGTAATCACTGACCGTCAAGGCATTTGCATCGACGAAGCTTGCAGTGATTTGGGCATTGCCGATATTGCCGGAATTGGCAATGGCTTCGGGCGTCCGGATCGAGAAGTAATCACCTCCCAGGTTGCCTGACAAGTCCTGTCCAAGCTGGTGCTGCTGGTTCATGCTCAAAGCAAGACCAATTGCCATGCGTCCCAGCGTATTTTGTGCCGTAGAAAGCGAATTCGACCTGAATTCGAGCAGCCCGCCCAGCTTACCGCCATTCAAATCGGCGTCGCGCAAGGGGAAATTGAGTCCCTCCATCTGATACCTGATGACTGACTGGGTTTTGTCACTGTCGGACGGTTCCACTATCAGCTTTGCCGACTGCTTTCCCAATACCAGCGCCTGCCCGCCAGCCACATAAACATTGATGCTTCCGTCTTCCATTCGCACGACGGATGCCTTGATTTCCTTGGTAAGGTCAGCCACCAGCACATCGCGCTGGTCACGCAGATCATTGGCAGGTTGGGGATTGCCCTGACTCTCCGCGCTGACAATCTGTTCATTGAGCCGGGCAAGATGTCCTGCATACTTGTTGATCGTATCGACACTGACCTTTATTTCGGCCTCGACGTCCGCACGGATGGTATTGAATTGCGAGTCCATGGCATGAAAACGGTTAATCAATACCCTTGAGCCCGAAAGCATTGATTGCCTTGCTGCCATGTCCGCGGGAGCATTGGTCACATCATGAATGCCGGAAAAAAATTCCTGCAGTACCGGGGAAAGTCCCGCTGTGGCATCCGCCAGCAGGTTGTTGATACGGCTGATATGACTGTATTCGGAATCGATATGGCTGGCAGCCGACTGCGCATCCATCACCTGATTGGCAAGGAAGTCGCTATAGACGCGTCTGACGGTATCAACCTGGACACCCTGACCCATGTAGCCCGAGCCAGTGTACCTTGCAAGACTCGAAGACTGACGGATCTCCTGCCGGCTGTAGCCGGGCGTGGCGGCGTTGCTGATATTGTGCGAGGTCGTGGAGATGCCTGCCTGCGCGGCCTTGAGGGCAGTCACTCCGATGTTCAATATGCTGCTGGCCATGGCATGTCCAATAGGTTTTAACCGGGTTTACCGGTATTCAATTGGTAATCGGCAGATAATTTGATTTTTTCAGTCATCCGATTTGCGGCCCGATCTGTCTTATCAAAGCCAGGAGTTTCTGCGCATAGGCGGGATCGGTCGCGTAGCCCGCGCGCTGCAGCCCGCCCGCGAATCCGGCCGCATCCTGCGCGTCGTTCAGAACCTGCTGATAGCGGGGATTGGATTGCAGCAGCCTGGCGTAATCGGCGAAGGAGTCGGCATGGGAGTCATAGGCGCGGAATCGGTCCACCATTTTCACCGGGTGGCCATTCACGTATTCCGTTGTGGTGATATCGACTGTCTTGCCGGACCAGTTCGCACCGGCCTTGATACCAAACAGGTTGTAACTGGGCTGACCGTCCGCGCCGCGGATGTCGCGCTTGCCCCAGCCGGTCTCCAGCGCTGCCTGTGCGATCATGAACGAGGCCGGAATGCCCGTGGTTTCGCTCGCGCGCTGGGCATGGGGCATCATGGCCTGGACAAACTCCCTCGGACCGGCGAATGCCTTGTCGTTTTTAACCCCTTCTGCGGTTGACACGGCGGATGAAGCGTCACCAGACAATCCAGGCACGGAAATGTTCGTCCTTTCAATCCCGGCGTCCTGCATCAAGCTGGCAACGCCGGTTTGGGCAGCGTTGCCCAGATGCCCGCTCAGCTGCCTGACCATGGCATCGGCCAGGCCGATCCCCCTGCTGGACAGGGTCTGCGACAGTTGCTGATCCAGCATCGAGGTGTAAAGACGGGTCTGGTCGCTGCCAAACACATCATCCTGTGGCGTTGCCTCGCGCATGCTTTTCAGCATCATGTTCATTAGCAGCGCTTCGAACTGCTGTGCGACTTTCTTCAGCGACTCGGGCGAGTTCTGTCCGGCCCCGGATTTGAGGCTGCCAACGGCCTGGACGTCCAGCGCGAAGCGGGAGGCGAGATCGGAACGATCAATCATGCTGCCATCCGTTGGGGCCGGGAAAGGAATTCCACCACAGAGGCACAGAGACACAGCGGGTGGAAAACATCTACGAGACAGCCCCCGGCTATCCTGGCTGATGCCTTCCATGTGATACTTGTCCTGTTTTGCATGTCTCCGTGACTCGGTGTCTCTGTGGTGTGAATGGGTCTTAAATAATTTCCAGATCAGCCCGCAACGCGCCGGCCGCCTTCATGGCCTGGAGAATCGCCAGCAGATCCTGAGGCGTGGCGCCAATTGAATTGAGCGCCTTGACCACATCCGAAAGTTGCGCGCCACCCTTGAGCAGCATGACCTGGCCGGGTGACTGGCTGATTTCGATCTGCGAGCTGGTGGTGGCCACTGTCTGGCCCCTGGAAAATGCTCCCGGCTGGCTGATGACAGGTTCGGTGCTGATGACCACGGACAAGTTGCCGTGCGACACCGCGCAATTCTCCAGCGTCACCGGCTGGTTCATGACCACCGATCCCGTGCGGGCATTGATGATGACCTTGGCGGCGCTCTGCGCGGGGCTGACGTTCAGGCTCTCTACGGCGGCGATGAACATGACCCGCTCATCGCTGCCCATGGGTGTTTTCACGCTGATGACGCGGCCGTTCTTCGCCCGTGCCGTGCCGGCGCCAAACTGTTTGTTGATGGCTTCGACCACGCGGCGCGCGGTGGAAAAATCCATCTGATTCAATTCGAGCTGAATCTCGCCATTTGCACCCAGATCGCTTGCAACCTGACGTTCGACTGTCGCGCCGGCAGGAATCCGGCCCACGCTCAGATGATTGACCTGGACCTTGCTGCCGCTGGCCGCAGCACCCGCGCCACCCACCAGCACATTGCCCTGGGCCATGGCGTAGATCTGGCTGTCCGCGCCTTTAAGTGGCGTCATCAGCAAGGTACCGCCACGCAAGCTCTTGGCATTGCCCAGCGACGATACGGTTACATCGATAGTCTGACCTGGTTGCGCAAAGGCCGGCAGACTGGTTGTCACCATCACCGCCGCGACATTCTTCAACTGCATGGTCGCGCCTTGTGGCACGTTGACGCCCATTTCCGTCAGCATGCTGATCACGCTTTGCACCGTAAAAGGCGTTTGCGTGGTCTGGTCGCCGCTGCCATCGAGCCCTACGACCAGGCCATAGCCGATCAGCTGATTGGCGCGCACGCCCTGTATGGAGGCCAGATCCTTGATACGGTCGGCCTGCACGGCCATGGACATCAGGGCTAAAGCCGCGACGCCGGCCAGTCTGGAAACACGTTTGCAAATCTCGGTGCAATTCATCATGCTTGATCCCGTCACAATGGCAGTACGCTCAGGAAGAACCGCGCCAGCCACTGGGTCACTTCCGCCGCATCGATATTGGTGCTGGTGCGGTATTCGATGCGCGCATCGGTGACCTGGGCGGACGAAACCCTGTTGCCGGCCTGGATCATGTCCGGGTTGACGACGCCGGAGAATCGAACGTACTCGATGCCCTTGTCCAGCGCCACCTGTTTCTCGCCCGCCACCACCAGATAGCCATTGCTCAGCACCTCGACCACCGTCACCGCCAGACTGCCGCTGAAGTTGTTGCTGGAACTGATATTGGACCCATCCTCGAACTTGAGATCGGAATTGGCGCTGAGCTCCAGTCCTTGCAGCGGTTCGAGCAACAGCTTGGTCAGAGTCGGAATGCCGGCCTCGGCGGTGGCTTTCTTGGAGCTGTCACTGGAAGCCGCCTTGCCCGCCGTGGTTTTTTCCTGAATGGTGATGAACAGCATGTCGCCCACGCGCCGGGCTAGCCGATCCTCGAACAGCGGCTTGTAGGCGGCAGCGTTGAAAATGGCGCCATGGGCGGGGGCCGGCACTGCCCTGGCCGGTTCCGGCCTGGCCGACGTCGGCTTTTCAATGATGCTGGAAGGCTTGGGCAGCGCACATGCCGCGAGCGATCCGGCCAGCAGCAATACCATCATCCGGCGTGCAGTGGTGATCATTGCGTTCAGGTTCTTCATGCGTGATTGTTCAATCAGATCTGTGTCAGCCGCTGCAGCATCTGGTCCGATGTCTGGATCGACTTGCTGTTGATTTCATAGGCGCGCTGGGTCTGGATCATGTTCACCAGTTCTTCCACCACGTTCACGTTGGACGTTTCCACATAGCCCTGATTCAGCAGGCCCGCGCCATTGGTGCCCGGGGTGGCCACGTTCGGCGTGCCGGAAGCGGCGGTTTCCTTGAACAGGTTCTCGCCCATGCTGAGCAGGCCGGCGGGATTGGTAAAGGTTGCCAGTTGCAGTGTGCCGACCTGGGTGGGTGCCACATTGCCAGGCTGCAGCGCGGACACCGTGCCATCCGGCGCGATGGTGATGGAGAGCGTATCCGCCGGGAAAGTGATGCCGGGCTGAACCAGATAACCGCTGGAGGTGACGAGTTGTCCTTGCGAATCGGTCTGGAAGGACCCGTCGCGCGTGTAGGCCGTGGTGCCATCCGGCATCTGGATCTGGAAGAAGCCGACGCCCTGAATCGCCACGTCCTTGGCGTTTCCGGTCTGTTGCAGATTGCCCTGGGTAAAGACGCGCTCGGTGGCCACCGGCTTCACGCCCGTGCCGATCTGCAATCCCGAGGGCAGCTGCGTCTGCTGCGAAGACTGCGCGCCCGGCTGGCGCAGGGTCTGATACAGCAGGTCCTCGAACACCGCTCGGGCGCGCTTGAATCCGGAGGTGGACACGTTGGCAAGGTTGTTGGAGATGACGTCCATCTGCGTTTGCTGCGCGTCGAGTCCGGTTTTGGCGATCCAGAGTGAGCGAATCATGGTGTTTTCCTTTCAAATATTCAGCCAAGCGACAAGGTCTGATCAGCCTTGCCTGCGTTCTGCTCGGCGTTTTGCAGCAGTTTCATCTGCATGTCATACAACCGCGCCTGGGCGATCATGTCGACCATTTCGTTGACAGGGTTGACGTTGCTTGATTCCAGCGCACCGCTGACCAGCACGGCATTGATATCAACCTCGGCCGTGCCGCCATCCTTCAGCCGGAACAGGCCGTCTTCGCCGCGTACCAGTTGATCCTCGGGCGGATTCACCAGCTTGATGCGGCCCACGCTTGACGTGGCACCGGTATTCGAGCGGATGGAGAGGGTGCCGTCCTTGGCAATGGCGATTTCGCCATCGGGCGGCAGGCTGATTTCGCCGCCATCTCCCATCACGTTGAGCCCTTCGCGGGTTTGCAACTGCCCCGATTCATTCACCTGCAGGCTGCCATTGCGCGTATAGGCTTCGCTGCCATCCGCGGCCTGCACCACCAGCCAGCCCTGGCTTTGCAAGGCCACGTCCAGCTCGCGGCCGGTCTGCTGAATCACGCCGGGACGAAAATCGGAACCCACTGTCGCATCGACGACGAAGGCTCTTGTGGGCAGGCCGTCGCCCTGAACCTGCACTGCGCGAAAACTGTTGAGCTGCGCGCGAAAGCCGGTGGTATTGATGTTGGCCAGATTGTTCGCCGTTGCCGCCTGCTGCTCCATCACGTGCTTGGCGCCGGTCATGGCAGTATAGATCAGCCTGTCCATTGTGTTCCCCAGTCAGCGTAATTCCGGTTATCGCATGTTGACGAGGGTCTGCATGACCTGGTCCTGCGTCTTGATGGTCTGTGCATTGGCCTGATAGACGCGCTGCGCGGTAATCATTGCCACCAGCTCTGCCGTCAGGTCGACGTTGGAATCCTCCACCGCAGAGGATTGCAGCACGCCCAGCGTGCCGGTGCCCGGTGTGCCTACCAGCGGCGTGCCCGATGTGCCGGATTCCGCAAAACCGTTATCGCCCAATGCTTCCAGGCCCTGCGGGTTGGCGAAGTTGACAATCACGACCTGGCCAAGCACGGCTGATTGACCGTTGGTATAGCGGCCCTGGATCACGCCGTCCGGCGAAATGTTGAAGCCGGTCAGACGGCCGGATGCGAAACCATCCTGGTCTACCGCATTGACACTGAAATTGGAACCGAATTGCGTGGTGCCGGAAAACCCCATGTCAAAGGCAAAGGGACTGGTAGCACCCGTGGTTACCGTAGCCGAAATGGTGAACGGCAGTGAGGTGGTGCCAGTATCAATGAAACCATCCGTCCCGAAGTTGATCGTGCCGACCGGCCCGGCTCCCGTCTGCACACCATCCACCGCGCCGAACACATCCCAGGTGCCGGCTCCGGTTTTCATGTAATACGTGGAAAACACATGCGGGTTACCCAGGCTGTCAAAAATTGATACCGAAGTCGAGTGATGAAATGTAGTTGGATCATTGATATCGAAGCCGGCCGATGGCAAAGCAGACTGACGTGAATCCAGATTCAGCAGCGCATTGACCTCAGTGGTAATTTGCGGCGAGCGGTCAGCGGTTGATAGCTGAAGTTCTCTGGGTGCAGAAGTATCCAGCGCACCCGTGACATTTGCTGAATAGCCCGTGAGCCGCTTTCCGGTAGATGTCACGATATAACCGCTGCTATCAAGGTGAAACTGGCCATTGCGCGTATAGGTGGTGGCGCCATTGTTGCTGAGCCTGAAAAAACCATTGCCGTTAATCGCCACGTCCAGCGGATTTTCGGTGGAAGTGATCTTGCCCTGCGAGAATTGCTGCACCACGGCTGCAAGCTGCGTACCGATGCCGACCTGCGATCCGCCGGTTCCGCTGAGAGATGTTGCATACACATCGGAAAACTGCGCTTCGGCGCGCTTGAAACCCACCGTATTCGAGTTCGCCACGTTGTTGCCAATCACGTCCAGCTGATCCGCCGCCGCGCTCAAACCGCTCAAACCTTGCTGAAAACTCATGTCTTGCTCCCGTCATCGATCACTGTTAATGGATTTGCCTGACATCCGAGTAGGCTGTCCTGCCCAATCCCTGCACATTCAATTCAATGCCGCTGTCACCGCGCGACACACCCTGTACCAGCCCGCTGCTCAGGGTCTGCACGGCAATCAGGTTCTTGCCGCTGCCGGTGGTGGCTTCAAACCGGTAATTGCCATCCGGCATGGCCATGCCGGCATCATTCAGGCCATCCCAGTCGAACAGGTGCTCGCCCGCCGGCAACACCCCCGTATTGACGGTGCTGACCAGCTGGCCAGACTGATCAAATATGGAAATCTGCACCGAGTCTGAAGTGTTCTCCAGATTGATGCCAAACACACCTGCGCCATCGCTCAGGTTGACCGTATTCCCCGGCACCAGAACGCTGTGTCCGATGAGGTTGGCCGCCTGTGCGAGCTGGTCCACGCCCAGGCTGTCCGCCAGTGCCTGCAATGTCCGGTTCATGTTCTCGATGCCCTCGACCGTCGAGAGCTGCGCCATCTGCGAAGTTACCTGGGCGTTGTCGAGGGGATTCAGTGGATCCTGATTGCGCATCTGCGCCACCAGCATGCTGAGGAAACGGTCCTTGGTTTCCTGGGTCGAGCCCTTGGTCGAGCTGGCCGGGGTCACGCCGTTCATCGTGGAAAGCAAAGACGGATCAATGGCTGTGGTCATTCATCTATCTCCTTACTGACCCAGGGTCAGGGTCTTCAACAACAGAGTCTTGGCGGTGTTCATCACTTCCACGTTCGACTGGTACGAGCGAGAGGCCGAGATCATGTTCACCATTTCTTCCACCACATTCACGTTGGGCATGGTCACGTTGCCATTTTCGTCCGCCAGCGGATGCCTGGGGTCGTACACCGTTTTCATTGGCGAGGGATCGTCGATCACCCCCACCACCTGCACGCCGGCTGCGCCGGATTCATCCACCGGCGTTGCGCTGAACACCACCTGCTTGGCGCGATAGGGCTCGCCGGTGGCACTGGTCGCGCTATCTGCATTGGCCAGGTTGCTGGCCACGGTATTCAGCCGCATCGATTGCGCATTCAACGCCGAACCCGAAACCTTGAAAATGTCGAACATGGACATGAAAGTTCTCCTGTTCCCTTAATCAACCCTGGATCGCCGCCAGCATCATCCTGATTTCGTGCGATAGCACGGTCAGGCTGGTCTGGTAATGGATCGCGTTGTCGGTAAACTGGGCGCGCTCGGTGTCCATATCGACGCTGTTGCCGTCCACGCTGCCTTGCCGGACGGTTCGATATTTGAGCTCCACGCCGCTGGTGGTGCGTTCCATCGATGGCGTGCCGTTCATGTGGCCCGCCGAAGTGGTTTTCATGGAAGGTGAAACCGATGCCGAACCCGATGTCGCCTGGCGTAATGCAGCGGCAAAATCGAAGTCCCGCGCCTTGTAGTTGGGCGTGTCGGCATTGGCAATGTTCGAGGCCAGCACCTGCTGTCGCTCGCTTCTGAGCGATAGCGCCTGCTGGTGAAACCTGAACAGATCATCTAATGAATTCGTCATTGGCTGACTCCTTTAATCACAGGGCGCCACGTATCGCCCTTGTTCATGCATTGCATCGTAGGTCCGGCACCGTCAAATCAATCGGCCAATAAAGGGCAAAAATCCGTCTTTATTCAACCCTTAGCCACCCTGTTCCGATTCGGACAATTGCGCGTTAATAAGGTCATGAATACGCACATGAAATACACGACTGCCGTTTTACTCGCGCTGACAGCCAGTGCGGCGGCCACGCCTCCAACAGAGGATGCCGCGCGCCTGCGCCC
>JACAED010000065.1 GCA_013389025.1 Hydrogenophilaceae bacterium
ACCGAGAAGGCATCGTCGATTTCGGTGGTGGCGGCGTCATCGATGCTGAAGGCAGCCACTTCGGCTTCGGGCAGGCTGGGTGGATCGAAGGGCTCGGCAATGTCGGGGAAACCCGTGCCTTTGGGAAAATATTCCAATAAAAACTGCGCCTTGTGCAGGGCCTCGATATCGGGGAATGCGCCGCAACCTGCCAGCAATTGCATGGGCGCCAGCCCGGTTTGCGTGCAGGCCGCGTCCAGCGCCTTCCACGGTAATGTATTCTTGTCCGGCTTGAACAATAGCCGCGCGTTATCGATACCCCAATCCGGCAACCCGCCGGCAGCCAGCTCCTTCACCCAGCCATCGATCTGCGCGGCCTCGCGCGCTTTTCTTTCCACGCTGGCCTTGGCAGCCGCCAGCGCTTCGGCAGGCGCCGGTTTGTAGCGTCCGCGGCCCTTTTTGTAGAAATACATGGGTGATTCATGGAGCTTCATCAAAATGCCGGCGGCTTCGACAGGCTGCGGCGCATGGCCGAAATAATCTTCGGCAAACATCATGAAATCGAACTCTTCCGCGCCTGCGGCTTCCCACAGAAAATCCGCATCGGCTTCGTCCCGCGTCTGGCAGGCCGCTTCCATGAAGATGGCCGGCTCCGGCGCTGCAAAGCGCAGGTACACCCGATCGGACTTGATTTTGCTGCGTTTGCCGGAAGCGGCTTCGACCTGTAGCGATGCCTCGGTTTCGCTCATGATGCGGCCGGTTTTGAACTGGCCGTCTTCTTCGTAAAAAACAAACATATTTCAAGAATCTTTCGACGCACAGGCGCAGAGCAAGGCGATCAACAGGGAGGTAAGTGAGGTACGAGAGGAACAAGATTATCGGCTTACTCCCTTCCCTCCCTTTTCTCCCTGTTCAGATTTTCATTTCTCTGCGTCTTTGCGCCTTGGCGTAAAAGTTTTATCAAAAAGCATCAATAAACGGCAGCAGGTCGGCAAAGCGGCTAAAGCCATGATCGCCGCCCTGCAGGATGATTTGATGGCAGTCACGGTAGTAGGCCACGGCGGCGCGATAGTCGAGCACTTCATCTCCGGTTTCCACCATCAGCAGGATATTGGTGGGTTGGGCCGGCGCGGGTTCGTCCATGGCGGCCAGCGCATTGAGATGTGACGGGGTGAATTCGTATTCCTCGCCGGTGTGCCAGTTTTTCTGCGGTCCGATGGCATCGCGCAAAAGCAGGTGCGGATGCACGGCCGGGTTGATCAGCACGGCTCTCAAGCCATAGCGTCCGGCCAGCACGGTGGCGTAGAAGCCGCCGAGCGAGGAGCCGACCAGTTTCACGGGAAACTTGGCCGACTCGATGAGGCGCGACAGTTCCGCAATCGCGGCAGCGGGCTGGTGCGGCAGATCGGGGCAGGCCCACTCCGCGCCGCGCCCTGACGCTTCCAGCCATTTTTTCAGTGCCTGCGCCTTGGTGGAGTGCGAAGTCGAGTTGAAGCCATGGACATACAACATCATGATGCGAGTGCCTCCAGCAGCTTGCCATGGATGCCGCCGAATCCGCCGTTGCTCATGATGAGCACATGGTCGCCGGCTTGGGCTTCGTGTTTGATCATGCTGATCAGCTCGGGCAATTTTTCGACGAGGTGCAGGTTCCGGACCTGGCCGTTGAATACCGCATGCGCGTCCCAGCCCAGATCGTGCGTGTAGACGAATACGCTGTCGGCCTCTTTCAGACTGCCGGGCAACTGGTTTTTCAGCGTGCCCATTTTCATGGTGTTGGAGCGCGGCTCCAGCACGGCGAGGATGCGCGCGTTGCCGACCTTGTTGCGCAGGCCCTGAATCGTGGTTTCGATGGCGGTGGGGTGATGGGCGAAGTCGTCGTACACCGTGATGCCATTGACCACGCCGCGCACTTCCATGCGGCGCTTCACGTTTCTGAATTTTCCCAGCGCCTCACAGGCAACAGTGGGCGAAACACCCGCATGACGGGCGGCGGCAATGGCAGCGAGCGCATTCATGCGGTTGTGCAGGCCAAGCAGTTCCCAGCTGACGTGTCCCTGCTTTTTGCGGTCGAAGAGGACGTCGAATTCGCTGTCGCTACCTTCTGCCGTCCAGCCGCTGTTGCCAAAGCTTTCCAGATTGGACCAGCAGCCGCGCTCAAGCACGCGTTTTATGCTGGCCTCGGTATCGTTGGCCACGATCAAGCCGTTACCCGGCACGGTGCGCACCAGATGATGGAACTGGGTTTCGATGGCGGCCAGATCGGGAAAGATGTCGGCATGGTCGAATTCCAGATTGTTGAGCACGACCGTGCGCGGGCGGTAGTGCACGAACTTGGAACGCTTGTCGAAAAATGCCGTGTCGTATTCGTCGGCCTCGATGGCAAAGAAAGGCGTTTCGCCCAGCCGAGCGGACACCTCGAAATTGGCCGGCACGCCGCCGATGAGAAAGCCCGGCTTCATGCCAGCGTGTTCGAGTATCCACGCCAGCATGGATGAGGTGGTGGTCTTGCCATGGGTGCCGGCCACTGCCAGCACCCATTTGTCTCTGAGGATATTTTCGGCCAGCCATTGCGGGCCGGAGGTATAAGGCAGGCCGCGGTTGAGGATTTCCTCCATCAGCGGCTGCTTGCCGCGCGACACGACATTGCCAATGACGTAGATATCCGGATTCAGCCCGACCTGGTCCGCGTCAAAGCCCTCGATCAGCTCGATACCCAAAGCCGTCAACTGGTCCGACATGGGCGGGTAAACATTGGCGTCGCAGCCGGTAACCTTATGGCCTGCCTCTCTGGCGATCGCGGCAATGCCGCCCATGAAGGTGCCGCAAATGCCCAGAATGTGGATGTGCATGAAACTGCGATGTGAACAAAACTCGAATTATACGGGCTGGGATTACTGCTTGACGGGCTTCTTTGACAGCTTTCTTTGCAATGTCCGCCGGTGCATGTTCAACGCTCGCGCCGTGGCCGAAATGTTGCCGTCATGTTCTGCCAGCACGCGCTGGATGTGTTCCCATTCCAGTCGCTCCACGGACAAGGGCTGGGGCGTGATGGCCATGTCGGGATTGGCAGCTTCATTGGACAGGGCAGCCAGAATTTCGTCCACGGAGGCGGGCTTGGGCAAATAGTGCGTGGCACCGAGCTTGATGGCCTCGACCGCGGTCTGGATGCTGGCGTAGCCGGTCAGCATCAGGATGCGCATGTCGGGATACAGCGCCTTTAGCGCGGGAATTAGCGCGAGGCTGGTTTCGTTTTCCAGCTTGAGGTCGAGCACGGCGGCGGCAAAAGGCTGTTCGCGGGCAGCTTTAAGCGCGTCGGCGCTGTTGACGGCATGGACGGTTTTCAGCCCGCGGGCGGCGAGCGATTTGGCCAACACCTTGGCAAAAACGCCATCGTCTTCGACGATCAACAGGGGAGAAAGCGGCTTCATGCGCGGGATTCCAGGTTTTGCATGGGCACCCACACCGATACCCGGGTGCCACCGCCGTTGCGGTCAGACAGGGTAACGTGGCCGCCCAGCCGCTCGATGCTGGCATTGGTGAGAAACAGGCCCAGCCCCAAGCCATCCTTGCCAGAAGTTCCTGGCGCCGCCATGGCACGAAGCGCGGGCGCGGGGCCGGGACCGGTGTCGAGGATGTCGATGCGCAAACCCTGATTGGCCATGCTGCCTTCCAGATGAACCTCATCCTTAGACGCGTTGGCCGCATTATCCAGTATGTTCAACAGCGACCGGTCGAGGCTTGCGGGCGGATGGATGCCGGGTGCGGGTTCGGTGCCATGCCAGTTGATCCTTGCGGACACATTGGGACGCAGAAGACGCCATTCATCCACGATCCGGGTAAGATACTGATCGGCAGGAATGACGGAATATCGCGGCCGGGCCTGGGCGGTCAGCGATAAGTCTTTCAGGATGGCCTTGCAGCGGGCGATCTGTGATCGCATCAGTTCCAGATCTTCGCGGCTGTCGGCATCCGCCTGGGCAAGCAGGCCTTCATTGAGCAGTGCCAGCGAGTTGAGTGGCGTGCCGAGTTCGTGTGCGGCGCTGGCAGCAGTGAGCGCCACGCCCAGCACCTGCTCGTTACGCAGGGTGTCCTCTCGATAGGCCGCCAGTTCGCGTTCGCGCTGTTGCAGGCGGTTGCGCAACCGCAATACGAAATACAGGACCAGCAGCACACTGGCGGCAAAGTTGAACCACATGCCCGATATGTGCAGATAGAAAGCTTTTTCCGGCGGGATGTTCAGCGGAATGTGGAGGTACGCGAGCAGACTGTACGCGCCAAGCGCGAGCGCGCCGGTCAGCCAGGCCAGACGATCCGGCAGCAGCAGCGCGGCCAGCACGACAGGCAAAAATAGCAATGAGACAAAAGGATTGGCCCAGCCGCCGGTATACAACAGCAAAACGGTCAGCCCGGCCAGATCGGCCATCAGTTGCGTGAGGATTTCCGGTGGTCGTACCGGCGAACCCCATTTCAGGCGCCAGGCCGTAAAAGCATTCAGGCCGGCCAGCAGAAACAGCGTGATGCCCATTTCCAGCCAGGGCAGCTTCACGCCCAGTCCGAGCTCGGACCACAGCATGAGCAGAACCAGGCCGATCAGGGTGGCGTTGCGCAGCCAGAACAGGCGCTTGAGCGGCTCATCGTGGCCGGACACGGAGAGGTTGGGTAATGCCATTGCGCTATTCTAATTGCCGGGTTGCTCAAGTTGATGCGACAACCTGTCGCATTCTGAATCGAACCACCTTAACGGGTTTGAGGGCCTTTCCGTTGAACGGCTCAGTTGCCAGGGCCCGATGCATTATTTTGATTCACCATGTGCATGATCAATGAGCGCAGGCGGGCAGGGCGAATGGGTTTGTGCATGATGAGGAGGCCGGCCTCGTTGATTCTTTGCAGTGTCTCCGGTGCCGTGTCGCCGGTCAGGATCAGGGCGGGCAGATGCTTGCCGAAGCACATGCGCAGGTAATTGATCACTTCGATGCCGTTCGAGTTTTCCGGCAGGCGGTAATCGGATATCAGGATGTCGGGGGAACGGTCGAGATTGCGCAGCCAGTCAACGGCCTCCTCGACATTGCGTGCCGTGACCAGGTCGATTTTCCAGGAGTCAAAAAGCTCTTCCATGGCCCGAAGGATGGCTTCCTCGTCATCAACGAGCACGGCCAGTTTGCCGTCGAGCCTGACACCGGACATGGCAGGCAAAGCGGCTTCGCGTGAAACTTCCAGGCTCGAGCCAAGCGGCACCTCGACGCTGAAAACCGATCCACGGCCTGTCCTCGATTCGACCTGGATACGCTGGTCCAGCAATCGAGCCAGTCTGGAAACGATGGCCAATCCCAGTCCCAGTCCCTTCTTGCGATCGCGCGCAGGATTGTTCAACTGAACGAATTCCTGAAAAATCGCCTCCCGGGAGGATTCAGGTATGCCAAGACCCGTATCGTAAACCTGGATGAGCAGGTTCTTGCCGCGCTTCCTTCCCGCAACCAGTATTCCGCCATCGTGGGTATAACGGATGGCGTTGGATACCAGGTTCAACAGTATCCGTTCCAGGAGGATGGGGTCACTGTACAAGGTAACAGGACAGGGCCGGACAATGAAGCGGAGACCTTTTTCGCGGGCCACTTCGGCATATTGCTGAGACACCCTGTCAAACAGACGGCCGGCGGGAAAATGCTCCTTGTGCACTTCCAGTACACCGGCGTCCAGGCGCGATATGTCCAGCAATGAATTGAACAGCGTTTCCATGGCGGAAACGGATGCGTCGATGTGATCGATCAATGGACTGATCTCCGGATTGTGGCCATGTTCCTTCAGGGCGCCAACGAACAAGGATATTGCGTGCATGGGTTGTCGCAGATCGTGACTGGCTGCGGCAAAGAAGCGGGATTTGGCTATGTTTGCGCGCTCGGCTTCTTCCTTCTTTGCGGCCAGGCTGGCGGTGGCTTCGGCGATACGGGCCTGCATGTTCAGCTGGCTGCCGGTCAGCGCTTCGGCCAGGCGGTTGATGCCGCTTTCAAGGTGGCCCATTTCTTCGCGAGAGCTTTCCCGCACCCGAACATTAAGCTCGCCTCGAGCGATGCGTTCAACAGCGTGTGAGATGTCCCGAATCTGATGCGTCAGACGGCTGGACAGTCGCCAGGCGACCATGAAGGTCAGCGTGATGACAGCCAGTACAAGTGCAGCGGCTGACAGCAAGGCCTTTTTCTGGCTGGCAAGGACTGGTGCCGAGCTCAGGCCCACCATGACATGGCCGACGACTTTTTGCGCGGGTTCCTTCAATTGACTGGTATCGTCAAGATCGCCACCGATCTGGACCTCAGGCAAGGTGACCGGATGGGAGGCGAACCACATGTCGGCCACGGTTTCTATCTGACCGGGTTTTGGCGGCGATATGGGAGCGTTGTCCTGCAGCCATCCGCACCGTTTCAAGAGGATGGCATTGATGTCGCAGGCATGTGCATAATCAAGGTGTTCCGCCAGCCTTTCCCGGGAAATGACCCGGGCGAGCAGTCCATCGTTGCCGCTGATCATCGCATACTGGCATGCTGCAGCAACAGTCCGCGCTGCCCTGTGCAATTGGTCTTTGGCATCCCGTTCGGCTGTGTCCAGCTTGTTCTGCACAAAGTAAGCTGTCAATAGTATTGCGGTCAGCAGGGAGGGAATCAGGGCGACATAGAGAATCCGGCTGCGGATGCTGCCGGGCATGATCTGCAAAACGATGAAGTCCAGCAGTTGCCTGAGCAGGGGCATGCGTTGATCAGGGATTGTTGCCGGGGTCGGCGGCATACAGGCCCAGTTTGCGGGCAGCGATGGTGGCTTCCGTGCGGTTGCTGACATTCAGCGCGCGAAAAATGGCTGCCATGTGAATCTTGACCGTGCCTTCGGACAAACCGAGTTTTTGTCCGATGGTCTTGTTTGTATTTCCCTGGATCAGCAGTTTCAGGACTTCCAGCTGGCGGCTGGTGAGATGCGGGAAGATCGAAGACGCATCGGTGTCGCCTGTCGTCATGCAGCCCGTCAGGGCCGGGGGAATGTAGATGTCCCCGGCCAATACCTGATGGAGAGCCTCCAGAATGACTTTGCTGGGGGAGGATTTTTGTATGAAGCCCAACGCTCCGGCATCAAGGGTGCGCTGAATGTCGGCACGCGTTTCCGTTGCGGACAATATGACGAGCGGAATGCCGGGAAATTCGCCGCGAAAGCGAGTGACGGCGTCATGGCCGTCCATGCCCGGCATGTTCAGGTCAACCAATGCCAGGTCCAGATCGGAGTGGACCGATGCCACTGAAAACAGCGATGGATAGTCATGTGCATCAAGAATGTCGACCCGGTCGTCCAGTTGGGCAAGCACGTGCCTCACCCCCTCCCTGAATAACGGATGATCGTCGGCCAGCACTATTTTCATGGGTTTATTGGGATTATTACCCTGTAATTTCAAGGTGAAACTCGGCTCTTTAGAGCCGCCGGAGGCAGCGACCTATAACTTTAGTTATATATGCAAACCTGTTCAGTCATCGTAGGATGTCTAGACAGGCTGCCTTGACAGGTTAGCCGCTTGTTCTCCGCAACGAGGCGACGCAAGTCGTCTCCTCCGGTTTGCCGGGTGGTTTTCCACCCGGTTTTTTTCACCCCCGGCCGCCGGCGTCCATGACTTCGCCCGGGCAGGTTGTACACTTCAAGCCTTTGTTGAATGATTCCGGCAATGAAATGAACGATTGCATTTTAATGCGGGAATGGCAGTTTATGCGAGGGCTGCTGCAATGAGTGAAACACCTGATTTGACCGAGATCGAGCTGGATTCCGAATGGATGTGCCGAGGGCGGCTGATTCATGCAAGAAGGGACATCGTTCGACTGCCGAATGGGCACACCTCTGACAGGGAGTACCTTGTTCATCCGGGCGCGGCAGTGATCCTGCCGGTTTTTGATAACGGGGACATCATGCTGGAGCGACAGTATCGATATCCCTTGCGGCGCGAATTCATCGAAGTGCCGGCAGGGAAGCTTGATCCGGCTGAATCGGCCGAGGCGTGCGCGCATCGCGAACTGATCGAGGAAACCGGCTATCGAGCCGGGGACCTGAAATTTCTGTTCGAGTTTTACCCGGCCATCGGCTACTGTGATGAGAAGATGTATTTTTTCCTGGCCAGGAATCTGGAGCATGTTGGTCACGAACGAGACCACGACGAGTTTCTGGAGATTCTGCGGATTCCCTTTGTCGAGGCGCTGGACATGATCAGGACCGGCCACATCTGCGAAACCAAAACAGTGACAGCCCTGTTCTGGTGGGACAAGTTCAGAAGCGGTCAGTGGACGCTCTAATTCCCTGCCGTCACATGAAAACCCCGGGAATGCTGCCGATTCACCTTGCATGGACAATCTGGCGCACACACGTTTCCGACTTGCCCCTGCGGGCAGGCTGTTATGCCTGACAGCTGGCTTGACGCTGACTTACGGGGGCAGCATGGCGCAGGCCGGGCAGTCCGCATCATTTGGCGTGGGGGCAACAGTCATTCGCAGTTGCAAAGCCGACACTCCTGACGTGATCTCATTGCCGGGTTCTTTCCATGACATGGCCAGGAAATCCGTTGGTCTGCGTTGTGGGGGAGTTTCTCCAGCGATTTCACTGATCCCTTCCATTTCAACATCTCGCGCGGACAAAGCCCGGGTTGTCGATCAGGGCAGCCTGACCTTGATGCTTTACTTCTAGGGAACCTCTTGTACGGATGCCTCCCGGAGGCATCCATGCCACCTGATTAATTCCCCCCAAGACCAGCCAACATTCCGGATGACCGACTGGTCGCCAGGCCGGGGTCTGCCCTTTCCATTGTTCATGAACTACCAACATGCAAGGCCGGACATTTCAGACGGGCGGCATGTCCGTTGACTAAACTTTTCCCCCTCCCGTCCGATAGCGTCGACGGTAGCGGAGAAAATTCCAGACCGAAAACAAATATTTTTTTGCTGGAGAATGTCATGAGAAATCTGATCAAATTTGCCGGGATTGCGCTGATAGTGTCTGCTTCGTGTGCACAAGCCGGTTCATCACCCCAGACCGGCAGCTTCAATGTCACGGCCAATGTCGCCAGAAGCTGCAGCATCACCGGCACGTCCGACGTGGCATTTGGCGCCTACGATCCTGCGGATGCCAATTTTTCAACCCCGCTGGATGCCACAGGCAGCGTGACCATCCGCTGCACCAAGAACACGACTTATGACATCGCCCTGGGTCAGGGTGCGAATGCCGCGTCGGGCTCGACTTGCGCGGCACCGCTTCGCCAGATGGCTTCCGGCACGGAGCGACTGGCCTATGCGCTGTTCTCCGATGCCGGCCGTACCACGGCGTGGGGCTGCGATGTATCCAATGACGTCACCCGCACCGAAACAGTTGGCCCCAGCTCACCGGATACCGTAACCGTCTATGGCCGTGTGCCTGCCGGACAGGATGTGGCGGACGGCAGCTATTCGGATACGGTCACGGTAACCGTTTCGTTCTGAAAATTCCGCATCATGTAGAGCTATGCGGCCTGCCTCAGTGGGCCGCATTTTTTCGTGCTAGCATCCGCACATGATTCGTTTGGCATCCTGGCTGCTCCTGGCCCTGTTGCCCTGCATGGGTTCGGTATCGATTGCAGGGCAATTCAGCGTCAACCCGGTTCGAGTGGAACTTACTCGTGACAGCGCCATTGCCGCGCTGAAGGTCACGAATCAGGGTGATCAGGCCGTCACCCTTCAGATCAGGACCCTGAACTGGGGTCAGGAAAACGGACTCGATGTCCTGACGCCAACCCGCGACATTCTCGCTTCACCACCCATTTTCAATCTGGCCGCCGGTGCCGAACAGCTTGTCCGAGTGGGCATGCGAGGCGGTTTCGTGAAGGGTCTGGAACAGACTTACCGGGTGGTGTTCGAGGAAGTGCTTCCCCCTGCTACCACCGATTTCAGTGGGCTGAGGATCGCGCTGAATATATCCATTCCGGTATTTGTTGCTGAAGCAGGGAATCTGAAGTCAGATGCAGACTGGATGCTTGTGCAAACGCCCGCTGGTCTCGAGATTCGGGCGCGCAATCGCGGCGCGGCACATTACCGCGCCAGCCGCATCGAATTGTTTTCTCCGGCCGGCGCAAGGGTGGCCATGCTGGAAGGCAATTTCTATGTGCTGCCCGGCCAGGCGAGAAGCTGGCTGGTAAATACTGCAACCCGGGCAACGCCCGGCGTCTATCGGCTGGCCATCGAAACCGATTCAGGTAAGACAAGCCTTGAGAAGACGCTGGAATCTCACTGATCCCATTGTCTCGGCGCTGCTGTCAGCCGTAACTTCCGTTCTTTTCTCTTCGGTTGCATGGGCAGGCCCGGCTGATTCAAGCGAGAATCTGCTGGCGGTTGAAATCAACCAACTGAAAGTCAGCGAAGGAGTCTTGGTGCTGAAAGACATGGACGGAAGCCTGTGGCTTCGAGCGGAGGATTTGTTCAGCTGGCGCATCCGGGTTCCCGATGCGGGTGGCGAAGTGTTTGATGGCCGAATGTATTTCAGGGCCGATGATCTGGCAGGTCTTGACTATCAACTGGATGATGTCAGTCAGACGCTGAAGATCGTTGCACACCCCGGCAGCCTCATGGCGACCGGGTCCATCAACCTGTCAAGGCCTATGCCCAGACTTTCCTCGTCAGGGGTGGGCGGCTTTCTCAACTACGAACTTTTCGGCCGCGTCACGCCGGATACGAGCGGCGAAAGTGCGCTGTTCGAACTGGGGTTGTTCAATCATTGGGGCGTGGGACTGAATACATTTGCCTTTGAGGAAGGGCGTGCAGGAGGTCGGGGGATACGTCTGGAAACGACCTTGATCAGGGACTGGCCGGAAAAGCTGTCAACACTTCGTCTGGGCGACAGCCTGACACGAACCGCCAGCCTGATTGGCGGGGTCACGCGTTTTGCCGGGCTCCAGTATGGCACCAACTTCTCTACCCAGCCCCAGCTGATCACAACACCCCTGCAAAGCGTGAGCGGCGAAACCGGGCTGCCCTCGGTGGCGGAAATTTATGTCAACAACAATCTGATCCAGCGGCATGACATTCCGGCTGGCGGATTCAGCATCACGGGCATTCCCTCGATCAGCGGAACGGGTGAGGTAACCGTGGTGGTCAGGGATGTGCTGGGCAGGGAACAGGTCATTACCCAGCCGTTTTATTCTTCGCCCCTGCTGCTGGCAGAAGGATTGTCGGATTATTCCTTCGAGGTCGGCGCGGAGCGGGAATACTTCGCCAGCCGCAGCGCGGATTATGGCAGGCCTTTGGCCTCGGCCACCTGGCGCAAGGGCGTGACGGGTCATTTGACTGCCGAAACACATGGCGAATGGACAAAAGACCATTTCAATCTGGGGGTGGGCGGAATCTGGCTCCTGCCGCGCCATGGCGTGCTGGGGGCCGGGCTGGCTGGCAGTACTGCGGACGGGCAAAGCGGATATCTGTCGAGCCTGACCTACGAATACAATCAGCAAGGCTACTCGCTGGGAATGCGTCAGCAGTGGGCCAGCCGGCACTATGCCCAGCTTGGGCTGGATGCTGGCGAAATGTTGCCCGCCAGCCAGAGCAGCGTGTTCGGCGGATTATCGATGGACAAGGCAGGAAGTCTGGCCTTGGCCTGGTTCAGGCAGGAAAAGCGCGGCGAGACTGACAGCGAATTCGTCACCCTCAGCTATCAAGTCAGACTGCCCCGGCGCGGCACGCTGCTGTGCAACTATTTACAGACATTGACCGGCGACAAGGCCAGGGCTGCAACCCTGGCCTTCATATTTCCCTTTGGCGACCGCAGCACAGCCAGCTATCAGCACCGCAATGATTTGAAACGGGATGGCGATGCGGATGTGCATTATCTGACTTTGCAGCAAAGCCTTCCTGCCGGAGAGGGTTGGGGTTATCGCGTGCAGGTGTCAGACCGTGAAGAGAATGAAGCGGGCCTGGCCTACCAGGGGCCGTTTGGTACCTATAGTGCCGACATCCTGCAACGCAGTGATGGCATGACGACCCAGTTCATGGCGCGCGGTGGTTTGGGCTGGTTGTCCGGGAAGATGTTTTCCAGCCGGGTCATTGACGAGAGCTTTGCCATGGTTGATGTGTCCGGCAGGTCGGGGGTGCGGGTATATGTCGAGAATCAGCTTGCGGGAAAGACGGACCGGGATGGGAAACTGCTGCTTCCACAACTCAGGGCGTATGAGGAAAACGACGTCCGCATCGATCATCGCGACCTGCCGATGGATGCAGAGATAGAGTCACTGCGGCTTAAGATTACACCACATTTCCGCAGCGGCGCGCTGGCTGGCTTCAAGGTCAGGCGATTGAGGCCTGCACTGCTGACCCTGGTCCTCGATGACGGCAGCCCGATTCCATCCGACGCGCGGCTCACCAAGGCTGACGGGAACAAGTATTATTTTGTGGGGATGAACGGGTTGGTCTACGTGGATGACATGGATGATGAAACCAACTTGCGCGCCGAATTTGGTGGCCGTTCATGCATGGCGCGAGTAAGCATGCCCGATACAAACGAAGCCCAACCCGATCTGGGGCGGCAGGTCTGCAAGGAGATCGGCCCATGATGCTCCGCTCAGTTGTCT
>JACAED010000092.1 GCA_013389025.1 Hydrogenophilaceae bacterium
ACAGGGCATGATAGAAACAGCCAACCAGTAAACACCGAAGAAATTTCCATGACACCTGCGATAAATCTTGCAAGCAATCGGCAGCGTTTTGCAGAATGGGTTTTTCTACAACCTCGTTATACCGGAGAGCCAGTAGCGCCATGAGAATCATACTTCTTGGAAATGCAGGTTCTGGTAAAAGCACCCTGTCTAAGAAACTAATCGACAGGCATCCCGCCGCCCGATTGTCGCTAGATGAAGTTGCTTTTAAAGGTGGCGTGGAAAGGCGTCCTCTCCAAGACAGCATTGAGGATGTGAGGCGCTGGATTGCAGATAAGGAGAGCTGGATCATCGAGGGCTGTTACGCCGACATTATCGAGCCTTTGCTGGACTGCTGTGATGAACTGATTTTTCTCAATCCAGGCGTAGATGTCTGCATTGCACATTGTCGCTCAAGACCATGGGAGCCAGAAAAATTTTCCTCACCCCAAGAACAAGACGAAAACCTAGAAAATCTTCTACAGTGGGTTAGCACCTACGAAAGTCGTACGGATGAATATGGACTTGGCAGGCATAGAAAACTCTTCGACTCGTTTCATGGCAAAAAGCGTGAACTAAACAATCCCCATGAATACGCGTCGGTATAACCCTGCGCTCCAGAGGGACGCTCCGCCAGCAAGCGCCGCTTGCTGTCTCCGCGCCCATCAAGCTGCACGTTGTGCATATAAGACCTGATAAGCGTGCCATGAAAATGAGGGAAAGCGTACGCAACATGCAGATATGACGATTGCGACTATTGTTGTGGCGTTCCTCGCTGTATGTGTTGTCTCTTGTGCATCCACAAATCCCTACGCCACCACCGATGTGATTCGCGAATGTATTTACGTGCAACTCCCGGCTGGTGCTGCCGACATGGACGTGTACTGGCCGAACGCCGCGGTACCGGCGCCGGCACCGATGGTGATTGTCGCACATGGATTCATGCGGCACCGCCGAAACATGTCGGGCTGGGGCCAGTACCTGGCCAAGGAAGGGTTCGTGGCCGTCGTCCCGGATCTGCCGACATGGTCGGACCATGCCCGCAACGGCCGATTCATTTCGGAACTTCGAGCATATTTGCTTGGCGACGAGTCATGGAAAAAACGCATCGACCCGGCCAGGGTTGGGCTGCTGGGGTTTTCGGCCGGTGGTTTGTCCAGTCTGTTGTCGGCGGCCTACTCGCCCAGTACCGCCATATGGGTTGGACTCGATCCCGTTGACCGGGATGGCCTTGGCATGAAGGCGGCGTCCATGATCCAGTCCCGTGCTGTCGTACTCACCGCCGAGCCTTCTGCCTGTAACGCTTATGGAAACGCTCGTGACATCATGTCTACCTTGCCTCGGCACGAACATTTCAGAATCGCTGGGGCTGTCCATGTGGATGCCGAGTGGCCCACCAGTTTCCTTGCCGAACTTTTCTGCGGTCGCTCTACGGACGAAAGGCGCACTGAGTTTCAGATGCGTTCGACGAAGGCCCTGAAAGAGGCATTCGCATTGACGCCCGGGACTGGAGCCCGGGATGCCGTTCGAACTGAGCGCTGATCTGTTTGGGGGAGCAATGACAATAAATTCGGCCCAACGAGTCGCTTGCAGTCGGGCACGCATGAAACCGCGTGCCACTGAAGCGCGGCGTTGGCGCGGTGCTTACGATTGTTCTCAGATTCTTGAAGGCTCAAACGTGGCGTCGAGGTTGAGGTCGTCGCAATAATCGAGGAAATCGCCGCGCAGCGTGGAGATGTGGGTGTCGGCCGGTATGCCGACGGTGATCTGCACGGAGAACATGGTGGTGCCAGTGTGCGCGGCAGGATAGGTGCTGGTGTTGAGTTCTTCGATGTTGATGCCGCGCTGGGCAAAAAAACTGGAAAGCTTGTTGACGATGCCGGGATGATCCATGGACACGACCTCGACATGGTAGGGCACCATGGGCTTGGCCATTTCGCGCTCGCGCGTGCGGTTGTGGGCGATGGACAAGCCAAGCTGCTCGCCGATGCCAGGCAACAGGTCTTCCAGCTTGGAGAGCGCATTCCACGGCCCCGAGATCAGCATGAGGATGGCAAACTGCCCGCCCAGCACGGCCATGCGGCTGGCTTCGATGTTGCAGCCGGCATCGAGAATGCGGTTGGTGAATTTCTCGACCAGGCCAACACGGTCTTCGCCATTGGCGGTGATGACGAGATATTCCTGGCTGGAGGGTGTGTTCATAAGGTTCATGGAGCGTTTGCAAGTGGAGTAATTATACGGCTTTCGGGCGCTACTCACCCCGCCTGAACCATTTATCCAGATCGTTCATGGCCACTTGAAACCATGTCGGACGGCCATGGTTGCACTGCCCTGCCCGTTCGGTGGCTTCCATTTCGCGCAGCAGCGCGTTCATCTCGGGAATGGTGAGCTTTCGGTTGGCGCGCACGGCGCCGTGACAGGCCAGCGTGGACAACAGTTCGTTGCGGCGTTCGGTGATCAGGCGCGTCACGCCATATTCGCGGATTTCGCGCAGCAGGTCGCGCGTCAGCGCCAGTGGGTCCGCATCCTTCAGCAGGGCCGGCACGGCAAGCACCGCGACGGTGTTGGCGGCAATGGGATGGATATCGAAGCCGATGCCCGCGAGCGCCTCGGCATGATCGCCAATTGAAGCGACATCGCGTTCGTCCGCCGTCACCGTGACGGGAATCAGCAAGGCCTGCGTGGGCACGGCCTTGGCATCGAGCGCACGCTTGAGTTTTTCGTACATGATGCGTTCATGCGCGGCATGCATGTCCACCACGACGAGGCCTTTTGTGTTCTGCGCCAGCACGTAGATGCCATGCAGTTGACCTAGTGCATAGCCCAGTGGATACGCATCGGCTTCGTGGCTGGCAACCGGCTCTTCAACACTGGGCGTGCGGTAAAGCGCATCGTAGAAAGCCTGCGATTCGCGGGCCTGGAGCGGGGGGGTGGATTGGGATGGAAAAAACTCGGCGCTTCGAGCCATTACATTTGACAAGATGGCATTGGTATTCCCCAGCTCGCCTTGCTCGCCACCCCCGTAAATCCCCCCGCCCTGTGGGCGACCCCCTTTATCAAGGGGGTTGGATA
>JACAED010000066.1 GCA_013389025.1 Hydrogenophilaceae bacterium
ATATTGATTTGAAATTCAGAACTTGAATTTCAAATCAATATCGCAATTTTCGCACCTGCCTTGATCCATGCAGCCGCAATCCTGCTGCCCCTGCTCATTTCTTTTTGGTCAGTTCGATGAAACGCGCCTTGTCCGCGTCATATCTGGCCCGTACGCTGACCAGCGCCTCCTGGTTGACAAGAATGATCTTCTTCAGGTCTTCGGCTTCCTTCTTCGTGGCATTCATCTGGTTCTGAAGGAAAGGCGGGATGGGGCGGTCACGTGACTGTATGGTCTGGACCTTGTCCAGCACCTCCCTGGCTTTGACCGTTACCTGGTTCAGGCGGGTTTGCGCACCCTTGATGGCCAGCTTGTGATGCTCCAGCGCGCGATCCCGGGCCAGGTCAATTTCGGCTTCATTGGTATAGGTGCCCAGAAGCGCCCTGTCCTTGCGCGCCTGCTCGTCAGCAATCCTTTTCTGTTCGGCAATCCTTTGTTCTTCGGCCTCCCGCGCGCGGCGTTCCTCAACCGACTCGGTTCGCTTCATGGCCTGACCGGTCTTGCCCAGTTCAGTTACGGCATGGCGCGAGGACTGCGGTGGGGGCGTGTCGGTATAGTAGACCCGCCCGTTGGCGTCCGTCCACTTGTACAGCTTGGCATGCGCAGGCATGGCCAGCGCCAGCATGGCACACAAGAATAAATTAAACGCCGTATTGCTCACGATAACGTGATACCGCCTCCAATCGTCCACCCCATTCCGGGTCTGCTTTCAGATATCTGATCAAGTCTTCCAGCGTGGCTACCGCCTTCACCGGCAATCCATATTGTTCACGAACTTCCTGTACCGCCGATTTTTCACCCTGTCCACGTTCCATCCGGTCCAGTGCGATCACGACGCCCACGGGTTCAGCGCCATTGGACTGGATCAATTCCACCGATTCCCGCACCGATGTTCCGGCAGAAATCACATCGTCCACGATCAGCACACGGCCCTTGAGTGCCGCCCCCACAACCGAGCCCCCTTCGCCATGATCCTTGGCTTCCTTGCGGTTGAAGGCAAACGGCACATTGCGATCCATCCCGGCCAGGGCAATCACGATGCTTGCCGCGAGGGGAATTCCCTTGTAGGCCGGACCAAACAAAACATCGAATTCAATCCCCGAATCCAGAATGGCTTTGGCGTAAAATTCGCCCAGCTTCTTCAGCTTCTCTCCATCGTTGAAGAGTCCGGCATTGAAAAAATATGGGGACAGCCTGCCTGCCTTGGTCTTGAATTCGCCAAAACACAGCACTTTCGAGTCAATCGCGAATTTAAGGAACGCGGTCTTGTAATCGGACATTTTTTACATTTCTTGAACAGGCACCAGTGAGAATTATATCGGCCAATCTGAACGGCATTCGCTCCGCAGCCAGCAAGGGTTTTTTCGACTGGCTGCCCGCGCAACAGGCCGACATCGTCTGCGTGCAGGAGATCAAGGCACAAGCGGCCGACATGCGTCCTGAATTCCTCACCTGCGACGGCCTCACTGGCCACTTTCACCACGCAGAAAAGAAAGGCTACAGCGGCGTCGGCCTCTATACCCGCAAGTCGGCACAAACCATCATCGAAGGTCTGGGCGTGCTGGAATTCGATGTTGAAGGCCGTTATATCGAGGCCGAGTTCGGCGGCCTTGCCGTCGTCTCTTTGTACCAGCCCTCCGGTTCCAGCTCCGAAGAACGCCAGCAGGCCAAGTTCCGCTTCATGGAACAGTTTTTCCCTCATCTGGAAAAACTGATGAAATCCGGCCGCGAAATTGTCATCTGCGGCGACTGGAACATCGCCCACCGCGAAATCGACCTCAAGAACTGGAAATCCAACCAGAAAAACTCCGGCTTCCTCCCCGAAGAACGGGCCTGGATGACCCGGCTCTTCGACGAACTCGGCTGGGTCGATGTCTATCGCCGGCTCTATCCCGAGGCGACCGGCGAGGCCTACACCTGGTGGAGCAACCGCGGCCAGGCTTGGGCGAAGAACGTCGGCTGGCGCATCGACTACCAGATTGCTACGCCAGGCGTCGCCGCCACGGCGCAGCGTGCCTGGGTATACAAGGGACAGCGCTTTTCCGACCATGCGCCGCTGATCATTGATTACGATTTCACCTTATGACATCGAACCACCCCTGGCTTGCCGCCCTCAAGGTTTACACTCATCCCCGCGTCGCCGGCATGCTGTTCCTGGGCTTTTCCGCCGGCCTGCCTCTGCTTTTGGTGCTGGGCACGCTGTCGTTCTGGCTGTCGGAAGCCGGCATCGACCGGGCAACGATCGGGCATTTGAGCTGGGTGGGGTTGGCCTACGGCTTCAAGTTTCTGTGGTAGCCGCTGGTGGACCGGCTGAATCTGCCGCTGCTGACCCGTGCACTGGGCCGGCGGCGGGCGTGGTTATTGCTGTCGCAAATCTGCATCGCACTGGCACTGCTGGGCATGGCTAACACCGATCCGGTGGCAAACCTGACGCATACGGTTTTCTTCGCGCTGGCGGTGGCCTTTGCCTCGGCCACGCAGGATATCGCGCTCGACGCCTATCGCATCGAGGCGGTGGAAACCGAAAAGCAGGGCGCGATGGCAGCAAGTTATCAGGCAGGGTATCGCATCGCCATGATCACGGCCGGTGCAGGCGCACTTTGGATTGCAGCGGCATTCGACCCAAGCGAAGCCCGCTATGATTTCCGCCCTTGGCAGGTGGCCTACACGGCGATGGCAGGGCTGATGATTGTCGGCATCCTCACCACGCTGATCATCCGCGAGCCGGAACATGCCGCACCTTTGCCGCGCCTCCGCGATCAGGGCGTCCTGCACTGGCTGGTCACGAGTTTCGTGCAGCCCTTCGTGGAGTTCTTCGCGCGCTTCAAGTGGCAGGCATTGTTGATCCTTTCGCTGATTGCCGTATACCGCATTTCGGATGTCGTGATGGGGGTGATGAGCAACCCGTTCTATCAGGAAATAGGCTTCACCAAGGATGAAGTCGCCACTGTTTCGAAAGTCTACGGAGTCATCATGACCATTGCAGGGGCAGCACTGGGCGGCCTGCTGGTACTGCGCATGGGCGTGATGCGCACGCTGTTTCTGGGCGCGGTGCTGTCAGCCGCCACCAACCTGCTGTTCGTGTGGCTCGCCGGACGGGGGCACGATGTGGGCGCACTGGTGTTTACGGTGTCGGCCGACAATCTCTCCGCCGGCATTGCTTCCTCGGCCTTTGTCGCGTACCTCTCCGGGCTGGTCAACCAGAATTTCTCGGCCACGCAGTACGCCCTGTTCACTTCGGTGATGCTGCTTCTGCCCAAGTTCCTCGCAGGCTTTTCCGGCGAGTTCGTCGACGCCTACGGCTGGGCCAACTTCTTTACCGGCACGGCGCTGATTGGCTTGCCGGTACTGGCATTGGTCTGGCTTGCCGGTCAACACGCCCCCTCCACTTCTTTGACGCAAAGCCGCAAAGACGCAGAGAAAGCTCGAACCATATAAATCTCTCCATGCCTGCCCTTATGTACATTCTCTGCGCCTTTGCGCCTCTGCGTCAGGTTTTCACATGATCGAATTCTCGCTGCTTTCCGCCCTGCTCGCCGGTCTCTTGGGCGGGGTGCACTGCGTGGGCATGTGCGGCGGGCTAGTGGCGGCGTTTTCCTTCCGCGCGGATGGCACGGCGCCGCCATTCAGGCAGCATTTGGGCTACAACTTCGGGCGCATCGTTTCCTATACGCTGTTTGGCGCGCTGGCCGGCGCGCTGGGCGCATCGATCAACCTGCTGGAAATCCGTCCGCTGCAAATCGCGCTGTATGTGCTGGCGCAAAGTGTCATGATCCTGCTGGGTTTGTATCTGGCAGGGTGGAATCAGTGGGTACTGGTATTCGAAAAAGCGGGCGGGGCACTGTGGTCGCGCCTGCAACCGCTGTTCAGGAAACTGCTGCCGGTGAGAAGTCTGCCCGGTGCGCTGGTGGCAGGTTTTTTTTGGGGTTGGCTGCCGTGCGGACTGGTGTATTCGATTCTGGTGGCCGCGCTGGCAGCGGGCAGCGCAACATCAGGGGCTGCGCTGATGCTGGCCTTTGGTCTTGGCACCTTGCCCAACCTGCTGGGCATGGCGCTATTCGCCAACCATCTTCAGCCGCTTCTGCAAAAAATATCGGTGCGTCAAGCTGCAGGCCTAGTGGTGGCGGGATTCGGCGTGTGGGGGCTGATCAAACTCGTTCTGTAAATCGCCCCGCGCTTGGCGCCCCCTTCATCAAGGAAGCAGATTCAGGACTTACTTGTAAAACTTCTGGCTGAACGTGACTTCGTGTTTGGGTTCACCCGCAGCCTCGACCGTCACCGTGAACTTGAGCGTGTCAGGCGGCGCAACGCGGAATTCGCCGAGGTAATAAATCGCCGTGCCTTCGCGGACTTCGCGCATGTCGATGTTGCCCAGCTGGTTGTTGAGGTTGACGAGATACGCTGTCAACCTGGCTGGCACGGGCTGCGCGACGCCCATGGCATTCTTCTTGAGCACCGAGATGGTCACGATGCCGCGCGTCTTGCTGCGGTCGATCTTGTAGGCCTTGGCGACATCGGGCAGCAGGTCACTGGACAGCATGGCATTGTAGTGAATTTCAACCGCGCCAAACCTCTGGGATTGTTCGGCCTGTGCCACCGACACACACGCAACTGCAAGCAGGGCTAAGCAGCGAATCATGATGCCTCCTCGAAGTTATTATCGAGTTCCCACTATAGACAATCCGTTTTACCTGGAAAGTGTTTTCAGCCAATCGGCCATGTCGTTGAGGGTCAACGTGACCGCCTTGTTGAACGCCTGGTGAGCCCCGGCTGCATCAAAACTTGGCGTCTCGACATTCTGTTTAAATATCCTGCGTGACACCAGCTTATGCGATTTCAGATCAGTCACCTCTGCCCGCAAGATCATTCTTGCCGTGCCTGGCTGCTTTTGCGCATCGTGATAGAACTCGATGATTTCGCTCGTCAGCAGCCAGTCACCGTGGATATTGGTGCCGGTCTGGGCAACGGCGGCAAACAGTTTTTCCTGGTCCAGGCGGTCGATCAGCAGATCGGAGAATCGCTTACCGGGCCGCTCGGTCCAGCGCGCAAACTGGTAGTTGCCCCGCGTTCCCGGTTCCTTGCTGAATGCCATGCCGTCGTTATCGTAAAAAGCGCCGGCAAGCGTATCGACCAGAATCAGCGTCCTGGGAGAAGGCGTCGCGGCTGTAACGTTCCGACCCGCATCCTCAAGCACATAGTAGACAACCGCGGTAGAACTGCCGATGCCCGGCAATTCCAGATTGACGCAACCCGCCAGCAACAGGGTGCCAGCTGCGGCAAAACTGCCCAGTCTTCTCATCGTTTTTCTCCCGGCCCAAGTTGTTGCTTGCCCGGCCCCAGCAGCAGCGCCTTCGGATTGGAGAGCTTATGTCCCGCGTTGGTGATGGCATCGGCTCCGGTGCGTACATCACGGCTCATGGCCGTAAGTTCCAGCGAACCGGTTTCGGACAATGACTGCAGCTTGGCGGAAATGACCAGCGTTTCCTTGCGCAGGCTTTCCATGGCCACCGCCGCTTCCTTCAATGCCGTCTGCGCATTTTTGCCTACACCCTGAATGCTTTCCTCGGCGCGCGTCGCGGCCTGGGCAATGCTGGCGCCGGCGAAACGGAATTCGTCGGAGGCGTCCTTCATGCCCTGAACCGCGGCTTCCAGGGTCTGTTTATTGCTGGCGAGGTGATCGGACAATTCCTTGAGATTGGCCAGCGTGGTTGAAATGCGTTCCTGGTTTTCATCCGACAGCAGCGTGTTCATTTTTTCCAGCACCTGCGCGCCGTTTTCAGCCATCTGCGAAACGGCGATCGCGACCTTGTCGAGTTCCGAACTGCCTTCGGCAATGACCGGGTAGCGTTCACCCTTGGGCGTTTCTTCCAGCAAAGGTGCGCCATCCTGCGGGTTGGCAATCTCGATCGTCGCCAGCCCGGTCACCACATTGCGTTTGACATAGGCTTCCGCGCCCTGACGGATCGGCGTGTTCTCATCGACCCTGATGACCACCTGGACTGCCTCGGCTGGTTTGCTCACGAACTCATACTTGCTGACCGACCCCACCTTGATGCCGCGCATTTTCACCGCGCTGTCCACGTCCAGCCCGTCCATGGACTGCTGGCTGAAATAAATCGTGTAATGCCGGTAGGCAATGGCGTCGGCCTTGCCGGCAACCCAGAACATACCCAGCGCCAGCAATACCGTTACCGCCAGCACCATCGCACCAACCAGGGTATAGCGGGCATTGGCTTCCATCAGGCATGCTCCTCTGAATAACGCGCGGAAAAATAATCCCGCAGCCAGGGGTCATCGATTTTTCTCAAATCCTCCACCGTTCCCTGACCCAGCACTTTTCCGTGCGCCAGAACAATAATGCGATCGACCATGGCAAGCAGTGTATCCAAGTCATGCGTAACCAGAAAGACCGTCAGCCCCAGACTATCGGACAAAAGCCTGATGAGGCGGTCAAATGCGCGGGCTGATATGGGGTCCAGACCCGAGGTCGGCTCATCCAGAAACAGCAGTTCCGGATCCAGCGCCAAGGCTCGTGCGAGTGCCGCCCGCTTGCGCATGCCGCCGGACAATTCGCTGGGCATCTTGAGCCCGGCGGAAATTGGCAGGCCGGAGAGCACGATTTTCAGGCGGGCCAGTTCGTGGCATTCATCAGGCGGCAATCTGGTATGTTCCATCAAGGGCAGCGCCACATTCTGCTCAACGTTCAGCGAGGAAAACAGCGCCCCGTCCTGAAACAGCACCCCGAACCTGCGGCGCAACGCCATCAGCCCGGATTCGCTTGCATTCCATACATCTTCACCAAACAAGCGGATGGTTCCGGCTTGCGGTTTCAGCAGGCCGATGATTTCCTTGAGCAGCACGGATTTTCCGGTGCCGCTGCCGCCGATCAGCGCAGTCACTTCGCCTCGCTGCACACGCAGGTTCACACCGTCATGAATCAGCGCACCGCCCAATCGGGTCACGATGTCTTCAACCTCGATGACGGGCTCGCCCATGGGTTGCGCTGACATCAGATGCCGATATCCGAGAAAGCCACCGCGAACAGGGCATTGAGCACAATGACGGCAACGATGCTCTGCACGACTGTGGAAGTGGTATTGACACCAACGCTGCGCGCATCGCGGGATACCGTCAAACCCATGCGGCAGGCGATCAGGCCAATGAATACGGCAAACACGGGGGCTTTGCCCAGCCCGATCAGCAGGGTTTTCATTTTCAGGACACTGTCGAGGCGATCCCAGAACTGCGAGTATTCGATCCCCAATTGCGCGTTGGCAACCAGCATGCCGCCCAGCAGCCCCGCCACGTCACCGACGAAGACCAGCAGGGGCATGGCCAGCAGCAGGGCCAGGATGCGCGGCAGCACCAGTACGACGTATGGGGACAGCCCCAGCACGGACAATGCGTCTATTTCCTCGTTGACCTTCATGGTGCCCAACTGGGCGGTCATCGCCGCACCCGAGCGCCCGGCAATCAGGATGGCAACGATCACGGGCGATATTTCACGAAGAATGGCCGCGGCGACGCCATCCACCACAAAGATATTCGCGCCGAATTTCTGCGCCTGAACGCCCAAGAGATAGGCAAAAACAACGCCCAGCAGAAAGATCATGGCAAATACAATGGGAATGGCGTAAACGAACACCCCTTCCATCTGCGCAGTGAATTCCTTGAGCCTGAAAGCGCCAGGACGCCTGAAAAGCCCCAGCCACTCGGTAACAACCCGGCCGATGAAATTCGTCACGCCCATGAAATGCTGCCAGCTTTCAGCCGTACCCAGGCCAATCTGATAAAGCAGACCCTGGGGCCTTGCCGATTCAGCACCTTCGGTCAGACGCACACGATCCGCCACCAGCGCCCAGACCTGGGCGGCTTTGGATGGCATGGCCCGTGTCTGCACGTTTTCCATGCGTATGCCAGACTGCCGGAGCATGGCGATCAGGCGATGCGCGCCGCTTGGATCCAGGCCCGTCAAATCAGATCCATCAACCATCAGCGGTCCCACCGGAATTGACGGCAATACCGCTACCGACGGCAAATGAGCGAGCGTCCAATGCCCCGACAGGCGCAATACGTTTTGCCCCGCCTGTTTCACCACCTCTAGCGAGGGATCAGCCATGCCCATACAAACCGAGCGGATCGTCAGGATTCACCCCATCCATGAAGGGGCGCTTGCGATCGCTATGCGTAACCTGATAGACGCAACCGATCCAGTTGCCGACCACGGCTTCCGCCGTGTCGTGCCAGGTATTGTCGAGATGCGCCAGAAGCAGCTTTTCCGGGTAGGCATCAGCCGTCCCGTCGCGCAGTTTCGATTCGTACTCCCTGAGCAGCGAGCGAGCAAAGGTGTTGAAGTATCTTTCCGGAAACGGCGGATAGTCCGGCAGCTTGCCTTGCGCCGCAAGCAATTGATCGCGCTTGTATTCCTTCAACAATGAAACCGTGTCGTATTCCGGATGGCCCTGAAAAAACACTGTGCGCAAGCCATCGGGAGAAACGGCAAGATGCACACCCGCCGTGTCGCTTTCGGCCAGCACATGCAGTCCTGCCGCCTCGAATTGCGCGCGCGACACATCATTCCAGCGCGAATGCGGCACATCGAAGCGCGTATTGACGTCGCTCACCAGAGGATGATGCTTGTCGGTCACCCGGTGTTCAAACACGCCCCACACTTTCCTGGACTGCTTGACCCGCTTCTGGCCATACCGAAACTGCATCACGGCATGTGTGGCCAGGCATGAGCACAGGGTCGATGTCACGTTGTCCCAGGCCCAGTCGATGACTTCAATCAGCGGATTCCAGAACGGCTCTTCTGACAAGTCGGCATGCGTGACATTGGCGCCGGTGATAATCAGCGCATCCAGTCCCTGCTCGCGGATCCGGTCGAAGCTTTCGTAGTAACGGTCAATATGCGCCTGGCCGGCTTCGCCGCGGGGTAATGCCGGGATGGTGAAAGGATGCACATAGAATTGCGCGATGGGATTGCTCTCGCCCACCAGCCGGAAGAACTGGCGCTCGGTCGCTTCCAGCGCCGCGTCTGGCATCATGTTCAGGAGTCCCACATGCAGTTCGCGGATTTCCTGATGCGCGGCACGTTCGCGTGCAAGCACGGTCACACCTTCCTCCCTCAGGCGGGTGAAACTGGGCAGCTCGTTATGCGCGACCAGCGGCATGCCTGCCCTCCGCTGCAAAACGAACAAAAAAACCTTTAACGCAGAGACGCACAGACGCAGAGAAAATCATAATGAGTTTTTGCAATCGCCCCTTTCTTGGGATATTCGTTGCTTTGGCAACACTGAAATCCATGTGGTGGAAAGCATTTGGTCTACTTCGCCACACTTGCAAGGATGAAACCAGGAGTTGTCTTTCCGGAATTTTCCTGGAAGTTTTCTCTGCGTCTCTGCCTCTCTGCGTTCGATTCGCTTTTTCAGACATCTCTCAACCCTTGCGCGCGATCGCGTCTTCGACGAGTGCCAGAAAATCCTGCTCATCATTAACCTGTGACACCTCGCGCGACGTCACGGTATAGCCATGCGGCCCGGCAATCGCTTCATAGCGTGGAATGCGTGAATGAAACAGGCGCGGGAATATCCAGCGCGCGAAATCATCAGGCTCGATCTGCGCGACATAGTCGACACCCTTTTCCTGCATATAAACCGGCAGGTGTTCAGCCAGGAATGCCGGACGGAAATAAAGCGGCTTGGGATCGCTTTGCGCGCGGCGGATCAGGGTTTCCTCTTCTTCACGTGTCGTGGTCTGTATGTACAGAATCAGCGTATGCTCAGCAAGCAGCTCGATCACACCCGGCTCGTCCAGTTCACACAGGCTGCCACCCACGTCATTGACAAAATGCGGATAGCCGTAGATTTACTGACCCTTGCGGATAAACTCGGGCACATCGCGCATGGCGGCGATTTCCGCCTCGCGGTAGGCGGCCTGGCGGCGTGAAAAATCCTCCAGCGACAACCCGCCCCAATCCGGCCCGCCCAGCTTGCCGACATAGGTCAGCACCGGACCCAGGTCGTGAATCTTGATGTTGTTCTTGATGTCGATCCAGTCGTTGCGCAACAGGTCGCGCAGAAACGGCACCTGCATCGCCTGCTGCTTGATGAGATCCAGGATCGGTTCATCCAGATAGCGGGTGCCAATACGATAGTCGCCGGAAAAATGGAACCAGTCGTGCTCGCGCAGCATCGACGAGATATGCGTCTTGCCGACACCGGACATGCCAAGCAGGGTGATGCGCTTGGTTTTCCAGTCGCGGAATTGTTGCGGGGTGAATTTCATTGATGTTGTTTTCTCTCCTGACCGCAAGCGTAACGAAAACCCGGACAGGGGACAATAAAAAAGGGCGCGTCATACCAAACAGGGCGCCAAAAAAAGGGCGCCCGAAGGCGCCCTGATTTGCGGTAAACCACCTGGCACATTACATGGTGTAGGCGCGCTCGCCGTGCTGGGTCGTGTCCAGACCTTCGCGTTCCTCTTCTTCCGGCACGCGCAGGCCGATGGTGAGATCGACCAGCTTGTAGCAGATGAAAGCCACGACGCCCGACCAGACGATGGCCGTACCAACCGCCTGAGCCTGGATCCACACCTGGGAGCCAATGGAAGTATCGACGATGGTGTTGTTGACGTAGTCGATGATGCCGGTGCCGCCCATGCTCCAGGTATTGAACACACCTGTCAGCAATGCGCCCAGGATGCCGCCGATGCCATGGATGCCGAATACGTCCAGCGCATCGTCCGCGCCCAGCATCTTTTTCAGGCCCGTCACCCCCCACAGGCAGATCACGCCAGCCAGCGCGCCGATGATGAGCGCACCGCCCACCCCCACCCAGCCACCGGCCGGGGTAATGGCCACCAGACCCGCCACCGCGCCGGAAACCGCGCCCAGCATGGAGGGCTTGCCCTTGAGCATCCATTCAGCCAAGGTCCAGGTCAGTGCCGCGGCAGCCGTGGCATTCAGCGTATTGACGAAAGCCAGTGCGGCCGTGCCGCCCGCCTCCAGTGCGGAACCCGCGTTGAAGCCGAACCAGCCCACCCACAGCAGCGATGCACCGATCATGGTCATGGTCAGGCTGTGAGGCGTCAGAGCTTCCTTGCCATAACCGATGCGCTTGCCGACCACGAAAGCACCGACAAGCCCCGCCACGGCGGCGTTGATGTGCACCACTGTGCCACCCGCGAAATCGAGCGCACCCTTCTGGAACAGGAAGCCCGAGGCTGCCACTGCGGCTTCAGCTGCGGCTGCGTCGGTAAACGCATCCGGGCCGGGCCAGAACCACACCATGTGCGCCATCGGCACATAGGCGAAGGTAAACCACAGCGCGGAAAAGAGCAACACGGCCGAAAACTTCATGCGCTCCGCGAATGCGCCCACCACCAGCGCGACGGTAATCGCGGCAAACGTGGCCTGGAAGGCGACAAACACGAATTCGGGTATGTACACGCCCTTGCTGAAGGTCGCGCCATTCGCCACGGCGCCCGTTTTTGGATCGAAGATACCCGACAGCAGGAAGCGGTCGAATCCACCGAAGAAGGCGTTGCCCTGCGTGAAGGCGAGCGAGTAGCCATACACCGCCCACAACACCGTGATTAGCGCGAAGATCGAGAACACCTGCATCAGGATAGACAGCATATTCTTGCTGCGAACCAGACCGCCGTAGAACAGCGCCAGACCCGGAATCGACATCATGATGACCAGGATGGTCGCGACCAGCATCCAGGCGGTGTCGCCCTTGTTGGGCGCGGGAGGTGCAGCGGGGGCCGCCTCTTCGACGGCAGCCTCGGCTGGAGCGGCTTCTGCTGCAGGCGCGGCTACCTCTGCCGGTGCGGCTTCCGCAGGCACCGCGGCTTGCTCGACAGCGGCTTCAGCCACAGGCGCTGCGGCAGGTTCTTCAGCCCAAACCGGCGCAGCCAACCCCAGCGACAGGATCAATCCCAGACTTGCTAACCATTTGTTCATTTTCGTTTCCCCTTACAGCGCTTCCGGACCGGACTCGCCGGTGCGGATACGAACAACCTGTTCAAGATCGAACACGAAGATCTTGCCGTCGCCGATCTTGCCCGTGCCCGCCGCCTTGGAAATGGCTTCGATGGCGCGATCCAGCAAATCGTCCTGAATGCCGATTTCCAGCTTGATCTTGGGCAGAAAGTCCACAACGTACTCTGCCCCCCTATAGAGTTCGGTGTGGCCCTTCTGCCGCCCGAAACCCTTCACCTCGGTGACGGTCAAGCCTGATACGCCCATGGCGGACAAGGCTTCACGCACTTCATCGAGTTTGAAGGGCTTGATGATTGCCGTAACAAATTTCATGTTGCCTCCGGTTTGTTTGGATTGCAGGGCGATGCAGCACCGCCCTGTACAGTTCGGAAATTAGAATGCCTTGGAAATCCAGACGGTCGTAGCGCCCTCTCCAAGATCCTGGCCGTTACCATCTGTCCATGGGGCCGAGAACGGCGCACCCGTTCCACCAGCGGTGTCAGTATCGCTGTATGCCACCCCAAGCGTCATACCGGAAAAAGTGTTGGAGAGCTTGCCCATGTCGTAGGTCAAACTCACTTTCCAATCGTCGTAGTCCTGAGCGCTGTAGTTCTCAAATTCAAAGGTTCCCCAATGAGCGCCCACAGTCAGGCCGGTTTCCCCAATGGGGAGGCTCGCTGAAATGTCCAGGTAACTCGATCCATCCGCATCAAAGGCACCAGTAGGTTTACCAAAACCAAAGACTGCATCGCTGATGGCATAGGAGTACTTCACGGTGAACCATTTCCAGCTCACGGCTGCATAAAGTTCGGCTGTATCGGCTTCGGTCAAACCAGCGGGTTTGCTTCCGGGATAAAAATACTTGACTGCGCCAATGTCATAACCGATGCCCGTATCACCAATGCTATTGCGGTAGCCTCCATAAAGATCGATTTCCAGATTGCCCGAGTTGTAGCCCTGGTAGTCCTCGATCCAGCCCACATTGGAAGCCCATGTACCCAGGTAAAACCCGCTCTTGTGCGAATAATCAAAACCGCCCTGAATGGCAGGATCACCCCCGGTTTGTGAAATCCCCCGGAAAATGTAGTTGCTATACAAGCCCACATTGGCAGTAAGACTATGCGGGCTTTCCTCGGCCGCCTGCACAGCCAGTGGAGCGCCCAGTGTCATCATCAGCAACAGCGAAAGTTTTTTCATGGGTTAATCCTTTAATTTAAAGAGAATGCAACATTGCGCATCTGTTACAGCACAGCTTGTGCCAATTAATTAACTCATTATTAATCAACTAGTTATACATTCAAGACCCAATTATTCAGCTTCATGCCGCACTTTTATGGGGCACCATAAAATCATATGCGCACTCAAGATGTGCAGACCGGGGTCGGCGGAAATCTGTCCGCCTTTGCTACACTTAACGCAATTTGATCGGAGCACGCCATGAAACCCGCGATACCTACTCTGGATGACATTGCAAACAAACTCGGCGAGGTTTTTCGTCAATCGCCCGCACGTGATCTGGAAAAGAATCTAAAGGCCGGACTGGCTGGCTGGCTGGCCAAACTGGATCTGGTCACCCGCGAGGAATTCGATGTACAAGCCCAGGTACTGGCACGCACCCGCGAAAAACTCACTCAACTCGAGGCCCGGCTGAAGGAACTCGAAGCCCGCGGCCAGGCGGCACAGGATTAATTGGCTGTTACGGTACTGATAAGCCGCGCCCTGGAGGGGCTTGCGGCACCGGTGGTACATGTCGAGGCGCACCTTGCCAATGGGTTGCCTTCATTCACCCTGGTCGGTTTGCCGGAAACGGAAGTCAAGGAGGCGCGCGACCGCGTGCGAGCCGCGATCCAGAATACCGGTTATGAATTTCCTGCGCGGCGCATCACCGTCAATCTGGCCCCGGCCGATCTGCCCAAGGAATCCGGGCGTTTCGACCTGCCCATTGCCCTTGCCATTCTGGCCGCATCCGGGCAACTCCCTGCAGAAACACTAAACCGATACGAATATGCCGGCGAGCTGGCGCTGACCGGCGAGTTGCGTCCCATACGTGGCGCACTGGCCATGACACTGGCCACCAAAGCCAGCGGACGCCCTTTGATACTGCCAGAAGCTTCGGCACAGGAAGCGGCGCTAGTGGAAGGGGCCGACGTGCTGGCTGCAACATCCCTTGCCCAGGTTTGCGCGCATCTCGTTGGACAAGAAACATTGCCGCGGCCACAGCCGGACAACCCGATGTGTCAACCCGTTTATGCCGACTTTGCCGACGTGAAAGGCCAGACCAGCGCCAAGCGCGCGCTGGAAGTCGCCGCCGCCGGCGCGCATTCGGTGCTGATGTCCGGCCCGCCGGGGACGGGCAAGTCGCTGCTGGCTTCGTGCTTTCCCGGTATTTTGCCGGCCATGACGGAAGAAGAAGCATTGGCCGCTGCGGCCGTGCAGTCGCTCAATGGCGGGTTCAAACTCTCGTCCTGGCGGCAGCGCCCCTACCGCACGCCGCATCACACGGCTTCTGCGGTTGCGCTGGTCGGTGGCGGCGGCAATCCTCGCCCTGGGGAAATTTCGCTCGCGCATCACGGCGTGCTGTTTCTGGATGAATTACCCGAGTTTGATCGCAAGGTGCTGGAGGTCTTGCGCGAGCCGCTGGAAACCGGCCACATCACTATTTCCCGCGCGGCGCGGCAAGCCGAATTTCCCGCGCGGTTTCAGTTCATCGCCGCCATGAACCCCTGTCCCTGTGGTTATCTCGGCCATTACAACGGCAAGTGCCGCTGCACGCCGGATCAGATCGCGCGCTATCGCGGCAAAATCTCCGGACCGCTGCTCGACCGCATCGACATCCAGATCGACGTGCCGGCTCTGCCGCAGGCAGAATTGATGGCAAAAACCTCTGCCGAACCCAGTGCAGCCGTGCGCGACCGCGTCAGCCGCGCGCGCGAAAGGCAGCTCGCCCGCCAGGGCAAGCCCAATGCCGCAGTGGGTCCGAAGGAAATCGATGCGTTGTGCACGCTCGATGAAGCCGGCGCCACCCTCATCAAACAGGCCATCGCACGGCTGAACCTGTCTGCACGCGCCTATCACCGTATCCTCAAGCTGGCCCTGACGCTGGCTGACCTGGCGGGCGAATCCCGCATCCAGTCACATCATCTCGCCGAGGCCATCCAGTACCGGCGCGCTTTTTCCGGAGCCTGAACGATGTCCGACAATCATCACGCGCTTGAAGGCTGGGCCGAGGAAAAAAGCTCGGCCTATCTCTACCGCGCAGTCGCTCGTGCCGAATCCGGCACACCCCGGCAAGCCTTGTTTGAAGAGCTTGCAGAGGCGGCTGAAGCGCAAGCCAGCATTTGGGCCGACCTGCTAGCCAAACAGGGCCAGCCCTTGCCCGAGGTTTTCCGTCCCAGCCTGCGTACCCGTCTGGTTGCGCGACTGACGCAAACCTTTAGCCCGCGTACGCTGCGGCCTGTGCTAGCGGCCATGAAAGTGCGCGGCATGTCACTTTATACCTCGCCACTGCCGCACCGCATGCCGGTCAGCCGCGAAGAAATCGGCGGCAGGCATAGAACCTCCGGCGCGGGCAATACCCTGCGCGCGGCGGTATTCGGCGTCAACGACGGACTGGTGTCCAATGCCGCGCTGATCCTCGGCGTGGCCGGCGCCACAGCGGATCACGGCGTCATTCTGCTTACCGGTTCGGCCGGGCTGCTGGCCGGTGCGCTGTCGATGGCGGCAGGCGAGTATGTTTCCGTGCGCTCCCAGCGCGAAATGTTCGAATACCAGATCGGCCTGGAACGCGAGGAACTGGAACAGTACCCGCAGGAAGAAGCTGCCGAACTGGCATTGATCTATGCTGCCAAGGGCATTCCCAAGGCCGAAGCAGAGAGCCTGGCCAACCGGCTGCTGCAAGACCCGGAACGCGCGCTGGATACGCTGGCGCGGGAAGAGCTGGGCCTCAATCCCGACGAACTGGGTTCGCCCTGGAAAGCCGCGGCTGCCTCGTTCACGGCATTTGCCGCCGGCGCCTTCATCCCCCTCGTGCCTTACGCCATACGTCTTGCCAACGACCCGCTCGTGCTCAGCATCGGCCTGACCGGCGGGGCCCTGTTCGGCGTGGGCGCATTACTGAGCCTGTTTACCGGGCGGCAGGCAGTGTATGGCGGCCTGCGCATGATGCTGATCGGCGGGTTGGCAGGGGCAGCGACCTACTTCATCGGCAAGGCGCTGGGCATCAGCCTGGGCTGAAGCATTTAACAAACAAAAACCCCGCAATCTGGCGGGGTTTACAAGGTTGTTGCTCTGCAGATTGATCAGACTTGTGCTTGAGGACGTTGCTTGTTGTAGTAGGTCAGGCCCAACAAGCCGATCGCCATCAACAAAAGCGTGCCGGGCTCGGGTACGCCACCGCCACAACCGGGCGTGCCGGGTATGCAACCGCCACCACAGCCGGGTGTGCCGGGCGGTGCGGTAGAGCAGTCGCAACCGGCAACGGACAGGAGTTTGAAATAATCGTATGTACCGTCATTGATCCCGCCGATGGTGGTGTTGAGCGCACCGATCAGCCAAAAACTCGACCATACGTTATTCTCAAAACTCTTGTTGCCCTTATTGAGGTCACTTCCATAATGACCCGCGCCACCATGTGTAGCGCTTCCATCACCAATCTTGCTCCATCCATCGGAAAGCAATTGCGAGTAGGTCTTGCCTGCCAAGGTTGGGGTGCCAGCGCCCAAATAGGCCAGTACCGTAAAATCGGAATCGCCACTGACATAAGCGGTATAAAAAGAATCCAAGTTCACCGCTTCGCTGAACGAAAACTGGATGGAATCGATTTTTCCATAATTGTCTACTGCATGGTTGGGGCTCGTCCCGGACTCGGCTTCATTGGTTACTCCCATGCCACCGCTGTAAGAACCGATATAGGCCGTTTCAAGCAAGCCACCTGTACCCGTATTGGACCAACCCTTTACAGATGCCGTCACAGCCGGATTGCTGATGGGTGTTCCCTTGACGCCGTTGTAAACATCCTGCTGGGAATCGAAGGTCCAGGTATAACAGTCCGGATTGCTGCTCCCGCCACCCCCGCAATTATGCGAGTAGGTTGCATGCGCGGAACCAGCCAGCAAGGTCAACCCCATGGCCAGTGCCCCAATTGCAGCCGGTTTTTGCCAGATTGTTTTGCTCATTTTGTTTTCCTTGCGAATCTGTCTTGTTGTCGCCTTTGTATAAAGCAAGACATATACCACTGCCATCCTTGTATATATATTTCAAGGACTTACTTTTAACAAGAAGCTATTAAAGTGTTTCTGGAAGCGGACAGTGTAAAAAAAATCGACAAAGCTCGCTAACCATCATGAACCTGGTTAACCAATCGTCAACAATTCATCTCCCCTCAGCCTTGCGTTTCAGGGCTTCTTCGAGATGCAATCGGATATCGGGATTCTTGGGTGCGCGAACCTGAGCTTCCCTCAAATAACGTAATCCCTTTTCCACCTGTCCTGCCACCACCAATGCCCAGCCATAGGTATCCGCGACATTTGCATCGCCGGGTTCCAGTTGATAAGCCTTTTCCGCCACTGCCAGGGCGCCGGACTGTCCCCGCTTGAGCATGACGTAAGCCAGGTCATTGTGAATGCCTGCATCCCTGGGCAGTTTTTTGACGAGTAGCTCATATTGTTGCTGCGCCTGTTCAAGCTGCCCCAATTCCACATGCGCCTGCGCCAAGGCACGCCGTGCATTGGTGTCGGCAGGATTGCTGCGAATCCAGGACTGGATGAATGCCAGTGCTTCGGCATTGTTTCCGGACCGGTTGTAAGCCCGATATACATTGATGGCACTTGCCGTGTTTTTTTCCAGATTGAAGGCGTTTCGATAGGCAGAAACGGCATCGTTATAACGTTGCCGCTGCATGGCGATGTCTCCGAGCAGCTGCTGCACGTCCGCCTTGCGCGGATTCTGTCCGGCAAGGGTTTGTGCCTGCTGTTCCGCTGCGTCGAGATTGCCTGAAAACAGATCCAGCCTGGCCTTGAGCAGCAGGGCGGGATAATACCCGGGCCTGCCTACCAAGGCCTTGTCCAGGGAATAACGGGCTCCTTCGTAATCGCTCGCACCAATCTGCATTTGCGCCACTTTTTGCTGCCAGTCGGCATCAAATCCGGCCACCTGGGTAATTCTGCGGAAGTTTTCCCTGGCCAGTCCGCGATTTCCCACCGCAAGATAGGCACGCCCCAGCGCGGTCAAGGCCTGCAGGTTGTCCCGATTGCCCGCCTGGGCATCCTTGGCCACATCCAGGGCTTTCTGGGCATCGCCGATTTCCAGATACAGCTCTACAAGCATCAGACTGGGCCTGAGGTTATTGGGATTGAAGGAACGGGCCTTTTCAAGCCAGCGGATGGCTTCCTGGGAACGCTTGTTGTAAAGCTCAAGCTGGGCCATTTCGAAATGCGCATCCAGATTTCTCGGCTGGTCACTGATAACTTGAAGCAGTCTTTTCCTGGCTTCTTCGGGTTTGCCTTCAAAAAGGTCGAGCCGTGCCAGATTGAGCCTCGCGGGATAGAATGTTCCATCCTTGGCAAGCAACTGTTCGTAAACCTGGCGCGCGCCCTTGCGATCGCCTGACAGACCCTTGGCAACCCCCAACAAGTTCAGGGCTGTAAGATTTCCGGGGTCCTTTTTAAGTATGGACTGAATGACCTGAATACCCGCCTTGTGCTGGCCCTTTTTGAGATACATGATGGCCAGCGGAATGCCCGAACGCGCGCCGCCTGGCTGTTTTGCATAAGCCTTTTGCAACTGGGCGACGCCCTGGTCTATCTGGCCCGTCCCGATCAGGCTCAAGCCGAAATTCGCGCTGATGTCCGGTGCGGAGCCCCCCGACATTTCCGAAGCCTGCTCCAGCAGGGAAACCGCCTTTTCATGCCTTCCCAAAGCCATGTATGCCGAAGCCAGCATGGACAAGGCCTGTGGATCGTTGGGCCTGGCTCGTGCCGGCCCTTCCAGGAAGGCAATGGCACGGGCATATTCTTTCTCGGCCATCAGGATGGCGGTATAGATTTTCCGGGCACCCATGTGCTGCGGGAATTTCTTGAGATAGGCGCCAAGGTAGGTCTTGGCCTTTTCGTATTGCCCCAGGCTGTAATGCGATACCCCCCCGAGAAGCAAAAACTGCGGTCGGGTGGATACCGCCTGGAACGGCAAGGCATCCAGCGAACTGGTTGCCTTGAGCATTAAATTGCGAATCTCCACATCCGGCTTGCCTTGCCGGCTCGACAACAAGGCATTCAGGTAGGTGCTTCGCGGATCATCCGGAAATTTGCGCACCAGAACGGCCACATCCTTTTCCGCCTGCTGATTCCGGTTGAGGTCCAGCAGCAGGGAAGCGCGTCCAATCAATGCATCCAGATAATCTTCCTTCAGGCTCAACGCCTTGCCATAACCGGACAGCGCGGCATCCACATTGCCCTGTGCATGTGCAATCGATCCCAGCATGTTCCATCCCGAAGGATCGGCGGGCTGCCTGGCGATCGCCATGTCCGCCATCGATTTGGCGTCCCCCATTCTGTTCATCCGCAGATAGGCCATGGACTGCGCGACAATTGCGGAAGCATTGTTCGGGTCGATCTGCCGGGCCTGCTCCAGATACCGGATCGCGATCTGCTCCTCGCCCAGATCCATCTGCGCATAGGCACGCGTCACCAGAACCTTGTACTTGATCCCGGGAGGCAGACCGTCTGGCGAAAAGCGCTCCAGCAGCTCCTTGTTTCTGCCCAGCAGATTGAAGACCTCGACCTGCATGGCAATGATCTCCGAGCGATCCGCCCCCAGGCGTTCCGCATCGGCCAGGACACGCTCCGCCCCAAGCGGTGCGCCATCCTGCAGGTAGGCCTTGCCCAACAGCACGAGAGCGGGCAGCATCTTGCTGTCCTGCTGCAGGGCATTCTTGAGCTGGACGATGGCACCCTTGACGTCCTTTTTTTCCATTCGGACAAGGGCATCCTCGTAATAGCGGGAAGCCAGTTCGGCGCGGTCCGCGGCAAGGGAAGTAAGCACTGGCGAAATCGCCAGCAGGAAAATCATGAGAGATTTTTTAATCATGGATAGACAGGTAACATCCAAAAAAACGTTGGGCAAACTTCACGGAACTGAAGTTTGCAATTATCGTACCTGTGAATGCGCCGGATCAGGTTTGTTCCCAGGGCAGGCCTTCAAACCGCCAGCCGTTGACCGTTCCCCGACGGCGCTGGGCATCGAGATCGCCTTCGAAGCCGTGCAGGACGTTGTAGACCTCCGGCAGGCCATTCTTTTCAAGGAACTCGCCAGCGATTTTTGAGCGATTGCCGGAACGGCAGATCAATACGACTGGACGATTGATGCTGGATGCCTTGCGCACATGGCCAAGGAAATCCGGGTTGATGTCGAAATACTCGCCATCCTGCCAGGGAATCAGCAGCGCGTCCTTGGGATGGCCGACAAACAGGTATTCCATTTCCGAGCGCACGTCGATCAGCACGGCATTGGGGTTGGCCTGCAAAAACTCGAACGCTTCTTTGGGTTGAAGGTGCTTCATTGGATCGGGGCAAAGTGACTTGAAACCTTATAATAGGCTTCTTTGCCCGGTTTTTCTCATCCCATGTCACGCACTGCCCTGCTGAAAGAAGCGATCTCCCGGCGCATCCTGATCCTGGATGGCGCCATGGGCACGATGATTCAGGGATATGGCCTGAAGGATGAAGACTACCGGGGCGAGCGCTTTGCCGAATGGCCGCACGACATCAAGGGCAACAACGACCTGCTGAGCCTGACCCGTCCACATGTCATCCGCGAGATTCATGAAAAATATCTCGCTGCCGATGCGGATATCATCGAAACCAATACCTTCAACGCTCAGTGCATTTCGCTTGCCGATTACCACATGGGCGAACTGACCCGCGAAATCAATCTGGCGGCAGTCAAACTGGCCCGCGAAGCGGCGGACAAGTTCTCCACGCCGGACAAGCCGCGGTTTGTCGCGGGCATCCTCGGGCCCACGTCGAAAACCGCAAGCATTTCGCCCAGTGTCAACGACCCCGGCGCACGCAACATCACTTTCGACGAATTGGTCGAGGCTTACACCGAGCAGATCGATGCGCTGATCGAAGGCGGTGTCGACATGCTGATGGTGGAAACCATTTTTGATACGCTCAATGCCAAGGCGGCGCTGTTTGCCATCGAGCAGTTTTTTGCTACTCGCCCAGACGCGCGAATTCCGGTAATGATTTCCGGGACCATCACCGATGCATCAGGGCGCACGCTTTCGGGACAGACCACCGAAGCGTTCTGGAACTCGGTGCGGCATGTGAAGCCGTTTTCCGTCGGCCTGAATTGCGCACTGGGCCCCAAACAGATGCGCGCCTTTGTCGCCGAAATGTCGCGCGTGGCTGACTGTTACGTCTCCACTCACCCCAACGCCGGGCTGCCGAATGCCTTCGGCGGTTACGATGAAACACCTCAACAGATGGCCGATGCCGTGCGTGAGTGGGGACAGTCGGGTTTCCTGAATATTCTGGGCGGTTGCTGCGGCACTACGCCCGATCACATCCAGGCCATGGCAAAAGCCGTTGCCAGCCTTCCGCCGCGCAAGCGCCCGGACATCACGCCCTGCCTGAGGCTGTCGGGCCTTGAACCCTACAACCTGTGTCCCGGCGACCTGTATCTCAACGTCGGCGAGCGCACCAACGTCACCGGCTCCCGTGCCTTCGCCAAAATGATTCTGGAAGGCCGCTACGAAGACGCATTGGCAGTCGCCCGTCAGCAGGTGGAAAACGGTGCCCAGGTCATCGACATCAACATGGACGAGGGCATGCTCGATGCCAAGGCGGCGATGGTGCGCTTTCTCAATCTCATCGCCTCGGAACCGGACATCGCCCGCGTGCCGATCATGATCGACTCCTCCAAGTGGGAAGTCATCGAGGCCGGTCTGAAATGCGCCCAGGGCAAGTGCATCGTCAATTCCATCTCGATGAAAGAGGGCGTGGACAAGTTCAGGCACGAAGCCAGGCTGGCCATGCGTTACGGTGCGGCAGTGGTGGTCATGGCCTTCGACGAAGCTGGCCAGGCTGACACATTCAAGCGCAAGATTGAAATCTGCGAGCGTGCATACCGCATTCTGGTGGATGAGGTCGGCTTCCCGGCCGAGGACATCATTTTCGACCCGAACATTTTTGCCATCGCCACCGGCATCGAGGAACACGCCAATTACGCGGTGGACTTCATCGAGGCCACGCGCTGGATCAAGCAGAATCTGCCGCACGCGAAAGTGTCCGGCGGCGTGTCCAACGTATCCTTCTCCTTCCGCGGCAACGACCATGTGCGCGAGGCCATCCACACTGTGTTCCTCTATCACGCCATTCAGGCCGGCATGGACATGGGGATCGTCAACGCCGGGATGCTGGGCGTGTACGACGAACTGGAACCAACGCTTCGCACGCTGGTGGAAGACGTGGTGCTCAACCGTCGGCCCGATGCCGGCGATCGGCTGGTGGAATTTGCCGAGCAGTTTCGCGGCAGGAAAAAGGATGAGTCCGGCGTCGAAGACGCTGCCTGGCGCATTGCCCCGGTCGAGGAGCGGCTATCGCATGCGCTGGTAAAAGGCATCACCACCCACATCATCGAGGACACCGAGGAAGCACGGCTCAAGGTCGATCATCCGCTCAAGGTCATCGAGGGCCCGCTGATGGCCGGCATGAACGTGGTCGGCGACCTATTTGGTGCGGGCAAAATGTTTTTGCCGCAGGTCGTCAAATCCGCCCGCGTGATGAAGCAGGCGGTGGCGCATCTGATGCCCTTTATCGAAGCCACCAAGGCCGCGGGCGGCGCGCAGAACAACGGCAGGATCGTGATGGCGACCGTCAAGGGCGATGTGCACGATATCGGCAAGAACATCGTTGGCGTGGTGCTGCAATGCAACAACTTCGAGGTCATCGACCTTGGCGTGATAGTACCTGCCGAGGTCATACTCGATACCGCCGAGAAGGAAGGCGCAGACATTGTCGGCCTTTCCGGCCTCATTACCCCTTCGCTGGAGGAAATGGCGAATGTGGCCAAGGAAATGCAGCGGCGCGGCATGACACAGCCGCTCTTGATCGGCGGCGCGACGACTTCGCGTGCACACACCGCCGTCAAGATCGAGCCCAACTACGCGCACCCTGTCGTCTGGGTGCCGGATGCCTCGCGCGCCGTGGGCGTGGCCAGTTCGCTGATCTCGCGCGACCTGCGCGATGCCTTCGTCGCCGAGGTCAAGGCCGACTACGCCAAAATACGCGAACAGCATGCCGGACGCGGCGAGGCGCGCAAGCTGCTGGATTTGAAAACCGCGCGCGAACGCGGCTTCAAGACCGACTGGCAGCACTACACGCCGCCCGCCCCCAAACAACCCGGCATCCATGTGTTTCGCGACCATGATTTGAAAGCCATCGCCGCCTTCATCGATTGGACGCCTTTTTTCCAGACCTGGGAGCTGGCCGGGCGCTATCCGAAAATCCTCGATGATGAAATCGTCGGCGAAGAAGCCAAAAAACTCTTTGCCGATGCCCAGGCCATGTTAAAAAGGATCATCGATGAAAAATGGCTCGCCGCGCACGGCGTCATCGGCCTCTTCCCGGCCAACACCGTCAACTTCGACGACATCGAGATCTATGCCGATGCATCCCGCACGGGCACATTGATGACCTGGCACAACCTGCGCCAGCAAATGGAAAAGCCGCTCGACCGGCCGAATATGTGTCTGGCCGATTTCATCGCGCCCAAGGAAAGCGGCGTGAATGACCACATCGGCGCATTTGCCGTCACCGCCGGAGGCGGCCAGTTCGATACCAAACTCGCCGAATTCGAAAATGCCCACGATGACTACAACGCCATCCTGTTCAAGGCACTGGCAGACCGGCTGGCTGAAGCCTTCGCCGAATATCTGCACCAACGGGTAAGAAAGGAATTCTGGGGCTACGCCGCCGACGAAAATTTAAGCAACGAAGACTTGATCGAAGAAAGATATCGTGGCATTCGCCCCGCGCCCGGCTACCCGGCCTGTCCGGAACACACCGAAAAAGGCCCGCTGTTCGAACTGTTGCGCACCACTGAACACACCGGCCTCACGCTGACCGAGAGCTTTGCCATGTGGCCGGCCGCAGCCGTATCGGGCTTTTACTTCAGCCACCCGCAATCCAGCTATTTCGCAGTCGCCAAGATTGGCCGTGATCAGCTCGAAGACTATGCCCGCCGCAAGGGGTGGGATATTGCCACGGCAGAAAAATGGCTTGCACCCAACCTGGCGTAACGGCTCTTTCAGAATGTCAGCGTCACCACGAGCGTATCGCCATAGGCACCCGCTGCGGCATCCTGGAGCTGCGGAATACGGCCAAACAGCGTGTGGTTGCGGTTGCGTGGCGTGGCATTATTCAAGTTAAAGCTCCCGGTTATTACGAAGCTTCCGCCTGTACCATTGCCCCAGATCTGGGTTCGCGCGGCATTGCGGTAAACGTTGTAATTCAGTATCTCGATACCGCTCACCATTCTGCGCGTAGCGTAGTTTGGACCATTGCCAATGGATGAGGTCAGGGTGTAGTTCACCACCTCGGATGGCAGGACGGTCCGGGTACAACTCACCGTGAGAACGGCAGTGTTGTCCTTTGCTGTTCCTGCGAGTGGATCGTAGCTGCCGAAATTGAGCGTAGGAGAGGTAATGCTGCAACTCGCCGCGCCCGCGTGGGCGCAAACAAGGCTGGTCAGCAACCAGACAACGGA
>JACAED010000098.1 GCA_013389025.1 Hydrogenophilaceae bacterium
CGGCAACCCCGCAAACCATGTTGGTCATGTATCAGGATCAATCCGGTAGCCAGGGTTCTGCCGCCCGCGGAGAAAAATTCTTCTTTGCCAAGCGGGCGCATTCCAATGGCGAAACCGTGAGCTGCACGACCTGCCACACCGAAAACCCCAAGGCCACCGGGAAAACCCGTGCCAACAAGCTGATCGAACCCATCGCGCCCGTTGCCAACAAGGAGCGGTTTACCGATCCTGAAAAAGTCGAGAAATGGTTCAAGCGTAACTGCAAGGACGTGCTGGAGCGCGCCTGTACCGAGCAGGAAAAAGCCGACTTCATCGCCTACATGCTGTCGGTGAAATGATGGGCATCAACGCAAGAAATCTCACCCTCCTGCTGGCTACGATTTTTGGCAGCAGCTTGCTGCTTACCGCCAGTTGGGGCAGCAGTGGCGATGCCGTTTTCCCGCCGGTCACACATGGCCCCACCAAGGAAGAATGCTCGGCCTGCCACATGGCCTACCCTGCCGGACTTTTGCCCGCGCGTTCCTGGAAAAAAATGATGGGCGAACTGGACCGGCACTTTGGCGAGGATGCCAGTCTCACGCGGGAAGTCGCCAGTGGCATCGAGGTCTATCTCACCCAGAACGCGGCGGATTCACCCCATGCCACCATGATGATGAGCCGTATCGCTTCCGGCATCCCGGGCAACAGCGCGCCTCAGCGATTCACCGAAACCCGCTACTTTGGCTATCTGCACGACGAGGTGCCGACATACGTCTGGAAACGCAAGGGTATCGCCAGCAAGGCCAACTGCGTGGCCTGCCATACCAAGGCCGAAGCGGGCAGCTTCATCGAGCGCGAAATCAAAATTCCCAAACAGTAAGCGGGCTCAACGAGTGATTGGCTTGTAGCGTATCCGCTTGGGCTTGGCGCCTTCTTCACCCAGGCGTTTCCGCTTGTCTTCTTCGTATTCCTGGTAATTGCCCGCGAAGAATGTCCATTGCGAATCGCCTTCCGCCGCCAGGATATGCGTGCAGATGCGGTCGAGGAACCAGCGGTCGTGGGAAATCACCAGCACGCAGCCGGCGAACTCGAGTAGCGCATCTTCCAGCGCGCGCAGGGTTTCCACATCCAGATCATTTGAGGGTTCATCCAGCAACAGCACGTTGCCGCCCTGGATCAGGGTCTTGGCCAGATGCAGGCGACCGCGTTCGCCGCCGGAGAGATTGCCGACAATTTTCTGCTGATCGCCGCCCTTGAAGTTGAAGCGGCCGATGTAGGCGCGGCTGGGCATTTCAAACCTGCCTACCGAGAGAATATCCGAGCCGTTTGAAATCGCCTCGAACACGCTCTTGTCGTTTTCCAGCCCCTCGCGTGACTGATCCACCGATGAGACCTTGACCGTGGGACCGATGTCGATGTTGCCGCTGTCCGGCTGCTCCTTGCCCTGGATCATGCGAAACAGCGTGGACTTGCCCGCGCCGTTGGGGCCGATGATGCCGACGATGGCGCCCGGCGGAATCTGGAAGCTCAGATTATCGATCAGCAGGCGGTCGCCGAAAGACTTGGTCACGCAGTTGAACTCGATGACCTTGTCGCCCAGGCGCTCGCCTGGCGGAATGAAAATTTCCTGCGTCTAGTTGCGTTTCTGGTATTCGAAACTGTTCATTTCCTCGAAGCGGGAAAGCCGCGCCTTGGACTTGGCCTGACGGGCTTTAGGATTCTGCCGCACCCACTCCAGCTCCTGCTTCATCGCCTTCATGTGGGCATCAATCTGTTTCTGTTCCTGCTCCAGCCGTTCTTCTTTCTGCTCCAGCCAGCTCGAATAATTGCCCTTCCACGGAATGCCGTGGCCGCGATCCAGTTCCAGAATCCACTCGGCTGCGTTGTCGAGGAAGTAGCGGTCGTGCGTCACCGCGACCACGGTGCCAGGGAAGCGGGTAAGAAACTGCTCCAGCCATTCAACCGACTCGGCATCCAGATGGTTGGTCGGCTCGTCCAGCAGCAGCATGTCGGGTTTGGACAGTAGCAGTTTGCACAGCGCCACGCGGCGCTTCTCGCCGCCGGACAGCGGGCCGATCTTCGCGTCCCACGGCGGCAGGCGCAGGGCATCGGCAGCAATCTCCAGCTGGTTCTCGGTATCCGAACCGGCCGTGGCAATGATGGCTTCCAGACGCGCCTGCTCCTCGGCCAGCTTGTCAAAATCGGCATCAGGCTCGGCGTAGGCGGCATAGACTTCTTCCAGTTTTTTCTGCGCCTCCATCACTTCGCCCATGCCCGCTTCGACTTCTTCGCGCACGGTCTTGTCCGGATCAAGCTGCGGCTCCTGCGGCAGGTAGCCAATCGAGATGCCGGCCAGGTGCTGCACCTCGCCGTCGTATTCCTTGTCCGCCCCGGCCATGATGCGCAGCACGGTGGACTTGCCGGAGCCGTTCAGACCCAGCAGACCAATCTTGGCGCCGGGGAAAAAAGACAGGGAAATATCCTTGATGATTTGCCGCTTGGGCGGAACAATTTTGCTCACGCGGAGCATGGACATGACGTACTGGGCCATTTTTCAACTATCAGAAAAAACAAAACCCGTATTATCCGCGAATCGGCGCGAATATAGATTTCAAGTCATCAGCGGATGCATCCACACAAACAAGGTTTGATCTTGCGACTCGGCAAGCTGTGCCAGTTCTGCCAGCGAAAACATCAAATCCTCCACTTCGTTCGCATTCCAGCCTTCCTGTTCATACGCCTCGGTGGCGGCCAGTTCCAGCGCGACCTGTTCCAGCGCCTCTTCGTCCATGTCCGCCAGTTTTTCAAGGACATCATCCGCCATGTGCAGCACCAGCACGCCTTCGTCATTGATGTAGGCAGGCTCGTACAGGTTGAGCGCATAGTCGTAATCATCCCCGGTCAGCAGGCAATGCAGCACGGCCATTTTTGCGATATCAATGCCACGCCGTTCTATCCCGCTCCATTCGTCCAGGGGGTGCAGTGATTCGCCGATGGCCTCGATTTCATCTTCTTCAGCGGCAATGATGTTGGTCAGGATGCCCATGGCTGCTCTCCCTGTGCTTGATTGAATGTGCGGATGACTTCCAGAAACGCCGAACCATAGGTTTCCAGTTTGCGTTCGCCCACGCCGGGCAATCCAGCGAATTCGTGCAGGGTTTGCGGGCGCTCGGCAGCCATCGCGGCAAGGGTGCTGTCGTGGAATACCACATAGGGCGGCACGCCCTGCTTTTGGGCAAGCTCGCGGCGGCGCTGGCGCAGGGCTTCGAACAGCGGGTCGCCGGATTTGGCTTCGCCGCCGCGAGATTTTTTTTCACGTTTTGCGGGCGCGGCCTGCCTGGCAAGTTGCAGCGTTTCCTCGCCGCGCAACAGGGGGCGGCATCGATCAGTGAGGCGCAATCCGCCGAACGCTTCATGGTCGGCGAAGAGATAGCCGCGCGCCACCAGCTGGCGGAATACGGCACGCCACTCGTTGGCGCCGAGTTCCTGACCGATGCCGAAGGTGGTGAGCGTGTCATGGCCAAAGTCGCGGATGCGCTCGCTGTCCTTTCCCAGCAGCACGTCGATCAGATAATTCATGCCAAAACGTTGGCCGGTGCGGTGCACACAGGACAGCGCCTTTTGCGCGGCAGTGGTGGCATCCCAGGTTTGTGGCGGTTCAAGGCAGTTGTCGCAGTTTCCGCAGGGCTCGGGCAGCGTATCGCCAAAATAACCAAGTAGCGCCTGGCGGCGGCAGGAAGTGAGTTCGCAATAACCCAGCATGGCATCGAGTTTTTGCCGTTCGATGCGCTTGTGCGCTTCATCGGCGTCGGACTCGACGATCATGCGCTGCAGCTGGATGGCATCGGACAGGCTGTAGCGCATCCAGGCATCGGCCGGCTCGCCATCGCGCCCGGCGCGGCCGGTTTCCTGGTAGTAGGCCTCCAGGCTTTTGGGCAGATTGAGATGCGCGACAAAGCGCACGTCTGGCTTGTCGATGCCCATGCCGAAGGCGATGGTCGCCACCACGATCACGCCGTCATCATTCAGAAACCTTTCCTGCGCGCGGCGGCGCCCGTCCGCCTCCATGCCCGCGTGATAGGCCAGCGCAGTCAGCCCCTGCGAACAAAGCCAGGCCGCGACTTCATCCACGCGCTTGCGCGACAGGCAGTAGACGATGCCCGCTTCGCCCGGATGCTTTTCGCGGATAAACCGCAACAGCGCCTCGCGCGCGCCGCCCGCTTCCATGCGCACGTGGTAGCGGATGTTGGGGCGGTCAAAGCCGGTAACGAAATGGCGCGCGTTTGTAAGGTGAAAACGTTGCGCAATCTCGGCCCGCGTAGGCGCGTCTGCCGTGGCCGTGAGCGCAATGCGCGGTATGCCGGGAAATCGCTCGTGCAGGATGGAAAGCTGAACATACTCGGGGCGGAAATCGTGCCCCCACTGCGACACGCAGTGCGCTTCGTCGATGGCGAACAGGGCGATCTTCGTGCGATCGAGCAAGGTCAGGAAGCGTTCGGTCAACAGGCGTTCCGGCGCGACATAGAGCAAATCCAGTTCACCCGCCGTGAGCGAGTTTTCCACCCGCCGCGCTTCCTCCGCGGTCTGTGACGAATTCAGGACTTCGGCCCGAACGCCCAACTGCTTCAATGCCACCACCTGATCGTGCATCAACGCAATCAACGGCGACACCACGATGCCGACCCCATCGCGCACCAGCGAAGGCAACTGGTAGCACAATGACTTGCCGCCGCCGGTGGGCATGATGACCAGCGCATCGCCGCCATTGACGAGATGAGAAACGATCTCTTCCTGATGCGGGCGGAAGCCGGCGTGGCCGAAAACCGCGCGAAGCAAATCCTGTGTGCGGATTTCAGTCATGCGCCTGCCCTGGTGCGCTGCCCAGCACGAACTCCTTGAACGCCTGCGCCACCGGCGACAGGCGCTTGTCGGCGCGATGCGTGATGTACCAATGGCGAACAATGGGAAAGCCCTCGGCATTGAGCAGCACCAGACGCTTCAAAGCCAGTTCCAGCTCCAGCGTATGCAGGGACAGGATCCCCAAACCCAAACCCGCCTGCACCGCCTGCTTGATCGCTTCATTGCTGCTCATTTCCATGCTGGTATGGATCACCAGACCCTTGGCGGCAAAGTAACGTTCCATCGCGCCGCGCGTGCCGGAGCCCGCCTCGCGCACCAGAAAGGGTTCAGCGGCCAGGTCGTTGGCGGTAATGCGTTTTTTTCGCGTGAGCGGGTGACTGGGCGGCGCGATGACCACCAGCGGGTTGTCCATGAAACGCGTGGCATCCAGATCCTGGCCCTCCGGCACCTGCCCCATGATGCCCAGGTCAATTCGATTGGCAGCCAGTTGCGCAAGCACCGATTCTCGGTTTGACACATCCAGATGGATGGACACCCTGGGATGCTCGCCGCGAAATTTCGCCAGTAAGTCTGTCGCCACGGCATTGACGGTGGAAGTCACGGCTATATTTAGCTGTCCTTCTTCCAGCCCTTTCAGACGAGTCAGCGCGGTTTCCATATCGCCCAGCATGGCGGCGATGGATTGGCTATAGTGGAACACTTCCCGTCCGGTTTCGGTCAGGAAGATTTTTTTTCCCAGCTGTTCTGTCAAGGGCAGGCCGATGCTTTCCTCGAGCTGGCGAACCTGCATGGAAACAGCGGGCTGGGTCAGGTGCAACTCGCGAGCTGCCTTTGAATAGGACAGGTTGCGGGCAACCGCTTCAAATACTTTTAACTGGCGCAGGGTTAAATGCAGCATGACAGCATTTAATCATAAATCAATACTTATATAAACAATCAGAATGTTTGAATGTTGTTTATGTTTAACCATGGTTAGACTTTCGTCCACTATCTAAAGCGCTGTGCTTTTCGATGGGTCGACCTTCAATACAAGGAGATTGCAATGGCTGTTAAAACTTACAACGCTGGCGTGAAAGAATATCGCCAGACTTACTGGATGCCCGAGTACACCCCGCTGGACACCGACATCCTGGCTGTTTTCAAGATCACCCCCCAGGCCGGCGTGGACCGCGAGGAAGCCGCCGCCGCCGTGGCTGCTGAATCTTCCACCGGCACCTGGACCACGGTGTGGACCGACCTGCTGACCGACCTGGACTACTACAAGGGCCGCGACTATCGCATCGAGGACGTTCCCGGCGACGACACCTGCTTCTATGCCTACATCGCC